>NZ_JAWQFO010000001.1:0-395884 GCF_033436665.1 Roseobacter sp. FCG-D35
CCCTTGGCCTTCGAAGCTCAGGCGGCGTAAATGAGAACCCGGGGCGGCATCAAATCGTGACAGGTCCAGCCAAACCAGAGATGGTCGCTCGACTTCGTGTCGGACGCTCTGGCTGACGGCCGCCGGTTCGCTCGCCATTGTTCTTGAACCAATGGCGCACAGTGGCTCGCCCTTTGCGTGATCGACGACTTCAGCCGGGAATGTCTGGCGACGGTCGTGGACACCTCGATCTCGGGCATCCGGGTGGCGCGGGAGCTGGACCGGATCTCCGAGATGCGCGGCCTCCCCTGCATGGTGGTCTCCGACAACGGCACCGAGCTGAGTATGCCTCCGGCGGGGACCGTCTGACGGATTTGGGTCGGCGGTGATAGATCCGGCCTTATGGCCGACCTTACGTTCAGACCCGAGATCGAAGTTCTTTCCGCGGCGGATGGTGTGCGGCGCCGGCACTGGAGCGATGCGGACAAGCTGCGGATCGTGGAGGAGAGCTTCGTCGGGCACCGCCAGGCCAGTGCCACGGCGCGTCGACATGGGATTTCGCGATCCTTGTTGACGACCTGGCGGCGGCAATTCCGGAATGGTGAACTCGGGGCCATGCGCACGCCGATGTTCACGCCGCTCGCGGTTTCTGCGACGCCTCCGACATCGGCCTCCATGACGTTCCCTGCGTCGAGCTTGGACAACAGGGTCGAGATCGTTCTGGGGAACGGGCGCCGCCTCGTGGTAGCGGTCGACGTGGACCCGCAGGCTTTGGCCCGATTGCTTCCGGTGATCGACGGCCGATGATTGCCTTTCCGGCGGGGGTGCGCGTGTGGATCGCTGGCGGGGTGACGGACATGCGCCGGGGGATGAACACGCTCGCGCTCCAGGTTCAGCAGGGGCTCGGGCGCGATCCGCATGCCGGCGAGATCTTCTGTTTCCGCGGGCGCAAGGGCGACCTGGTCAAGCTGCTCTGACACGACGGGGTGGGCATGTCACACTACACAAAACGGCTCGAGGCGGGGAAGTTCATCTGGCCGGCGGGTGGTTCGGGCGAGGCAATGCAGATCTCCGCAGCCCAGCTGGGCTATCTTCTTGAGGGGATCGACTGGCGCAATCCGCGCTGGACCCAACGCCCTGCAAAGGCGGGATAAATCGGGCTCGCGGGGCCTTATCTGTATGGGCTTTCCGATGCCCGTGTGGTAGCTCTCCGCCATGTCAGGGACCGCCTCCGAGATCGCCGGATTGCGTGCCGCGCTCGCGGCGTCAGAGGCCCGTGCCGAGGCGGCCGAGAGCGAGCTGGCGCAGGCCCGCGCGGTGGTCTCGACCTCCGAGGCGATGATTAAGCATCTCAGGCTCGAGATCGCCAAGCTGCGGCGGGAGCAATACGGCCGCAGTTCGGAACGTCGCGCCCGCCTGATCGATCAGATGGAGTTGCATCTCGAGGAACTCGAGGCCGCGGCCACCGAGGACGAACTCGCCGCGGAGACAGCGGCAAGGACCACGCCCGTCGCGGGGTTCCAGCGCCGGCGTCCGGCGCGCAAGCCCTTCCCGGAGCATCTGCCACGTGAGCGCGTGGTGATCCCGGCTCCCACGGCCTGTTCCTGCTGCGGCTCGGATCGCATCGTGAAGATGGGCGAGGACGTCACCGATACGCTGGAGATCATTCCGCGGCAGTGGAAAGTGGTGCAGACCATCCGCGAGAAGTTCACGTGCCGCCAGTGCGAGAAGATCTCGCAGGCGCCAGCGCCATTCCATCCGACACCGCGGGGATGGGCGGGGCCGAACTTGCTGGCGACGATCCTCTTCGAGAAGTTCGGCCAGCATCAGCCCCTGAACCGGCAGGCCGAGCGCTATGCGCGGGAAGGCGTCGACCTCAGCCTGTCGGTCTGGCCGACCAGGTCGGCGCCTGCGCGGCCGCGCTCGCGCCTGTTCATGCGCTGATCCGCGACCATGTCCTCGCAGCCTCCCGACTGCACGGCGATGACACGACGGTGCCGCTGCTGGCGAAGGGCGGGACCAAGACGGCGCGCCTCTGGACCTATGTCCGCGATGACCGGCCATTCGCAGGTGGCGCTCCCCCGGCCGCGCTTTTCCACTTCTCCCGCGATCGGGAGATGGCCCATCCCAACCGGCATCTCGCGGGCTGGCAGGGTATCCTGCAAGCCGATGCCTATGGCGGATACAACGATCTCTATCGCGTCGACCGCGATCCCGGCCCGGTCGAGAGCGCGCTCTGCTGGAGCCATGCCCGGCGCAAGTTCTTCGAACTCGCCGACATCAAGGGGACTGTCCGCAAGGGCAAGCCCGCCCACGACATATCGCCCGTGGCCCTGGAGGCGGTGACGCGGATCGATGCCATCTTCGACATCGAACGTCAGATCAACGGTCTTGATGCCATGTCGCGGCTCGCGGCCCGGCAACGGCTGGCCCGTCCGTTGGTAGAGGACCTTCACGACTGGATGCGCACCGAGCGTGACACGATGTCGAGACACAACCCGGTGGCCAAGGCGATCGCCTACATGTTCAAGAAGGACCGCTGGGAGGCCTTCACCCGCTTCCTCAAGGATGGCCAGATCTGCCTGACGAACAATGCCGCCGAGCGGGCGCTGCGCGGCGTGGCCCTCGGCCGGAAGTCATGGCTCTTCGCCGGCTCGGAGCGCGGCGGCGACCGTGCCGCCTTCATGTATTCCCTGATCGTCACGGCCAAGATGAACGACATCGACCCCCAGGACTGGCTGGCCGATGTCCTCGCCCGGCTGCCCGACATGACCGCGTCTCAGGTGCCGACTCTTCTCCCATGGAACTGGCAATCCCAAAAGCTTCGCCAAGCCGCCTGACCGTGGCCTACGCCGGATGCTTACGAGCGGGTAGGAGTTGCGTTTTCCGTTCCTGGTTCTGGCTCTGCGCTGTTTAGAGGTCCTTTGCGCACTTGCTTCGGTCCGTGGTCAGCGACAACGTCCTTTGTCGGGAAATTCTGGCTGCTTAGGTCAGCAGGTCGAATGGCACTACATCGCGCCCGGCAAACCGATGCAGAAGGGCCCGGTCGAAAGCTTCAACGGCAGGCTTCGAGACGAATGCCTGAACGAGCACCTGTTCCCGACCCTGCGCCATGCCCGCCATCTGATTGCGGAATGGCGCGACGACTACAACCACCACCGCCCGCACTCGAGCCTCGACGGGCTCACCCCGCGGGAGTATCACCAACGGTCAGAAGAGGACCAAAACCTGAACAGAGCTAACCTATAAACGCGGACTCCGAGGGGAGCAGGTCAATTCTTGCCGAGAAACTTGGTTCCATCTTGCCGAGATTGTAACAGCGAGATGAGGGCAGCATTTCCAACTGTGGCAAACAGACAAATTATTCATCCCTACTTGGATGACGACCATTTTTTCACGGAGAAGTGGACCACGGCCACCGTTGTGCGAACTGATCCGATTACGGTGACGTTTTCTGTGGCAGCGCCAAATTACTGGAGCTTGGTCGATCAAGACAGGGTTTGGTATCATTTTGATGACTGTGATTTAGCCCTCAGATACAGCAAGCAGGTACCGGGCGAATTCGGTCCGCTCATCGATCAATGCAAATACTCGCTTCGAAATTTGCCAGTTGTGGACTTCCGAGCGGTCTTGAGAGACGTAGCTGATAGCAACACGCTTCCACATGCCCCAAGTCCTTCAAAAACAGAAAGTGATCAAGCCGTACACACCTACCGTAGGGATGGAGTTATCATGCGGACAGTGTTTGCTGTACTTATCCTGTAATCGGAAAAAAAGACCTAGCGGATTTGCGCTAAGTCCTTGAAATCATTGGCTCCGGCGGTAGGGATCGAACCTACGACCAATTGATTAACAGTCAGGTTTCGGGACTTTCATTGAGTTTCACCACGTTGCACAGAAGATCATTAAGAGCCTGAATTAATTCGCATATTGTTTCATCCAGCCTGACTGTCTATCTTTGGCTTTGAAGCCACGGTGGCGACTCGGTGGCGACTAATTCAGAGGGGAGCCTAATGCCGACCGTGCGACTGACCCGCAAGACCATTGCCACGCTGCCAGCATCAGAGCGGCGTGTGGTGTTCTACGATGAAACATTGAAGGGCTTTGGCTTGGCAGTGCGTCCAACGGGCGCGCGCAAGTGGATCGTGGAATACCGCCCCGGCAGCGGCGGACGCGGCGTCGCGAAGCGACGTATCACACTGGGCGACCCCGAGACTCTGACGCCAGAAGCGGCGCGTGCGATGGCAAAGGAAATTCTGGCGAAGGCGAGGCTCGGTCAGGATGTGGCGGCGGAACGGTCGAGCGAACGACTGGCCGAAACGGTGGCTGAGATTGCCGAAAGGTGGATGGCAAACCATGTCGAGCCAAAGCGGAAGCCCAGCACAGCCGCACTCTATCGTGGCGTTCTTGACTGCCATATTCTGCCCGCTTTGGGGTCGAGGAAGGCCGTTTCGTTGACCCGGCAAGACGTAAGCAAGATGCACCAAAAAGTGGCCGCCAAGGTCATCGTGAAAGCCGAACCGCGCGCCCGCCGAGGCGCGCGGGTTAAGTCGCGCGGCGGCCCGTATATCGCCAACCGTTGTCTTGCAGTCGTGAAGGCTATGTTTTCTTGGGCGCTCGACATGGGTCTCCTTCCAGAAAGTTCGCCCAACCCCGCCGCACGCGTCGAAGCCTTCAGAGAAAAGGGGCGGGAAAGGTTTTTGACCGAAGCCGAAATGGGGAGACTCGGAGTTGCATTGAGTAAAGCAGAAACTGAGGGTCTTCCGTGGCAGGTTGATGAGACCATGCCGAACGCGAAGCACCTGCCGAAGACGAAGAACCGAGTCACATGCTTCGACGCTCACTCGGTCGCCGCAGTCAGGCTGCTTCTTCTGACTGGCGCACGTGTCAGCGAAATTCTCAATCTTGAGTGGAAGAATGTCGATTGGGAGCGTGGCCTTCTCCGATTGCCGGATTCGAAAACAGGGGCTAAGCCGATATTTCTTTCTTCGGCTGCATTGGCCATCCTTGATGAGCTGCCGAAACTAGGGCGTTACGTGATCGCTAGCACATCCGCAGGGACTTCAAAGGAAAAGCCGCGCGCGGACATTAACCGCCTCTGGCGCGCCGTGCGCACAGAAGCGGGGCTGGAGGGCGTTCGGCTCCACGATCTAAGACACAGCGCAGCGGCGGTAGGCGCAGGGGCGGGTCTCAGCTTGCACCAAATTGGCGGGCTACTAGGGCACAGCCAGCCTTCCACGACCCGGCGCTATGCACACTTGGCCGACGATCCGATGCGCCGGGCCGCCGATGTGATAGGTAGCGAGGTCGCATCGGCGCTGGGGCTCGGAACGAATGTCGTGCCTTTGGTCCGGGCTAGCCGCACGTGACCGGAAGACCGTTGTTGGTGCGCCAGATGGGTGCACTCAAACACTGGCTCACAAAGCCTCGGTGGACGGCGCGTGAAGCAGCTTGCCTAATGATTGGTGTCCTTCCTCCCGTTCGCGGCGACAAAAGGGAGTTCGGCGCATGGCTGCCGGGGAAGGAGGCATGGGAACATGCTCGGGACGCATGGGATTTTCAGGTGTCAACCGAGATTGATCACATCGAAGCCGTTCTAACTGATTCAAAGCCTTTCCGTGGCCGGACACCTAGACATTTTCTTATCCTCGGAGCGGCATTGGACATCATCCCGCCTTGGCTCCAAGCCGCTAGAGCAGATGCGGATTGCAGCGCGCTTTTGCCGAACGAGGTGCTGGGCGAAGGACAGCGACACGACGTTGACGTTCCTGTCACGGTTGCTGCCAACGCGAGTAAGGCCGCGAACACGCGCCACCGAAATGACACGGAAGCCGAAGAAAAGAGAAAAGCGCGACAAGAGCGCGCGAAAGAGTTGAAGGACCTAGGCAAGGGGCGGGGGGAAACGGCTTCGATATTGGAGGACGAGTTCGAGATAGGTCGGAGCACCGCCTACGAAGACGCGCGAAAGGTTTTCGGACCTATGTCACCGAAGGCTTAGTAGGCCGTTGAAAACGGAATCCGGGTGCGTGCATCCGGAATCCAGATGCTTGCAGCCATTTGAAAATATTAGTGAATCATGCCCAGTGGTCTCCAGTGAAAGTTGGAGGCGATCAATGGGCCGTGCTAAATTTGAACCGATCCTCGTGGATACTTCCGAAGCTGCTCAGATGCTCGGGGTAAGCGCCTCGCTGCTCGAGAAGTGGCGCTTCTTCCGCGACCCCGACGCCCCGCCCTACACCAAGATTGGGCGCTGTATTCGGTATCGCATCGCCGACCTCCGCGCTTGGGCCGACGAACGCGCATCGAGCGGCGACCGGTAGCTAAAGCGCCGTCCCGGTGGCTCGGGACGGCGCTTAAGTTGATGACCCCCGCTCGGGATGTCGTGAGACAAATTCATAAAATTGGTCAACAACATGAGAAATTATAATGATTGCACCGTTTCGGATCAAGAGTCTGAAGACAGCTGGCTGAACCATAGTTTCGCGGTGACGATCTGGCCCGGTGGGCAAAACGACATCAATAAGCCCTTGCGGCGCGAGATGACCGCGCCTGAGTTGGCTGACTGGATCAAGGAGCAACACGCGCCCCGGAAGGCCAGCCAGAAGATCGAAGGTCGCTGGGTCAAGGAGCTCCCGTTCGCCAAGCTGGCCGAGTTCGGCGATCAACGGAACATCAAGGGCGACGGCACTGAAGGTTCTTTTCGCTGCAACAAGAACATGATTTCAGCGACCGGCTGCGAAGGGGATTACGACCTTGGGGAGATCGATTTCGAGGAAGCGCAAATGCGCTTCAAAGGGGTTCTGACGGTCCTGTATGACAGCCCCTCCCACGGCGTGAAGGGCAACCGTTGGCGTGGGTTCCACCCCTTCTCCAAGCACTATCCGCCCAGCGAAAGAGGGCGCTTCCTAGCTCGGGCCAATGGTTTGATCGGTGGCGGCTTCGACCGTGCTTCTTTCACGATGAGTCAGGGCATGTTTGCGGGGTCCGTCGAGCAGGTAGACGACGCTGAAGGGAACGTGATCGCCCCCGGCCAGCCCATCCGAGTAGTCGTAATTCCAGGCACGCCCATCGATCTTCTCGACGATTTGGACTCAATCGCCATAGAGAAGCCCCGGAGGGGTTCGCGCGGAACCCGTATGCACAAGCACGAAGACGACGAACTGCTGGAAGACATCCGCAACGCCTTCGAGATAAATCCGTCCAGCTGGGAGTATGCACAGAAGCACGCAACGCGCGGGACCCCCAAGGAAGTTGTCTTGGCGGACCTGTCGACCGCCTACATCGAAGGTATGCGCCGTGCCGTCGAGGCCAACGAGCAAGAGGTCGTGGCACGCTTTGTCGCGCGGCAGGGCGCACTGCTGGAACTCGTGAACCGCGCATATGGACTAGACGTCGCCCGCCCAGATGCGAACCTCCTGCTGACTAAGGATGATGTGCCCGAAGCCGACGAAGTGATGTCGTCTGAGCTGATCGAAGAACAGCGTCGGGCGCTGGACCCGGAGGGCTTCGCACTGATCTGGGGTGCGCCGAACGACCCGACCTTCGGGCTCACGCTGCTTGACCCGGATCAGTGCGCTAGCTTCAAGCCCGCGCCCTACGTCGCGAAAGGCCTGATCGCTCAAGGTGATGTTGCCTGCATTGTTGGCGCGCCCGGCGTCGGCAAGACCCCGGCAGCATCCGAGATTGCCTATTGTGTCTCGCTTGGCAAGGAAGCGTTCGGTATGCGCACCCGGCAGGGTGGTGTCCTCTATCTCGCGACGGAAAACGAGCGCGACATGCGCAAGCGGGTGACGGCGCTCAGGAATCGGCACGACTATAGCCCGGACTTCCACGTCGTCGCAGACTGCGCCGGACGCTTTACTGACAAGGACTTCCTGACCCGGCTGAAGAGCCTGATCGCCGCGCGCCGCCCGGCTCTGATCGTGGTGGATACGCTCGGCGCGGCCATGCCCGGTTTCGAGGAAAACAGTTCCGAGGGCATGGGTGTGGTCTTGGCGATTTGCCAGAGCCTGCGCCGCCTCGGCCCGGCGGTCCTGCTGGTCCACCACGACACGAAAGGGGGTGACGGGCTGCCCCGGGGGCACAGCTCGCTCAACGGCGCACTGGACATGAACCTCGCCTTGAAACGGGGCGACGATGGGATCGTCGTCGGCGTCCCGTCGAAGAACAAGAACGGCCCGTCGAATGAGCCCATCTTGGCCTTCCGCAACGAGGTCGTTGAACTGGGTCTCGACGAGGATCTCGATCCGATCACGACCGTTGTTGCCGAAGTGGAGCCCTTGTCCGGGGTGTCGAGAAAAAAGGCTAAAGGTGAGAAGTTGGCCCCCTCTGCGAAGGCGGCGCTCAAAATCCTTGAAGACTTGACGCGAGACGGGGAGAAGCCCACGACCCGGGTGGAATGGCAAAAGGCGTGTGTCGCTAGCGACAAAGTCAGCGCGGCGAACCCCGATAGCCGCGTTCGAGCCTTCCAGCGGGCTATGGAGTCTCTCGCCCGCGCCGAAAACTACACGGCCCACGGGGACGACGGGGAGGAAATCCGTCTGGTAGTGGCGCGCGAAATGCTGGACTCGAACGACGATGACGGGGATGCGCTCCTATGAGGAGATGCCACAGGGTAACTTACCGTGGGATTCGCACTGTGAGAGCCCTCGCCGCCAAGACGCGGTAGTTCAGAGGATCGGACGGACACGGACAAATGCCGGACATGTCCGGACATGTCCGATGGCAATTCGGTGGTGCGGGACCGGACGGACACGGACACACCCCTTAAGGGGTGTCCGTCTGTCCGGTCCGCCCGTTGCTGGGCGTTTTCTTTGTGGGGTGCCAGCCATAGGGGCGTGCTGTCAGGGGGTGCAGAAAGTGCGCAATATGACGGTCCCATAGAAGATGCGGTTCTATCGGTTCGCTTGGGTCCCTCTGGGGTGGTAGAGCCTCCGGGGGGTGCGCGGAGGTCCCGGTTGCCCACAGCTTTCGGAAGGCACGGGCAGCACAGACCTATAACCCGCACCTTGGATGGTTTCAGAATCTCGTCTAGCGTGTGGTCGAACATTAACGGGAGGATTCCCGAGAAAGAACACAGAGATAGGGGCAGGCGGCACAGATGAATACGGACATCAAATCACTTGGCTCCTTCGTCTGGTCCATCGCTGAACTCCTTCGGGGCGACTTCAAGCAGTCCGAGTATGGCAAGGTCGTCCTGCCCTTCGTTGTCCTGCGCCGCCTCGACTGCATCCTAGAGGAGACCAAGTCGGCGGTGCTCGACATGGCTGCTTCACTTCCCGACGAGATGGACGACGACGCCCGCGACACGCTCCTCTCTGGCGCGGTCGGTCAGAACATCAGGCTCTACAACCTGTCCCGCTTCACCTTCGCCTCGCTCAAGGGGCAGGACGCCAAGGACATCCACAAGAACCTGATCGACTACATCACCAAGTTCTCGCCGAACGTCCGCGACATATTTCTCGACAAGTTCCTGTTCACCGATCAACTGAAGCGCCTGAACGACGCTGGCCTTCTTTATCAGGTTTTTGACAGGTTCACCCAGATCGACCTGCACCCGAACGCAATCTCGAACCTCGAAATGGGGTATCTGTTCGAAGACCTGATCCGTCGCTTCTCGGAAATATCGAATGAAACGGCTGGCGAACACTACACGCCGCGCGAAGTCATCCGATTGATCGTGTCGCTCCTACTGATCAACGACAAAGATGCTCTAACGGGGTCGGGCGTGATCCGGCAGGTCTACGACCCTGCCGCAGGAACGGGCGGTATGCTGTCGATTGCCGAGATGGAGATGAAGGCGCTCAACGACCGCATTCGCGTCGAACTCTTTGGGCAGGAACTCAACCCCGAGTCCTTCGCGATCTGCAAGTCCGATATGCTGGTGACCGAGCACAACCCCGAGAACATCGCCTTCGGTAACACGCTGACCCAAGACGCCCACGCCACCAGACGCTTCCACTACATGCTTTCGAACCCGCCATACGGTGTGGACTGGAAGAAATACGCCGACCCGATCAAGGACGAGGCGGCGGAACAGGGCATGTCCGGTCGCTTCGGCGCGGGTCTGCCCCGCATCTCGGACGGTCAGTTGCTGTTTCTGCAGCACATGATCTCCAAGATGCGCAATGACGAACAAGGGTCGCGCATCGGCATCGTCATGAACGGGTCGCCCCTCTTCACCGGCGGTGCCGGGTCGGGCGAAAGCGAAATTCGCCGCTGGATGCTGGAAAACGACTGGGTCGAGGCGATCATCGCGCTGCCGACCGACCTCTTCTACAACACCGGCATTCAGACCTATGTCTGGTTGCTCACAAACCGCAAGGACCCCGCCCGCCGTGGCAAGGTGCAACTGATTGACGCCAGCGGCGAGAGGTTCTGGAAATCGATGCGCAAGTCGCTCGGGTCCAAGCGTCGCGAAATCCCGCCCGAGGCGTGTGATGAGATCGCCCGCATCTATGCCGAGATGCTGAACGGCGATGGCGACTGGGGCGATGTGTCGAAAATCTTTGCCACGACCGACTTCGGGTATCGCGAAATCCGCGTCGAACGCCCACTTAAACTCGCCTTTGCAGTGACGCCCGAGGCGCTGGAGACGCTGCGCGAGGCGAAGCCGTTCCAGAGGCTCGACGAGGACGAGCAAAGCCGCGTTCTGAGGGCGCTGGAGGCGCTGCCAGCCGATGAACGCTGGGTAGACCGCGACGACTTCGACAAGACTCTCTCACGCGCGCTGAAGGCGTCTGGCGTAAAGGTCGGTGCCCCGGCCAAGAAGGCAATCCTGTCCGCGCTGTCTGAACGCGACGAAGATGCCGAGGTCTGCACCGACAAGAAGGGAAATCCCGAACCCGACACCGATCTGCGCGATCATGAACTGGTGCCGCTGAAAGAAGACTGGCGCGACTATGTGCAGCGCGAAGTCTTGCCGTTCGTCCCCGATGCCTGGGTCGATGAGACCCACACCGACGCGCAGGATGACGGCGTCGGGCGTGTCGGGTATGAGATCAACTTCAACCGCTACTTCTACAGATACGTGCCCCCGAGACCACTGGAAGAAATCGACGCCGAGTTGAAGGCGCTGGAAGCAGAGATCGCCGGTCTGCTGCAGGAGGTGGTCGAGTGAGCGACCTCGAACAGATGCGGCGTGAAGTCAGGCAACGCCTGATCGAAGAGAACGAGTTTCCGCATATCCCCGAAGACTGGGGGGTGGAACGCCTGCGCTTTCTCTTCACCGAAAGCAAAGAGCGAAACGGGAAGTCGCCCGTTGGGGAGATGCTGTCAGTCTCGGAGTATCGAGGTGTCGTTCCTCGCGAATATGAGAACGAAGAGCAAAAGCGAACTGACGACGAGTTGGAGAACTACCGCGTCGTCAGACCGGGACAACTCGCCGTCAACTCAATGTGGTTGAACCACCTTGGGTTGGGCGTGTCCGAACATACGGGACACGTCAGTCCAGCATATAACGTCTACGATATTTCGCATCGGTTGGACCGCCGTTTCGTGCATCACCTGATGCGTTCCAACTACTACCTGAAAATCTATCTGCGTTACCTTTACGGCATCCGCCCGAACTCGTTCCAGATCAAGTCAAACGACTGGGCTTCGATCCCAATCATCGTCCCCGACCTCGCGACCCAACGCCAGATCGCCGACTTTCTGGACCGTGAGACCGCAAGAATAGACCTGTTGATCGAGAAAAAGCAGCGGTTGGTGGCGTTGCTTGAAGCAAAACGCGAAGAGGTCATCAGCAACGCAATTATCAAAGGGCTGAATCCTAAAGCCGACATGCGGCAGACCGGTATACCTTGGCTGGGCGCGGTGCCATCTCATTGGACCGTGCAACCTATCAAGTATCTTGTTTCCCGCTCTTTGACAGACGGTCCGCACGTGACACCGACAAAACGAGATGAAGGTGTTCCATTCATCTCTGCGGAATCAATTTCCAACGGAAAGATCAACTTTGATAAGAAGTGGGGCCACATTTCTGCTGAAGATCATCGCTTTTACTCCCGCAGCTATAAGCCTCAGAGACATGATATTTTTGTTGTTAAGCTAGGGGCAACCACAGGGAGGGTTGCGCGGGTGGAAACAGACATGGACTTCAATATCTGGGTTCCGCTGGCCGCAATTCGACCCAAGTCACCTTTGCTGTCAAAACTCATCTACTTTGCGTTGCAATCGTCGCACATCAAAGATGCCTATCAGGTGCTTTGGACATACGGGACACAGCAAACTTTGGGTCTAGGAACTCTTTCAAAAATCAGATTGCCGATCCCGCCGGACAGTGAGATCGAGGAGATTGCAAACCACATTGAAACAAGACTGCCTGCTTTGGAGCAAGTTTCGGAAAGGACGTTGGTTTCCATTGACCGCCTCAAAGAATACCGCTCTGCCCTAATCACCGCCGCTGTCACGGGTCAGATCGACGTATCGACCTACGCCAAAACCGGCACCTCCGACCGCCGCCTCGACGCCATTCAAGAGGAGATGGGCGCGTGAACCAGTTTGTCTTCAAAGTCAGCGGTATTAGCGACTGCCCGAATGGGATCGTTCGGCCTGCCACCCCGGATGATTGGGAAGGGGGCGAAGTCATTACACCTCAAGCTGGCCCGGCGTTGGCGCGAAAAGGGCCGCACCAAGCTGCGCCTGACATCCAAGAGGGTGACAAGGTTTGGATATGGACCTACGAGGACAAGGAATATGGAGACGGGCTAGGGCTGACGGCGACGGCGACAGCCGGAGCACAACGCGAGGCGGGTGAGTTTCTTGCGGTTCGCATCCACAACGTAGAATTGTTGCCCCACCCGGTGGGTTTTCGAAAGAACGCACCGAATAAGTATGTGTTTAAGAACGACACTCGCCTGTTGTCCTATCTCCGAGCGAACCGGCATCACGGCGCATACCTTATCGAAGAGGACGATTTCGAAGATTTTCAACGTGCAATCGAGGACGCGACGCGGGGATTGCCCGACGACATCCGATACGCTGGAGAGTCCGAGTGGGCGCGACACATCCGAGAGAATAAGGAAAATATCCTCGCCGATCTCACCGAACGCCGTCTCAACTGGCAAAAGGTGCGACCCGTTCAAGGCAAGTTCCGTGACGACCTGTTCGACGTCTACGACGGAAGATGCCTGCTGACCCATTGCGCGGTCCCCGAAGCCTTGGAGGCGGCACATGTTCTGCCGCACAATGGCGATCCGGTTCGTGACAGGGCGGACAACGGTCTGCTCCTCCGCCGTGACCTTCATTCAATGTTCGATGCCATGCTTTGGAGTATCGATCCGAAGACAAGCATGGTTCGACTGGCGCGACGCTTGGAGGACAAGTCTTATCGTGCGTTGGACGGCAAGATGATCGAGCATCAGGTTAATGCCGACGTGCTTCTGTTTCATTTCACGCAGTTCAATAAGGCTGACCAGCATGGTTGATCAGTCTCTCATCAATCGCCGTTCACGAGGAGATGACCGTCACATTAGTGATCTGAAAAGCGTTCAGGGCCAGCTGACCCTTTCACATATTATGACGCCGCGCGAACACTTCATTTGTTGTGGTGCAGATGAGCCAGCGCAGGGCGTAATGGAGCGCGTCTCCGAAGTCTTTGATGCCGTGCCTGTCGTTGAATCAAGTGACCCAACGGACATTGCAGCGCCGATCCTCGGATTATTGCACCGCGACCGCATACCCTTTCGCAATTCGACGATCCGTGCGGCAGATTGCGCGGATACTTCAGCACTGAAAACCGCACACCCCTTGGACAGAAACCTTCTTGTCTACATCAATGGTTTGAACGGGCATCCTGTCGAGTTCGTTGCTTCCGGCAGCGAGATCGTCGGCTTGGTTACGCCATATGACCTTGAACGCCTTCCGGTCCGGACTGCCCTGTTCGCGCAAATCATCGATGTCGAGCGCCTGATGGGAGACCTGATCAATGCTCGTTTCCCCGACACTGCTGCGTGGGAGGAAAGAATTTCGAAGCGTCTATCGGGAAAACTGCAGACGGGGCTGAAGCGCGCCATCAAGAACGAGAGCGTGGGGCAACCCATTCTTTCGGTGGATTTTGCCGTAAAACTTGATCTGCTCCCGCATTGCTTTGAAGGCCCTCACGACGCCACGTGGGTCGGCAAGGAAAGTGACGAAATCAGGGAGTTGCGTAACGTGGTGGCTCATGGCGCGCCCTTCGCGAATGTCACTCAACTGCCAGACCAATTGAGAAACCTACTGCGCCTGCGTGGACTTATTTCTAAACGCATTTCAGAACTCAGGGGGCAGTCTTAATGTCCGACCAGATACATACCACTGCCGTCATACACCAAGAGAAGGTTTTTGAGGAGCATATCGTCGCCTGCCTGACCCACGGTCAGGGCTATGTCGAACGCGACTGCGCGTCTCACTATGACGTTGCCAATGCGCTCGACACGGAGTTGCTGTTCAGCTTTCTCAAGACGACGCAACCCGAGGCATGGCAGACGCTGGAAGACCACTACAGCGCGCAGGCAGAGGCAGAGGTTCTCAAGCGCCTCGAACAGGCGCAGAAGCAGAACCCAACCCATGTCGTGCTGCGAGAAGGCATCAAACTGGTGCCGAACATCCCGTTTTCGCTCTGCTTCTTCAAGCCCGCCTCGAACCTGAACCCAGACCTGACTCGTCTCTACGAGGCCAACATCCTGTCCGTGATGCGGCAGGTGACCTATTCGGCGAAGAATAGGAAAGCCATCGATCTCGTGACCTTCGTCAATGGTATCCCGGTCGCGACCCTTGAGGTAAAAAACCTGCTTACAGGGCAGAACGTCAAGCACGCCGAGAAGCAATATCGTCAAGACAGGTCCCCGTCTGGCGAACCGCTCCTGACTTTCAAGCGAGGTGCTATCGTCCACTTCGCCGTGGATCAGGACAATGTGTCGATGACAACGCGCCTGATGAACGGCAAGACACGCTTCCTGCCTTTCAACCGTGGGCGTGATGGCGGTGCCGGAAACCCGGATGTGCCAGACGAAAACCGGACGGCGTATCTCTACAAGGATTTGCCCGAAGCGCGCGCGGTGTTCTCGCGCGAAGTTTTGCTAGACCTCATCGGGCGTTTCATCCACCTCGAACGCGATGACGGAAAAGAGGTGCTGCTCTTTCCTCGGTTCCAGCAGTTTGACGCCGTGCGGAAGCTGCTAGCAGACGCGCGCGCCACCGGAGCGGGGCAGAACTACCTGATCCAGCACAGCGCCGGGTCTGGCAAGTCGAACACCATTGCGTGGACGGCACACCAGATAATCAACTTGCATGACGAGCAAGACCAACCGTCGTTCGATACTGCAATCATTGTGACCGACCGGTTGGTGCTGGATCGCCAGTTGCAGAACACCATAGGTGGTTTTGCCCAGACCGAAGGCGTAGTGAAGAAAATCGACGGCACCTCCCGCGATCTGAAAGACGCGATCCTCAAAGGTGCCCGTATCATCATCACGACGATTCAGAAATTCGGCACCGAGCATCTCGCGACGATCTCCGGACAAGCTGGCAGGAACTTTGCCGTCATCATAGACGAGGCGCACTCGTCCCAGTCTGGCAAGGCGGCGCAGGCGATGAGCGATGCTCTGACCCGTGATGCTACGAGTTCCGACGACATCGAGGACATGGTTCTCGCTTTCCAGAAGGCGCGTGGGCCACAGAAGAACATCTCGTTTCTCGCCTTCACCGCGACCCCACGAAATGTGACGCTCGAACGGTTTGGGCGCATCGGTTCCGACGGCAAACCGCACCCGTTCCACCTATATTCCATGCGTCAGGCAATCGAGGAAGGGTTCATTCTGGACGTGCTCCAGAACTACATGACTTACAAGGCATACTACCAACTCGAAAAGACCATCGAAGACGATCCTGCCTTCAAAGGGCGCAAGGCGCAGTCGCGTGTCGCCCGCTATGCCTCGCTGCATCCAACCGCCATCGATCAGAAGGTCGAGGTGATCGTGGAACATTTCCGGCGTCACGTTGCCAAGGAGTTAGGCGGCAAGGCGAAGGCAATGATCGTCACCAACGGCATCGAGGCGGCGATCCGATATTGGCAGCACGTCAATCGCTACATTCAGGACAAGGGGTATACCGAACTCAAGGCGCTAGTCGCGTTCTCCGGAACAAAAGAGGTCGATGGTGTTGAGTGGACTGAAGCGGGTGCCAACGGTTTTTCTGAAACTGAACTGCCGAAGAAGTTCGATACTGATGAATATCAGGTTCTCGTCGTTGCGGAGAAATACCAGACAGGGTTCGATCAACCGAAACTCGTCGCGATGTATGTAGACAAGAAACTCGCCGGATTGCAGGCAGTCCAGACACTTGCACGTCTGAACCGGACGCATCCCGGCAAGACACGCACCTTCGTTCTCGACTTCCAGAACTCGATGGAGGACGTGAAAGAGGCGTTCGCGCCCTTCTTCGAGGCGACCGCGCTCGAAGAACGCACCGATCTGAACCAAATCTACGATCTCGAACACCGCATTTCGTCCTCGACCTACATCAGCAAAGACGAGGTCGAGCGGTTTGCCGATCAGTTCTTCAAAGGCGATCTCACGACCCAAGACCGCCTCGTGCTGGAGGGCACTGTCCGCCTCGCCGTGGAGCGGTTCCAATTAGACGAAGACGAGGCACAGCAGGAGGAGTTCCGCCAACTCCTCAAGAGTTTTCAGAGGTTTTACGCCTTCGCGGCACAGATCGTGCCGCTCAATGATGTGTGGCTTGAAAAACTCTACGCGTACACCTCATGGCTCTCTCGTCTTCTGCCCTCTCGCAACGTGCCCGCTGAAATCAATATCACCGACGACATGCTTAACCTGTCCGCCTTCAAATTACAGAAGGGCGAAGAGGGTAGCGCGTCGCTGGCAGCAGGTCAGACAGCCACACTCCAGCCGATCACTGAGTTTGGCGCGAACCCCTACACCGAGGAAGAAGAGAAATCGCTGTCCGAGATCATCGACTCGTTCAACGAACGGCATGGCACACAGTTCTCGCGCGAGGACTTCTTACGCTTCGAACGTGTGACGCGCGAGATCATGGACGAAGACATGACCGAGATGGTCAAGAACAACCCGGCAGACGTGGTCTACAACGCCTTCTCTCAGGCGTTTTTCCAAGGCATGGTGAAAATGTTCCAGCAGGACAATGAGATGCGGAACATCGTGATGACTGACAAGGAAGCGCGAGAACAAGCGACGCGACATTTCTTTAAGAGGGCACAAAGACAGGCAAGAGAAGCCTAGGTAGGCAGAAGTCGCCGCGTTTATTCAAAGATGCAATCCTAGCGCGGAAACAGCGCAATCTAGGATGTCTCCTTGTTACTCGCGCTTTTCAAAAGAGATGCGACCTTCGGAAAAAAATGCAGACGCACTTTCTATTCTGCGGTAGAGGGAAAGCAAGACCTTGGCAAATACTAGATTGTTTGATGAGCAAAGGTCTAGTATTTCGGACGCTCTCTTTACTTGAAGTTTACCTCCTAAGGCGTCGGCCTGCCTCTTAATTTCCTTACTCTCACTGGAACTATTGTCAAATCGGGAGGCAGACTGTGTCAGTAACCCTTGCTTCGAAAGAAAGCCGCGAAGAGCATCGTATGCCTTCTTTATTTCAATTCGATCATCATAGAAATTTGAGATGAGTTCCTCTAACTCGGCAAAGCCTTCTGTCGTGCCCTTCATTCGCACGTCTCCGGGGGAGTTGTATTCGATGCCCTCAAGTTCAAGTTGCTCCCGGCGAGGAACGCAATCGTGCAATTCGCCGAACATGTGCATGTAGCTCGTTCCGCCCTTGAACGGTTTCGAAGAAAAGGCGTGCTTTATCTTGCCCTTGTATACTTGGTCTGTGTTCGGATCGTCGTAGTTCCGAACGGCAGAGGTAAAGAAATAGATGTCTGAATATTTCTGATAGAATTTTCCAAACTCATTCAGCTGCCATTGACCATCGATGAATAACTTTTCGCGGCCCGATGCCCGTGGCAAGCTGATGTATTCTTCTGTGTGGTCTGTAGAGAAGAAGCCCGGCGAGGGGAGTAAATCATTCGAAAACTCGTTCTCGTGTGGGCGAAGCATTACGGTTTCGTCCCTCATTGCTTTCGCGGAGAAGACGTAAAGTGACCTTTGAAATGGATACGTGAATAGGTATCTCAGGTCGACGTGGCCGTCGATGTATCTCTCCCAGTTCTTGGGGGTAACTGTTGCGGCGATGTGATCGAAGTCTCTGCCTTCGTCAGGAACTGCCAAGGCGACGACTTGCGATTTGCCTGCCTTTAGACAAAAGAGTTGAGGCCCGTCAACTATGACGAGGTTGGCCTCAAAAACCGCTTTCCTTCTACGCTGCGTCATTTTCAATCACCTGTTGGACGTGGTCCATAGGATTGAACGAACTATACATCCAAAAACTGATGTGCCCTCTATCGTTTTCGAGCGACTGACCTGCGCCCTCTGGGACAGAAATCTCTGCGAAGTGCTTCACGCGCAACCTTGGAAGACGCCGTGCGCTCTTGAAGCCAACACAATCTCGACTGGTGAAAAGCGAACACGCTCGCAGCACACACGGGTCCGCACCCGGTCGAACCTCGCCGAGCGCAGCCAGTGAAAGGAAGTGATCCAGTTCGAGTTCGTGCTGGTTCGGCGTCGGCACAAATCGCCATGCAATGAAGGCTTTGTCTTCCGCTTCGCCGGGTGGGCAGTTTGTCGGCGGTAGGTCTTCGAGGAAATCTGCGGAACTATTCATAGTAGGCCACTTATCAACATGTTTGGAGCGGGTCCACTTGCGCGGGCGATGTTGGCGAGAAAATCAGTTGAATTGATACTGTGGCATCACTCTTTAGCGTGTAGACGTCGAATATGGCCTTTGGCGTGTGGGGCGCTAGCGAGCAAGCCCAAAAATTGGACGGCGTGGCGACTCCGTGGCGATTCAGGTTGTGGGAACAAGACCCTTCAAAAACAAAAAACCCCTCAAGTCTTTGTGACTTAAGGGATTTTTATGGCTCCGGCGGTAGGGATCGAACCTACGACCAATTGATTAACAGTCAACTGCTCTACCGCTGAGCTACGCCGGAACGGTCCGGGCGATATAGCAGCGGTCCGGGAGGGCGTCCAGAGGGTTTCCGGCAAAAATCGCTGGAAAATCGCGCGGCGCGGTCACGACAGGCGAAATGGGCTTTCAGCATGCATCGGGCCGTCTGGAGCCGCCAGAGATTTACCTTTTAGATCAACGAGATGTGCGAGGACATTGCGCGTGGCCGCGGGGAGAAGCGGGGCCGGTGTGTCGGTGTAGATGCGCGCGGCCAGAGCGCTTGCCGTGGCCGGTCCGTCTTTCAACGCCTGCAGGATGGCGGCCTCGCGCGCGCGCCGGTGCCCGATCAGCCAGTCGAGCCGGCTCATGGGGTCGGCGATCGGCGCGCCGTGGCCGGGAAAGAACCTGCGCCAGTCGCGGGCGCGCAGGCGCTCGCAGCTTGTCATGAAGTCGGTGAGATCCCCGTCGGGCGGCGAGACCAGCGAACTGGCCCAGCCCATGACATGATCGCCGGTCAGGCAGAGCGCGTCCAGCGCCAGGCAGATGTGATTTCCGATGTGTCCCGGCGTGTGCAGCACCTCGAGACGCCAGCCGTCACCGGTGATATGATCGCCGTCCGCAACCTCGATGTCTGGCGCGAACGCGCTGTCGATACCCTCGCCGCCCCCGGCGAGGCCCGATGCCGCGAGGCTCTGCATCACCTCGGACCGCCCGGCCTGCGGTCCTCCGAAGGCGATGACTGATGCGCCGGAGCGATCCGCCAGCGGGCGCGCGAGTGGCGAATGATCGAGGTGGCTGTGGGTGACGACGATATGGGTGATTTCCTGGCCCTGAGTGCAGGCCGCGAGGATCGCGTCGAGATGCGCCGCGTCGGCCGGTCCCGGGTCGACGACCGCGAGGCCGCGCGTGCCCACGAGATAAGTATTGGTGCCGCGCCATGTCATCGGCGAGGGGTTGGGAGCCACGATCCGCCGAAGACCCGGCTCGAGCGTCTCCGCGATGCCGATGGGCGGGTCGAAATCCTCGGGCGGCTGCATCTTTCGGGCCTTTCTAACGCACTGGCGGCCCGGTAGATTTAGCCCATGTCCTTCGACTGGCTCAAACACTATATGCCGCGCAGCCTTTACGGGCGCGCCGCGCTGATCCTGCTGTTGCCAGTGGTTTTCCTGCAGCTTGTCGTGTCGGTGCTGTTCATCACGCGGCACTTCGAGGATGCCAGCCGCCAGATGACGACCGCCGTGTCGCGCGAGATCCGGCTGGTTCTGGACGCTGCGGACACCGCGCAGAGCCGTGCGATGATCCCGGCGGCGGTGCAGCAGAAGGCCGGCGCGCTCGACATTACGACCGTGCCGGTGGAGCCCGGCGACGTGCCCGCGCCCGAAGTGCCGCCCTGGTACGATTTCGCGGGGCGGGTGATCGTGTCGGAACTCGAAGGCGGGGTGGCCGGATACCTCTCGGCGGACGTGTCCCAGCGCCGGCTGGTCTCGGTCTATGCCGACACGCGCAGTGGACCGGTGCGCATGACATTTGATCGCCGTCGCGTGTCGCTGTCGAACGCGCACCAGCTTTTCGTCAACTCGATCTTTTTCGGAGCGGTGGTGACGGTGATCGCAATGCTCTACCTGCGCAACCAGCTGCGCCCGATCAACCGGCTGGCCCGCGCAGCGGAGGCGTTCGGGCGCGGACGGCATGTGCCTTATTCTCCGGCGGGTGCCACCGAGGTGCGCGCCGCGGGCAGCGCCTTTGTCGATATGCGGGCGCGGATCGAGCGGCAGATCGAACAGCGCACGCTGATGCTGTCCGGGGTCAGCCACGACCTGCGCACGCCGCTCACCCGGATGCGGCTCAACCTGTCACTACTGGACGACGAGGATCGCGAGGCGCTGGAACAGGACGTCGACGACATGCAGAAGATGCTCGACGCGTTTCTGGACTTCGCCAAGGGCGAGGGGGAGGGTGCCTCCGAGCCTGTCGATCCGGTGGCCCTGGTCTCTGACGCGGTCGAGGATGCCCGGCGGCTGGGCCAGTCGGTCACGATGCGCCCCGTCGAGGGTGAGGGTCAGGGGACGGTGATGCTCAAGCCGCTGGCGATCCGGCGCGCCGTCGATAACCTGATCAGCAATGCCGCGCGCCACGCCAGCCGCGCGGACGTGTCGGTCATGCTGACACCCAAGACGCTGCGGATTCGTGTCGATGACGACGGGCCCGGCATTCCGGAAGATCGCAGGGCGGAGGCGCTGCGCCCGTTCACGCGGCTCGATCCGGCGCGCAACCTCGACAAGGGTGGGAGCGTCGGGCTCGGATTGGCGATCGCGTCCGATATTGCGCGCGCGCATGGGGGCATTCTGCGCCTTGGCGTTGCGGAAGAGTTGGGCGGGCTACGGGCCGACGTCGTAATCGCCCGCTGAAAAGTACCGAGGTCCGAGAGACGTCGAGCCTCTCAACCGGTGCGCTTGCGCGCCCGGAGCGCGGCGAGGGCCGCGAAGGCCGACAACAGGGCCCAGGCCGGTGCCGGCAGCGGCACGGCGGGCGGCGCGGGAGTATTCTCGGTCGTGCGCGGCGGGGACCGGGGGTCGGAGAAGGGGTCGTCGAGCTTGTCCGGACCATCGGGCCCCGGATAGGGCTGCGGCAGGCGCTCGGGATCGGACGAAGATCCGCGCCCGGGATCGTCGAAGGACGAGCCGTCCGTGATGACTTGCGACACCTCGGTTCCGTCGTCGTCGCCGTCGAAGGAAGTGCCGCCGCCAAGGAAGCCGCCGCCCGGGAAACCACCGCCCAGTCTTCCTCCGCCAGAAGTCCGGCCAGCAAGAGGCGTGCTTATGCTGCGGCCGACTGGAAGCAGCGGCGCCCAGAAGCCGGCCGTGTCGTTGGGCAGCCCAGCCAGAACCGTGTCACCGGCGTCATCGCCGAACGGGGTCACCTCGGCGCGGCAAACCTCGCCGTAGCGCGCATAGTAGTCGTCCCATTCGCGCGCCGTCGGAGCATGACCCAGGAGCGATGCGTAACGATCCCGCGACAGCGCTTCCTTGCACGGATCGGGCAGGCAGGTCTGCGGCATCGCGAGCCCCTTGTCGGACAGCTGGAACGCGGCATCGAGCAGTTCCTCTGGAACGCATTCGTAGCCGAGCCCGTCGCGCGCGACCAGGTCGGAGAGAATGTCGGAGCCGTGCACCGGCCCGACGCGCGCCATGTCGAGGGGCATCGTCGCGGCGTGAACTGTGCCGGCCACAAGGCAGGTCAGATGAGCCGCGGAAAGGACCGCACAGAGGAAAGAGAAGCGACGCATGGACTTAGCCGGGTGACGGGTTCGTGCGGAGAACACGCTCCGTCGATGGCCCTTGGGAACGGAAAAGGAAAAAACAGGAAAACTTCATAACTTCGACACACTCGTGAAAAAATCGCTTCAAGAACCTAGCGCCAAATCCGCGCATTTGATTCGGGCACCATTGTTTTAGCGCGCAAAAAGCGCGCTGAAAATTTGGAATATCAGACAGGATGAACGTCCATTCGGGCTGGTCTGTGCGAATTTGGACAGGTCACATATCCATTCGGATAGGTTGCAGGTGCAAATAGGGCGTAACGCACTGTTATATATGCATGAAGTGGCTTCTACCGCAGGTGCATGAAAATGCACGACCAGGTAGCATGCGGCCAGAATGTAACAGAATAAAATTGTTTCTATTTCGAATTCTGCAAATTCGCACAACCGCCGCGATAAGCGCCACTATCTCGGGTTGCAGCAATGTCCTGCGGGGCTTCTGCAATTCAGTCGCGCCGGTGCATTTTTGCCCCATTTCTGCCACAATTCGGCGGTCGCGCGATCTTAAGCATAATGAGAGCGCGGTCGAACAGTGTCCGTGATCAGCCGTAATGCCTCGCGTCGGCACGCGAAGAACCGAACCGCGGCGCGGTCCGGGGGATCGGAAAAAATTTCAAGTTCGGCCAGCTGGTTCTGCCGGTCTGAAATGGGCCGGCTCAGGACTTGTCGGTGTCCGGCACCTTGCGCTTGGCGAGCTCGGTCCAAGCCGCAAGACCTTCCATCCAGCCCGCGATATCCGGCTCCGGCGGCTGCGGCTTCTGCTTGTTCCGTTGCATGACAGCTCCTCCTTGTTCGTTGCGAAATCGAGCCTTCCCCGATCGGGCTAGGGTGACGTTGTGGCAGATCTGGCCTCGCGCGGCGCGAATGCGGACCCGAAAGACCGCTGAACCCGATGTCGCCACGGAACCAGACAACCCCCGAAACCTGTCGCAATTATGGGCGAATTGCGGTTATCCCGATCAACGGCCCGCGCGCGGATACCGGGTCGCCCAAATTCGCAGGACAGTGACAATGTGACGTGACCATGGCGACGTGGTAGGCCCGGCAGGACTTGAACCCGCAACCAAAGCGTTATGAGCGCTCTGCTCTAACCAATTGAGCTACAGGCCCGCCTAGCCCGGGTTGCTATGCGCAGGCGCTGGCGGCGTCAAGTCTTGCCGTTGCATGGCGCAGTCGAATGCACTAACCCGCAGGCGCAGAGGCGTGGCATGGGACGGGCAGCATGAGAGCGAAAAAGAACGGGATGACCTATGCCGAAGCCGGTGTCGACATCGACGCCGGAAATGCGCTGGTCGAGCGGATCAAGCCGGCCGCGAAGCGCACGATGCGTCCAGGGGTCGCTTCGGGTCTTGGCGGGTTCGGCGCGCTCTTCGATCTGAAGGCGGCGGGCTATGACGACCCGGTGCTGGTCGCGGCGACCGATGGAGTCGGCACCAAGCTGCGCATCGCCATCGACACCGGACATGTCGACGGTGTCGGGATCGACCTCGTCGCGATGTGCGTGAACGATCTGGTTTGTCAGGGCGCGGAACCGCTGTTCTTTCTCGATTATTTCGCCACCGGCAAGCTCGAGACCGAGCAGGCGGCGCGGATCATCGAAGGCATCGCCACCGGCTGCGAACGCGCGGGCTGTGCGCTGATCGGCGGCGAGACCGCGGAAATGCCGGGCATGTACCCGCCCGGCGACTTCGACCTCGCCGGGTTCGCCGTGGGTGCTATGGAGCGCGGCACCGCTCTGCCGGAGGGCGTAACCGCGGGCGACGTGCTGCTGGGTCTCGCCTCGGACGGGGTGCATTCGAACGGGTATTCGCTGGTCCGCAAGCTGGTCGAGTTTGCCGGCAACGGCTGGGACGATGCCTGCCCCTGGGCCGAAGGCGATCTGGGTTCTGTGCTTCTGACGCCGACGCGGCTTTATGTGAAGCCTGCGCTGACAGCGATCCGCGCGGGCGGCGTGCACGCGCTGGCCCACATCACCGGCGGCGGTCTCACCGAGAACCTGCCGCGGGTTCTGCCCGAGGGCATGGGGGCCGAGATCGATCTCGACACCTGGCTGTTGCCGCCGGTGTTCCGCTGGATGGCGCAAACCGGGGGCATGGATCAGGCCGAACTGCTCAAGACCTTCAATTGCGGGATCGGCATGATCCTTGCCGTCGACGCGGATCGGGCCGACGAACTGAGCGCAATCCTTGCCGGATTGGGCGAGGACGTGACCCGGATCGGCAGCGTGACGGATACGCCGACGATCCGCTATACCGGTCGGCTTTCGTGACGACCCGGGTCGCGATCTTCATTTCCGGCGGCGGATCGAACATGCAGAAGCTGGTCGAAAGCATGACCGGCGCACATCCCGCGCGGCCCTGCCTGGTTCTGTCCAACGTCGAGACGGCGGGCGGATTGGAGATTGCGTCGGCGGCCGGTATTCCGACCGTCGCGGTCTCGCACAAGCCGTTTGCCGGGGATCGCGCGGCCTTCGAGGCGGCGCTGACCGAGGCGATCGCCCCGCATGCGCCGGATCTGATCTGTCTCGCGGGGTTCATGCGCAAGCTGACAGCGGGTTTCGTCGAGCCGTGGGCGGGACGGATGCTCAACATCCACCCATCGCTGCTGCCGAAGTACCGCGGGCTCGACACGCATGCCCGTGCTCTGGCGGCGGGCGATGCCCTGCATGGCTGCACGGTCCACGAGGTGACGCCGGAGCTCGACGATGGCCCGATCCTCGGGCAGGCGACGGTGCCGATCGCGCCCGGCGACACGCCCGAGACGCTCGCGGCGCGGGTGCTGACGATGGAGCACCGGCTATATCCCGAGGTCCTGCGCCGCTTCGTGGCCGGTGAAGGGCTGCCTGTGCGGCTGGCGGCATGAGCCTCGTCGCTGGTCAAACCGGTGCGCCTCGTGTAGCTGTTGCTGGACCTCGCCAGCAAGACAGAAGCAGTGCATGAGAACCATCACCAAGACCGAGGACCTCGCGGAATTCTGCAAGGCCGCATCCCAACATGACTACGTCACGGTCGATACGGAATTTTTGCGTGAACGCACCTATTTCTCGAAGCTCTGCCTGATCCAGTTGGCCATGCCGGGCGAGGGCGACGAAGGTGCGGTTCTGGTCGATCCGCTCGAGAAGTCGCTTTCGCTCGAACCGCTTTACGAGCTGTTCCGCGACACCTCTGTGGTCAAGGTCTTTCACGCCGCGAGGCAGGATCTCGAGATCTTCTATGTCGACGCCGGCGTCTTTCCCGAACCGCTTTTTGACACGCAGGTCGCCGCCATGGTCTGCGGCTTCGGCGAACAGGCCGGCTATGAGACGCTGGTGCGGCGCATCGCCAAGCAATCGCTCGACAAGACCTCGCGCTTCACCGACTGGTCGCGCCGGCCCCTGTCGGAGGCACAGAAAAGCTATGCCTTGGCCGATGTGACGCATCTGCGGGTGATCTACGAATTTCTCGCCCAGAAACTCGCCGAGTCGGGACGCAGCCGCTGGCTGCAGGAGGAATTGGCGGTCCTGACCAGCCCCGAGACCTATGTGACCGAACCGGACGAGGCCTGGCGCCGGGTCAAGACCCGCACCAATTCGCCCAAGTTCCTGGCCATTGTGCGCGAACTCGCCGCCTTTCGCGAGCGCTTCGCGCAGACCCGCAACATCCCGCGAAACCGGGTGTTCAAGGACGACGCGCTGGTCGAGCTTGCCTCGATGAAGCCCAAGTCGCTCGAAGAGCTCGGGCGCGCCCGCCTGCTGCTGCGCGAGGCCCGGCGCGGTGACATCGCCGAGGGGATCATCGAAGCGGTGAAGGCAGGGGTGGCGTGTCCGCCGGACCGGATGCCGCAGGTCGACCGGTCGCGCGACAAGCTGCAGGTCAACCCGGCGCTGGCGGATCTGCTGAGGGTGCTGCTGAAGGCCAAGACCGAAAGCTCGGGCGTTGCGGCCAAGCTCATTGCCTCGGCCTCCGATCTCGACCTGATCGCCGCGGGTCAGCGCGACGTTCCGGCGCTGTCGGGCTGGCGGCGTGAAGTTTTCGGCACGGACGCGCTGCGGCTGTGCGACGGCGAGATCGCGCTCGCTGCCAGCGGCAGCGACGTGCGGATCGTCGATCTCGGCGCCTAGCGGCTGGAGACGCGGGCGTTCTGCAGCCCTTCGACGCGGATCGTGTGCGTCGCACGCAGCGTGTTGTCGGTGATCTTGCGGGCCGCCGTGACTTCGCGCGAGGCCGGTGTGCCCTGACTTGCGACCTCAGGGTTGCGCAATCCTTCGAGCCGGAAGGTGAGAACGCCGTCGACCGGCGCGACCTCCGGGTTGGCGGGTGTCAGGCGCACGTCGTAGACACCCTGCCGGGCGGAGATCCCGGAAGCGCGCACGATGGCCCCGCCGGGCACCCGCTCGATGGTGAGGTCGGTGATGCTGTCGATCGGCGTGCCGCGGTAGACCGCGACCTCGGCCCGGCGCGATCCGAAAAGGCCGGTGCGCGTCGGGATCAGCGGGTTCGTCGCCTCGATCGGCTCCGTTACCGGTGCCGGGGTCGAGCTGCCGAACCAGTTGACCGGGTTGAGATTGCTGTTGCAGGCCGGCAGGAGAAGGGCCGAAACCAGAAGGACGGAAAGTGTGCTGCGCATGTCGCCTGCCGTTGAAACTGCTCCCGTCGAGACCTAACCGATCGGCCCGGTGTTGAAAAGCGTCAAGGGGCTGGACCTTTGGCGCGTGCGGACCTACCTCTGGGCCGCATCGACAGGGGTCCGGGATGGCAAGTGCTGCGTTCGAAGAGCTGGTGGAGGATTTCGAGTTCCTCGAGGACTGGGAGGACCGCTATCGTTTCGTGATCGAGCAGGGCAAGGCGATGGACCCGCTGCCGCAGGCGCTGAAGGTGCCCGCGACCAAGGTCGATGGCTGTGCGAGCCAGGTCTGGCTGCATGTGCGCACCGAGGGCGACGTTCTCGAGTTCGACGGCGAAAGCGACGCGATGATCGTCAACGGGCTGATCGCGGTGCTGCGCAAGCTTTATAACGGCCTGTCGCTGCAGGACGCGCTGGCGGTCGACGCGCGCGCCGAAATGGCGCGGCTGGGGCTCAATGACCATCTTTCGGCGCAGCGCTCGAACGGGTTGCGCGCGATGATCGAACGCCTGCGCAGCGTGGCTGCCGGCTGAGCGGGGGCGCCTGCGGCGCCACGAGATGTCTTGCGCCTTCCCCTGGAAGGCAGGTTTTTCGTCTTGTGTCTTTCCATAAAAGGCGCGGGGCCTCCGGCGGGGATATTTGTGAACCAGAGAGGGGGCGGTCAGAGACGGGCGAGGGCCGGGGCGAGGTCGCCGTAGCCTGTGAAGCGGCGCTCGAAGGCGAGGCCGAGCCGGTCGGCGCAGGCGCGCGCCTTTTCGGTCAGGGCCGGATCGTCGGTCTGGGCCTGATAGACGAGTTTCGTGTAGTTTCCGAAATACATGTCGCGGAGTTCGGGGTGCCGGTCGAGACCCATCGGGCGGATCACGAAGGCGTCGAACTGTCGGACGAGGAAATCGGTAAGGTAGAAGGCGGTCATGTCGGTGTCGCCGCGGGCGGCGAAGGCGGCATTGCCTTCGAAGAAGCTGTAGCAATGCGGGCCGGCGATCATCTCCACCCCCATCTTGTCGCAGGCCTTTGCGAGGTCGCCGCCCGTGCCGCAATCGGCGTAGACCACGAAGATCGCCGCGTACGCGTCGCGGTGGCGCGCGACGGCTTCGCGCACCGCACCGGTGATCCGTTCGGGGTAGAGGTGCAGCTTGGCCGGCAGGCATGTCAGGTCGAGATGGGTCCAGCCGTTGATCGCGCGCAGATCGAGGATCTCGCGCGCCAGTGCGCCGCAGGCGATCAGCAGGATGCGCCCCTCGCGGCGCGGCGACATGCCGGCCTCGGTGAGGGTCTGCGGATCGGGCAGGGGGCTTTCCGTCACATTCCTGACCTTTGCGTGTAAGCTTGCAGCATTCATTGTCCCGCGGCGCCGACCGTCCCAGATGCGGGATGCGGAGGCGCCGCGCCTCTGGTCATGAGGAGACGAACACATGAGTACGTCAACTGCAATCGCCCGGGAGGGCCGCTTTCCGCCCCTGAACCGCGACACGCTAGGACTGATGTTCATCGCCGGCGTCTTCGCCACGATGGCCTTCGATTTCTGGGGCCAGGTGGTCAGCCCCGGTCTCGGCTGGGCCAACCTGTCGCCGCACGGCCTTGCCAAGAGCCTGCTCGGCGCGCTGGGACTGCCGAACGGCGACTTCGCGGGCTACTTCATGCATTTCTACCTCGTAGGCCTCTTCGGATACCCCATCGGTTGGCTGTTCGTCTTCCGGCCGGCCTGGGAGGCGTTTGTCGGACGCGGAGGCTGGCTGCTGCCGTCCGCCGTCTACGGGTTCGGTCTCTGGGTTTTCGCGATCGGCGGGATCACCGCAGTCGCCGGCCTGCCGTTCTTTTTGAACTTCACCGGCATCACTTGGGTCGCGCTGGTCGGTCACGTGCTTTACGGCATCGTGATGGTCGCGGTCATGCAGGTTTTGCGCAGGCCCTGACGCCGTCGGGCCGCGGTCTGCGCGGCCCGGTGTCGTTCAGGCGGTGCGCCGGTTGTGCATGCGGCCGACGAATTCCTTCGCGGTCTCGACCGCCACGGCGGCGTCGCGGCAATAGGCGTCGGCCCCGATGGCCTTGCCAAATTCCTCGTTGAGCGGGGCGCCGCCCACCAGGACGATGTAGTCGTCGCGGATGCCCTGTTCGACCATCGTGTCGATGACCACCTTCATGTAGGGCATCGTCGTCGTCAGCAGGGCGGACATGCCGAGGATCTCGGGTTTCTCGCGTTCCAGCGCCTCGAGATATTTCTCGACCGCGTTGTTGATGCCGAGGTCGACGACCTCGAAACCCGCACCTTCCATCATCATCGACACCAGGTTCTTGCCGATGTCGTGGATATCGCCCTTGACGGTTCCGATCACCATCTTGCCGACCCGCGGCGCGCCAGTCTCGGCCAGCAACGGCTTGAGGATCGCCATGCCGCCCTTCATCGCGTTCGCGGCCAGAAGCACTTCGGGCACGAAGAGGATCCCGTCGCGGAAGTCCGCGCCGACGATGGTCATGCCGCCGACAAGCGCCTTGGTGAGAATGTCGTAGGGCTCCCATCCGCGTTCGAGAAGGATGTTGACGCCTTCCTCGATCTCTTCCTTCAACCCGTCGTAGAGGTCGTCGAACATCTGCTGGACGAGTTCGTCATCGTCCAGTTCCGAAAGGATGATTTCGTCTTCGTCCGACATGGGCCTTCCTTTGCAAGCGCCGGGGCGGGGCGGATCCCCGATTGCGCCCCTTTTGACAGAACGTCGCAGGCGGACTTTCCGAATTGCGACATGCGCGGCGTGATGCGCGACGCGTGTTTCGTTCCTAGCGCCACGCGGGCGCGCCGTACAGCGCAGGGTGCATCGAGATTGCAAATGTTCTTGTATTGTTCTAGTCAAACAGCATGGATATCGAGCGGAGACGGCATCGGATGAAGGGGCGCGGCGCGGCGACCAACGCGGCTGGCCGCTTCGAAGCCCATACCCGCGAGGCGGTGGATGACGGCTGGGACGGCGACGGCGAGGCGCTGCCGGTGCTGCGCACGCAGATCAGCGAGGAACGCCCGCGCAGCGTCATCACCTACAACAGCTCGCCCGATCTGCCGTTCGACCGGTCGCTCAACGCCTATCGTGGTTGCGAACACGGGTGCGTCTACTGCTTCGCGCGCCCGAGCCATGCCTATCTCGGCCTGTCGCCCGGGCTCGACTTCGAGACACGGCTGGTGGCCCGGCCCGGCGCGGCGGAGGTGCTGCGGCGCGAACTCGGGGCGCGCGCATACCGGCCTGCGCCGCTGGCGATGGGCACCAACACCGATCCCTACCAGCCGATCGAGGCCGAGTACCGGATCACGCGGGCCTGCCTCGAGGTTCTGGCCGAGACGGGCCATCCGGTGGCGATCGTCACCAAGGGCACGCTGATCGAGCGCGACATCGACGTCCTGTCGGACATGGCGCGGCGCGGGTTGGTGCGCGTCGGGATGTCGGTGACCACCCTCGATCCGAAACTGTCGCGGCTGATGGAGCCGCGCGCCCCGGCGCCGGCGCGGCGCCTGCAGACGATCCGGCGCATGGCCGGGGCGGGGATCCCGGTGCGGGTGATGGCCGCGCCGATGATCCCGGCGCTCACCGATCCGGAGCTCGAGGCAATTCTGCAGGCCGGACGCGAGGCAGGCGCGCGCAGCGCCAGCTGGATCATGCTCCGCCTGCCACGCGAGGTGTCGCCGCTGGTGCGCGACTGGCTGGACCGGGTTTTCCCGGACCGTGCCGGGCGCATCATGGCGTGCCTGCGCGAAATGCACGGCGGCAAGGATTACGACGCGCGCTGGGGTCACCGGATGCGCGGCGAGGGGCCTTATGCCGAGATCGTCGCGCGGCGCTTCGAGGTGGCGGTGCGGCGGCTGAGACTGAAGACATCGCTTCCGCCGATGCGCTGCGATCTCTTCGCCGCGCCAGCGCGCGACAGCGCGCAGCTTTCGCTGTTCTGACCGCTCAGCCCCGGCGGCGGCGTCCGGCGCGCCGCGCGGCACGGGCCTCGCCCGCATCCTCGCCGGTGCCGTCGCTTGCCGACGAAAAGGCGCCCAGACGGTCCACGATCTCTTCGAGCGAGGGCGCGTGGTCCATCTGCCGGGTGTCCAGCGCCTCGCGCATGTGGCGCAGGTGCTCGGGCATGGTGCCGCAGCAGCCGCCTATGATCCGCGCGCCACACGCGCGTGCCATGACGGCGTAGTCGGCCATCAGGTCCGGCGTGCCGTCGTAATGGATGTGACCTTCGACGTATTTCGGGATGCCGGCATTGCCCTTGGCGATGATCGGCTTTTCCGGCCCCTGTGCCGTAAAGCCCAGCACGGTGCGCAAGAGGTCCGAAGCCCCGGTGCCGCAATTCGCGCCGAAAGCCATCGGCGGATTGTCGAGATCGCCCACCAGCTTGACCATGTCGGCGCTGGTCACGCCCATCATGGTGCGCCCGGCGGTGTCGAAGCTCATCGTGCCGCACCAATCGAGCCCGGCCAGCGCGAAGCCCTCGGCCGCGGCGCGAAACTCCTCTGGGGCGCTGATGGTCTCGAGCCAACCGACATCCGCGCCGCCGGCCTTGAGGCCATCGGCGGTCTCGTGGAACATCTCGACGGCCAGCGCATGGCTCAGAGCGCCGACGGGCTGCATGATCTCGCCGGTGGGGCCGACCGAGCCTGCGACGATCACCTTGCGCCCGGCGGTTTCGGCGACCTCGCGCCCGATCTCGGCAGCAACGCGGGAGAGTTCGTGCGCGCGCTTCTCGGCCCCGTGCAGCTTGAGGCGCGAGGCGTTGGCGCCGAAGGAGTTGGTCAGGAACAGGTCGCTGCCGGCCTCGACCGCGCCGCGGTAGAGCGCCTCGATCTTTTTCGGCTGGTCTGTGTTCCACAACTCCGGCGCATCGCCCGACATCAGCCCCATGTTGAACAGGTTGGTGCCGGTGGCGCCATCGGCCAGCAGGGTGCCGCGCTCGGACAGGAGCGCGATGAGCGGGTTTTCCATGGGTCGGATCTCCGGGGACGTCGCGCGCTTCCTGTCACGGCAACGGCAGGGAGGCAAATGCATAAATCTCATCATCAACATGAGCCGCGCGACCGGCTTTAACCAAAACGGGCGCCCGAGGGCGCCCGTGAAGATACTGTCCGGCGAAGGGGTGGGTCTACTTCACTTCCTGCAGGATCTGCGCCTTGGCCTCGGTCATCAGCAATACCATCTTGGAGCGGATGGTCTTTTCGTCGGCCTTGTCGCCGAGGTCGCCCGACACCTTGCGATAGACGTCCTCGTCGCCGGCCTCCTCGAAATCGGCTTTCACCACTTCCGCGGCGTAGCTGGTGGCGGCATCGCCCTCCAGCCCCATCAGTTCGGCGGCCCAGAGGCCCAGCAGGCGGTTGCGCCGTGCCTCGGCCTTGAACTGCATCTCGGCGTCATGCGCGAACTTGTTCTCGAAGGCGTTCTCGCGGTCGTCGAAAGTGCTCATGCGGTGGTCTCCCCGGTTGTCTGTAGAGCGTTGACCCACATATGCGTTCTGCCGCAGGCCAACACAAGTGCGCGCTTGCTTGCAGCATTGCGGGGCTTGCACTATGAGGTGCGCGGACGAGGCGGGATGACCCCGCTTTGCGATCCCACAGGTGTGCCCATGGCCCGACGCAAGAAAATCTACGAAGGCAAGGCGAAGATCCTGTACGAAGGCCCCGAACCGGGCACGATCGTGCAGTATTTCAAGGACGACGCGACCGCCTTCAACGCCGAGAAAAAGGCGGTTTTCGACGGCAAGGGCGTACTCAACAACCGCCTCAGCGAATTCTTCATGACCGGCCTCCAGCAGATCGGCGTGCCGACGCATTTCATACGTCGCCTGAACATGCGCGAGCAGCTCGTGCGCTCGGTCGAGATCATCCCGCTCGAGGTGATCGTGCGCAACTATGCCGCGGGCTCGATGGCCAAGCGCCTCGGCCTCGAGGAAGGCATGCAGCTGCCGCGCCCGATCGTCGAGTACTGCTACAAGGACGACAAGCTCGGCGACCCGCTGGTCACCGAAGAGCACATCGCGGCCTTCGGCTGGGCCAGCCAGCAGGACATGGACGACATGCTGAGCCTGGCGCTGCGGGTCAACGATTTCCTCTCGGGCGTGATGCTGGCCGTCGGCATCCGGCTCGTCGACTTCAAGATCGAGATCGGGCGCATCTACGACGGCGATTTCCAGCGCCTCGTGGTGGCCGACGAGATAAGCCCCGACAGCTGCCGGCTGTGGGATATCGAGACCGGTCAGAAGCTCGACAAGGACGTCTTCCGGCGCGACCTGGGCAACCTGACGGATGCCTACACCGAGGTCGCGCGCCGGCTTGGCGTGATGCCGAAGACCACGGGCCAAATCACCAAGCCGACGCTGATCAACTGACTGCGGCCGGCCGGGATCATCATACTGGACGACAGAAAGCGGGCGAGGCGCAAATGAAGGCACGGGTGCATGTGATGCTCAAGAACGGGGTGCTCGATCCGCAGGGCGAGGCGGTGCGCCACGCGCTCGGCGCGATGGGTTTCGACGGGGTCAAGGGCGTGCGCCAGGGCAAGGTGATCGAGCTCGACCTCGAGGAGGGCGCCACCGAAGCCGACGTGACCGCGATGTGCGAAAAGCTGCTCGCGAACACGGTGATCGAATCCTACACGGTGGAGATCGCGTGATGCACGCCGCGGTCGTCGTCTTTCCGGGATCGAACTGCGACCGCGACCTCGCCGTCGCCTTCGAACAAGCCGGGGCCAGGGTGTCGATGGTCTGGCACAAGGACACCGACCTGCCGCAGGGCGTCGATATCGTCGGCATTCCGGGCGGCTTTTCCTTCGGTGACTACCTGCGCTGCGGCGCGATCGCCGCGAAGTCTCCGATCTGCCGCTCGGTCGTCGCCCATGCCGAGCGCGGCGGGTATGCCATCGGGATCTGCAACGGCTTCCAGGTGCTGACCGAAACCGGGCTGCTGCCCGGCGTCTTGCTGCGCAACGCGGGGCTGAAATACATCTGCAGGACCGTCGGACTGAAGGTCGAGACGTCTGCCTCGCCCTTCACCCAAGGCTACAATGCCGGCGACGTGATCGATATCCCGATCGCGCATCACGACGGCAACTACTTTGCCGACGACGACACCGTGGCGCGCCTGAATGGCGACGACCGCATCGCCTTCACCTATACCGAGAATCCGAACGGGGCGCGGGCGGACATCGCCGGCATCCTGTCGGAGAACCGCCGGGTGCTCGGCATGATGCCGCACCCCGAACGGGCCGCGGACAGCGGTCACGGCGGCACCGATGGACAGGCGCTCTTTCGCGCACTCGCAGGTGCTCTGACGCCGGCCTGACTTGAGCGCGTCGCGCCGCAGGCGTAGATTGCGGCAATGAGCGGCAACGCAAATACCGAGCGCAAGACGCCCAAGATGAACTGGCGCGTGCGCGTGGCGCTTGCGCTGCTTCTGGTGCTGGCCACGATCACCGTTTACGTCACCAACCGCCTGCTGACCGACCGTTTCACCGAAAGCACGCGCACGCGCGCGGAATTGCGCCTTGCCCTCTACAGCGGCAACCTGCTGTCCGAGCTGCGCCAGAACGCCATCGTGCCGCAGCTTCTGGCGCGCGATCCTTCGCTGATCCAGGCGCTCGATACCGCGGATTACACGGCCTCGACGCGTCGGCTCATTTCGTTCGTCGAGGAGATCGGCGCCGCCTCGCTGATCCTGATGGATGTCGATGGGCGCACCGTCGCCGCGACCGATCGCAACCGACTGGGCCAGCTGCACAAGGCCGAGGGGTTTTTCGTCGAGGCGATCCGCTCGAACGCGACCGTCTTCTCCGTCGTGCAACGCGAGGGCGGCGGGTTCGGCTTTTATTATTCGCGGCGCGTGCAAAGCGGGTCCGAAGTCACCGGGGTCATCGCCGTCGAGGTCGATCTGCAGAAGTTCGAGCGCGCCTGGGCGGGGATTTCGGACGCGGTCATCGTGACCGATAGCACCGGGGCCATCATCCTGACGACCGAGCCGCGCTGGCGCGGGCTGACCGAAGAGGCGGCACTGGCGCGCCAGACCCCGCAGAACGCCATCGAACGCGCGATCCAGGCGACGGCCGACTGGACGGCGCTGCCGCCGGACGCCTATCTGCAGGGCGAGGCGGTGATGCGCCTCGAGAACCGGATTCCGTTCCGCGGCTGGCGCATGACGTCTTTCACTACCTACGCCTCGGTGCGCGAGCGGGTGAACGGGGTTCTGGCGCTGGAAATCATGGGCTTCGCGCTGCTTCTGGCGCTCAGTTTCTATGCGCTGAACCGGCGCACGACCCTGCGCATGGCGCTGTTCCAGCGCGAATCCGCCGAACTTCGGGCGCTGAACCTCGCGCTCCAGCGCGAGATCGCCGAGCGCAAGCGCGTGCAGGAGACGCTGGCGGTGGCCGAGCAGACGCTGGAGCAATCGAGCAAGCTTGCAGCGCTGGGCGAAATGTCTGCCGCGGTGAGCCACGAACTGAACCAGCCGCTTGCGGCGATGAAGACGTACCTTGCCGGCGCGCGACTTCTGCTGAGGCGCAACCGGCCCGAGGAAGCGCTGTCTTCCTTTGGGCGCATCGACGACCTGATCGAGCGCATGGGCGCGATCACGCGGCAGCTCAAGTCCTATGCGCGCAAGGGCGCCGAAGCCTTTGCACCGGTCGACATGAAAGAGGCTCTGGCCTCGTCACTGTCGATGATGGAGCCGCAGCTGCGCCAGCGCCAGGTGCAGATCTCGCGCATCATGCCGGACGATCCCGTGCGCGTCGTCGGCGACCGTTTGCGCATCGAGCAGGTAATGGTCAACCTCTTGCGCAATGCCATCGACGCCACCAAGTCCGAACGCAATCCCAAGGTTGACATCATCCTGTCGGCGGGGGAAACGGCAACGCTGACCGTGCGGGACAACGGGCCGGGGATCGAGGATCTCGACGCCCTCTTCGAGCCCTTCTACACGACCAAGCAGCCGGGAGACGGAGTGGGCCTGGGGCTCGCCATCTCCTCGGGGATCGTCAGCGACCTCGGCGGACGGCTGACGGCGCGCAACGGCCAGAACGGCGGCGCGGTTTTCGAGATGCAATTGCCCATCATGGGCGACGACCAGACGACACAAGCGGCGGAGTAAGCCATGACACAGGCCATGAAAATCGCGATCGTGGACGACGAACAGGACATGCGGCAGTCGATCAGCCAGTGGCTCGCGCTGTCCGGCTATGACACCGAGACCTTCTCGAGCGCCGAGGACGCGCTCAAGGTGCTGGGCCCGGAGTATCCGGGGATCGTGATTTCCGACATCAAGATGCCGGGCATGGACGGCATGCAGTTCCTGAAAAAGCTGATGGGCAACGATTCCGCGCTGCCCGTCATCATGATCACCGGTCACGGCGATGTGCCGATGGCGGTCGAGGCGATGCGTGTGGGCGCGTTCGACTTTCTCGAGAAACCGTTCAATCCGGACCGGATGAGCGAGCTTGCCAAGAAGGCGACGAGCGCGCGCCGGCTGGTGATGGACAACCGCGCGCTGCGCCGCGAACTGTCGGACGGCTCGCAGCTGATGAAGAAACTGATCGGCCAGAGCCCGGTCGTGGAGCGCCTGCGGGAGGACATTCTCGATCTCGGCCAGGCCGACGGTCACGTGCTGATCGACGGCGAGACCGGCACCGGCAAGACGCTGGTCGCCCACGCGCTGCATGCCGTGGGCTCTCGCGCCGGCAAGAAGTTCGTGCTGGTCAGTTGCAGCGCCTTCGAAGAGGACGCGCTGTCCAAGCGGCTGTTCGGCCCGATGCAGCCCGAGGATGCCCAGCTGCCGGCGATCGAGGAGGCGCGCGGCGGCACGCTGGTGCTCGAGGACGTGGAGGCGCTGAGCGAAACGCTGCAGGCGCGGCTACTGAGCGTCATCAACGAACAGGGAACACCCGCCGAAACCCGCATCGTCGCGATCTGCAACCTGCAGGAAGCGGGGCGCACCTGCGAGGATGCGCTGCGTCCGGATCTCTTTTATCGGCTTGCGGCGCTACGCATCACTGTGCCGCCGCTGCGCCAGCGCGGCGAGGACATCCTGACGCTGTTCACCCGTCTCAGCGACCAGTTTGCTGACGAATACGGCTGCGACGCGCCCAAGGTCTCGGCCCAGGAGGCGGCGCAACTGCTGCAGGCGCCGTGGCCGGGTAACGTGCGCCAGCTGATCAATGTCGCCGAACGCGCGGTTCTGCAGTCGCGGCGCGGATCTGGGACCATCGCATCGCTGCTGATGTCGGACCATGACGAGATGCAGCCGGTGATGACGACCGAAGGCAAGCCGCTCAAGGAATATGTAGAGGCCTTCGAGCGCATGCTGATCGATAACACCATGCGCCGGCACAAGGGGTCGATCTCGTCGGTGATGGACGAACTGTGCCTGCCGCGCCGGACACTGAACGAAAAAATGGCCAAGTACGGCCTGCAGCGCTCGGACTATCTGTGACAATCGCGCGCAGCCTGGTGCCCGCAAGGGTTGTGTCTTAAGTGGCTGAAACTTTGTCTTAATTGCGGGCGTTGTGGAAAACTCTCGCGTTTCGCGCCACATTCGCCATTGCGTTTTGTGACATCGTGGCTTTATCTAGAAGCCACCGGGGAAAGGGTCGAATGATCGTCCTTCCCCGTATGAGTTTCGCTGACCTGGTGCATGGTGCGGTTTCCCGCGCCGCCGGGACAGACCGATAGGGTCGGAAACGGCCACCGAACCGCTGAACCGTTGCAAGGCGACTCGCCCCAAGACCTTCAGTTTTCACAATGGATGCGCGGCCGCTTTCCAGCGCCCGCATCGGAGAAGAACCGCGATGACGCGCGCAGATGCATCGAGCAGACAGGCGATTGCCCCACCGGGCCGCGCCGCGCACGCGTCACATATCGCCCTGACAAGACACAGCCCGCCCCCCCGCCAGCCATTGCGCAGACGGGGCGCCGGTGCGTGCACAATGGATAAATGGCAAAGAAAATGCTCATCGATGCCACCCACGCGGAAGAGACCCGCGTCGTGGTGGTGGACGGAAACAAGGTCGAGGAGTTCGACTTCGAATCCGAAAACAAGCGGCAACTCGCCGGAAACATCTATCTCGCCAAGGTAACCCGAGTCGAACCGTCGCTGCAGGCGGCGTTCGTCGAATACGGCGGAAACCGCCACGGCTTCCTGGCGTTCTCGGAAATTCATCCCGACTATTACCAGATCCCCATCGCCGACCGTCAGGCGCTGATGGAGGAAGAGCGCGCCTATGCCGAGGCGCAGAAGGAAAGCGAAGAGGACGAAGAGAAGCCAAAGAAGCGGTCGCGCTCGCGCGGCCGCTCGAAGTCCAAGGCCGCGGAGACCGCGAGCGAGGACGCGACGACCACGCGCGAAATCTCGGGTATGGAGACCGTCGACCTCGAGGACGAGGACGAAGGCGTCTCGCCCATGGAACGGGTCGGCGAGACCCCGGTCGAGGAGCCGGAAGGCGACAGCGGCGACACGCCGGATGTCAAAGCCGGTGACGCGGACGCTTCGGACGACGGCGACGCAGCGCGCGCCAACGAAGACGAGTCGGATGACGATCACGAAGAAGACGGTGCCGCCGACGCTGCCGAGCGCGACGAAACCATCGAATCCGTGGCCGAGGAGGACGACTCCGAGGACCTGCGCCCGGTGCGCAAGCCGCGCCCGCGCCGCTACAAGATCCAGGAAGTGATCAAGGTTCGCCAGATCCTGCTGGTTCAGGTGGTCAAGGAAGAACGCGGCAACAAGGGCGCCGCGCTCACCACCTATCTCAGCCTCGCCGGCCGCTACTGCGTTCTGATGCCCAATACCGCGCGCGGTGGCGGCATCTCGCGCAAGATCACCAATGCGGCGGACCGCAAGAAGCTCAAGGAAATCGCCTCGGAAATCGACGTGCCGCAGGGTGCGGGCCTGATCGTGCGCACGGCGGGCGCCAAGCGGACCAAGGCCGAGATCAAGCGCGATTACGAGTATCTGCAGCGGCTCTGGGAGCAAATCCGCGAGCTGACGCTGAAAAGCATCGCGCCGGCGAAGATCTATGAGGAAGGCGACCTCATCAAGCGCTCGATCCGCGATCTCTACAACCGGGACATCGACGAAGTTCTGGTCGAGGGCGAGCGCGGCTATCGCATCGCCAAGGACTTCATGAAGATGATCATGCCGTCCCACTCGAAGAACGTGAAGCTCTACGCCGAAAGCCTGCCGCTCTTTGCGCGCTACCAGGTGGAAAGCTATCTGGCGGGCATGTTCAACCCCACGGTACAGTTGCCCTCGGGCGGCTATATCGTGATCGGTGTCACCGAGGCGCTGGTGGCCATCGACGTCAACTCGGGCCGGGCGACCAAGGAAGGCTCGATCGAGCAGACCGCGCTCAAGACCAACCTCGAGGCCGCCGACGAGGTGGCGCGGCAATTGCGCCTGCGCGACCTTGCCGGGCTGATCGTGATCGACTTCATCGACATGGACGAGCGCAAGAACAACGCCTCGGTCGAGAAGCGTATCAAGGAAAAGCTCAAGACCGACCGCGCCCGTATCCAGATCGGGCGGATCTCGGGCTTCGGTCTGATGGAAATGTCGCGCCAGCGCCTGCGCCCCGGCATGATCGAGGCGACGACGCAGCCCTGCGCGGCCTGCCACGGTACCGGCCTGATCCGCTCGGACGACAACCTCGCGCTGTCGGTTCTGCGCCAGGTCGAGGAAGAGGGCACGCGCAAGCGTTCGCGCGAGGTGCTCGTGCGCGCGCCGGTGGGCATCGCCAACTTCCTGATGAACCAGAAGCGCGAACACATCGCCCAGATCGAAGCGCGCTACGGCATGGCCGTGCGGATCGAAGGCGATCCGGCCTTGGTCAGTCCGGACTTCTCGCTCGAGAAGTTCAAGACGGCAACACGCACGGTGCCGATTGCGGCCCCAGTGGTGTCGGTCGACACGTCGCTGATGGACCAGGTCGACGAAGACGAGGCGCAAGAGCCGGTGGCCGAAGAAGCACCCGCGGCTCCGGATGCCGAGACCCAGAGCGGCGGGGACGATGGCGAGGGCAAGCCGAAGCGGCGCCGCCGCCGTCGGCGTCGCGGACGCGGAAAGTCCTCCGGAGCCGAGCAGCAGACCGATGCCGAGAACGGGTCCGACACGGATCAGGACGGCGACGCGTCCGAGGGCGAAAAGGTGTCTAACGAGGCGCAGACGCCTGCCGAAAGCGATTCGCCGGCAGAGGAGGCCGAGGCCTCCGAGAAGCCGAAGAAGTCGCGCAGCCGCAGCCGCTCGCGCAGCCGCAAGTCCGAGGACGCGGCGGAGATCGCCGAGACGGCTGACGTCTCGGGTGACACTGTAGTTGCGGAAGAGGCCGAGACGGCAGAAGCCGCGCCGAAGCCGAAGAGATCGCGCAGCCGCAGCCGCAAGAAGGCCGAGCCGGCCGAGGAGCACGCCGCCGCCGCGACTGCCGTGGAGGCGCCCGAGGCCGAAACGACCGAGGCGGCGCGCGCGCCCGCGCCTGAAGAGGATGCCGCAGAAACGCCCGCTGATGCCGCCGAAGCGCCGGAAGAGCCTCAGGCCGAGCCACTCGACCTCGAGCAGCCCGAGGCGACGCCGGAGCCGGCCAACACCCAGTCCGAACCGGCCTCGGAGCCCGCACCCGAACCCGAGACGGAACCGGTCGCGGCCGAGGAACCGGCAGAACAGAAGCCCAAGCGGCGCGGCTGGTGGTCTCTGGGCGGCTGACGCCCGACACCGGACGCAGAAAGTCAGGCAGGCCTTCGGGCCTGCCTTTTCCGTTGCGGTGTCAGGTCTTGCAGATCACGTAGGTCTGGACGGGCCCGTCCGTCTCGGTCGACACCAGCGTATGGCCGGCTTCGGCGCAGAAATGCGGCACGTCGACGATGGCCGCCGGATCATCGGCCTGCACGGTCAGGGTCTCGCCCGGCGACAGCGACATCAGGCGCTTGCGGGCCTTCAGGACGGGCAGGGGGCACAGCAGCCCGGTGGCATCGAGAAAGAAGCGGTCGTCGGTCATGTCCGACGGCATAGGGGCGATGTTTCAGCCTGTCCACAAGGATGTGACGCGCCGGCGCGTGACGGACCTGCAAGAATGGCCTAAGGGAGATTCCATGTTCGGGATAGAGATCATCGATGCCAGCCTCCTGCCGGCCATGGCGGTCGCCATGCTGGCCGGGATCATCAGCTTTCTCAGCCCCTGCGTCCTGCCGATCGTTCCGCCCTACCTCGCCTACATGAGCGGCGTCAGCCTGGGCGAGATGGAGGGCACAAGTGCTGCACGCCGCCGCGCGACCATCGCGGCGCTCTTTTTCGTGCTGGGCCTGTCGACCGTCTTCCTGATTCTCGGCTTCACGGCCTCGGCCTTCGGGGCGTTTTTCCTTCAGAACCAGATCCTCTTCACCCAGGTCTCCGGGCTCGTCGTGATCGTCTTCGGGCTGCATTTCCTGGGACTGTTCCGGATCCCGTTTCTCGACCGCGAGGCGAGGATGGATGCCGGCGACCGCGGTGGATCGAGCTTCGGGGCCTATGTCCTGGGGCTCGCATTCGCCTTCGGCTGGACACCCTGCATCGGCCCGCAACTCGGCGCGATCCTGTCGCTGGCGGCCTCCGAGGCCTCGGTGGGGCGCGGCACCTTTCTTCTGGGGCTCTACGCGGCGGGCCTCGGGATCCCTTTCCTGCTGGCCGCGATGTTCATCACCCGTGCGGTCGGTGTGATGAACCGGCTCAAGCGGCACATGCACGCCATCGAGCGTGTCATGGGTGGGCTCTTAGTACTGGTCGGCGTGGCGCTGGTCAGCGGGGCCTTTACCACCTTCTCCTGGTGGCTGCTCGAAACCTTCCCGGCGCTGGCGACGCTGGGATAGGCGGCTTACGCCGGGCAAAGTTCCGGTCTAGTCTGCGCCCATGATCGAGGCCCTCACATGAGCGAACCCGCGCCGGTCCGGCGGCGCCGGGTGTTCTGCATCCCGGGCTTCGACCCGGTGCCGGCCCGACGCTACCGCGAACTCTATCGCCGCGAGGCTGCCGAACAGGCGCGCCTCTCGGGCTACGTCTTGACCATGCACCCCGGCGAGACCGCGCGGGCCGGCGCGGTCACCTGGCAGGTCGAGACGATGATTGACGGCGCCCGAACGGTCAGCGAGTTCGAGGTGCTGGGCTGGTGCGATATCGTCCGCGACAGCATGCGCGGCGGCATTCTATCGAGCTACATCGCGCTGTTCCGCACCGTCTGGGTCTATCTCTCCACCGGGGCCTTCCTGCGCCTCGCAAGGTTGCGCAAGGGGCCGGTTCTGGCCGCGCTCTACCCTGTTGGGATGCTGCTGGTGCAGTTGCTCGTCGCAGTGCTTGCAGGCCGGGTCGTGGCGGAGGTTCTGCAACATGTCTGGCCCGCTTCGCAGGGCGGCGTTGTTTGGGTGCTACCAATTGCCCTCGGTGTCGCGACCGCCTGGGCCGTTTTGCGCCTGTTTCGGGCGCGGGACGGGCGCCTCTTCGCGCATTACCTGATGCAGGATTATGCTTTCGCCGCCAGTAGGCACGGTGCGACACCGCCAGTGCTGGAGCGTCGCCTTGACGACTTCCGAGAGCGGATTGCGGCGGCCCTGAACGAGGATGTCGACGAGGTGCTGGTTGTCGGCCATTCGTCGGGCGCGCAGCTCGCGGTCTCCACGCTAGGCCCGTTGCTGCGAACGGCGCGCGTGCCAGACGCGGGACCTGCGCTGTCGCTGCTGACCCTCGGGCAGGTGATCCCGATGGTCTCGTTCCTGCCCGGGGCGCACACGCTGCGGGCCAATCTGAGACTGATGGCCGGTCAGGATCGCATCGCCTGGGTCGACGTCAGCGCCCCGGGAGACGGCTGCGCCTTCGCGCTTTGCGATCCCGTCGCGGTGTCCGGCGTCGCACCAGAGACCGCGCGCTGGCCGCTGGTCTTCTCGGCCGCCTTCACCCAGACGCTCGGCCCCGAGCGCCGGCGCGCCCTGCGCTGGCGGTTTTTCCGCCTGCATTTTCAGTACCTCTGCGCCTTCGACCGGCCCAAGGACTACGACTATTTCCGCGTGACCGCCGGGCCACTGACGCTCGGGGCGCGTTTTGCCGGCCGCCCGGCCTCCCGCTCGCGCCGGACCCGGCCGCTCAGCGGGTACACGTCCATCGCCGCATGACGCTGCCGCCGAAACCCTCGGGCCGCGCCGGGGATGTGCCGCTCTGGCGCTACGCGCGGCTTTTTCGCGCCGACATCCTGTCGGCCCAGCCGGACCGGCTCTACCGGGCGTGGATGGCGGAGTTCCGGACGCCGTTCTTCCGAAGCTACCTCGTGAACCAGCCCGATCTTGTCCGGCAGATCACGGTCGACCGGCCGGACGACTTTCCGAAGTCGGACCGCGTGGCGGAGGGGCTGCGGCCGCTGCTGGGTCGATCGGTGTTCCTGAGCAACGGTGCCGAATGGGCGCGCCAGCGCCGGATCATCGACCCGGCCTTCGCGCGCGGACGCATCGCCGCCGCGGTTCCGGCCATCGCGGCGGCCGCGGAGGCCGCGGTAGACCGGCTGCGAGGACGGGCTGGCGAGGTTGTCGAGATCGAGGCGGAAGCCAGCCATGCCGCCGCCGACGTGATCTTTCGCACGCTGTTCTCGGTTCCGATCGAGGACCGGGCGGCGCGCGCAGTTTTCGATGGGTTCCGCGCCTATCAGCGTGCCCAGCCGGTGTTGACCCTCGCCGCTCTGGTGCCGCTGCCGCGCTGGTGGCCGCGCCGTCCGCAGCGTGCCGTGCGCGCCGCCGCCTGCGACCTTCGCGGACGGATCGCTGCACTGGTGTCCGAGCGCGTGGACCGGATCGCGGACGGGACCGCGCCCGACGATCTCGCCACGCGCATCATGACGACGCCGGACACCGAGACCGGTCGATGCTTTTCGCCCGATGAGATGGTCGACCAGGTGGCGATCTTCTTTCTGGCCGGTCACGAGACCAGCGCCGCGGCGCTGGCCTGGGCGCTCTACCTACTGGCCGAGAACCCCGACTGGCAGGAGAAGGTTGCGCACGAGGCCGCCGATCGGCGCGACGCGGGCGAGGACCCGATGGCGGCCGGGCCGATCAGCCGCGACGTCTTTCGTGAGACGCTGCGGCTCTACCCCCCGGTGCCGATGATGGTGCGCGAGGCCAGTCGGGACGCCGACTGGCGCGGCCGGCGTGTGCTGCGCGGCGCCCAGGTGGTGCTGAGTCCCTGGCATTTGCAGCGCCATGAACGGCTCTGGTCGCACCCCGACGCCTTTGATCCGGGGCGCTGGCGGACCCAAGACGGCCAGCACAGCGCGCGCACAGCCTACATGCCTTTCGGTTCCGGGCCGCGGGTCTGCCCCGGGGCCGGATTCGCGATGATCGAAGGCCCGCTGATCCTTTCGCGCCTCGTTAACGCATTCCGGCTAGAACCGGTCGCGGGCGATCGGCCCGTTCCGGTCGCCCATCTGACGGTTCGGGCGCGCGACGGCATTCGCCTGCGCCTTGTCTGCCGCTAACATGTACCAAGCGGTCTGCGCCTGTTCTATTCAGTGGCAGATTGGAATCATCAGTACGGAGCGATTATGAGCGATCTCGGCAAGATGCGTGACCAGATGAAATCCGGACAGGGCTTCATCGCGGCCCTGGACCAGTCGGGCGGCTCCACGCCCAAGGCGCTGAGCCTCTACGGCGTCGAGCCGTCGGATTACGCCGGAGACGAGGAGATGTTCGCGCGCATCCACGAGATGCGGTCCCGGATCATTCTCGCCGACGCGTTCACCAGCGAAAAGGTGATCGGCGCGATCCTCTTCGAGCGCACGATGCAGAACGAAATCAACGGGACGCCGGTGGCGGAACTGCTCTGGAGAGAGCGGGGGATCGTGCCGTTCCTGAAGATCGACAAGGGACTGCAGGCCGCCAGCGACGGGGTGCAGTTGATGAAGCCGATGCCCGGTCTCGAGGATCTGCTGAAGGAGGCTGTGGCCAAGGGGATCTTCGGAACCAAGGAACGCTCGGTGATTCAGGAGGCCGACGCGGCTGGCATCAAGGCGATCGTCGCACAGCAGTTCGAGGTTGGCGCCACTGTGCTTGCCGCCGGGCTGGTGCCGATCCTGGAGCCCGAGGTCGACATCCACTCGCCCACCAAGGCCGAGGCCGAGGAGATGCTGAAGCAGGAAATCGAGGCGCACCTCGACACGCTGCCCGAGGGCGCCGAGATCATGCTCAAGCTGACGCTTCCGACCCAGGCGGGGCTCTACGACCAGCTCGCCCAAGACCCGCGCATCCTGCGCATCGTGGCGCTTTCGGGCGGGTATTCGACCGACGAGGCTTCCGAGAAGCTGGCGCAGAACTCGGGCATGATCGCCAGCTTCAGCCGGGCGCTGACCGAGGGGCTGAACGCGAAGATGTCCGACGCGGAGTTTGAGTCTGCCCTGGGATCGAACGTCGACCAGATCTACCGCGCCTCCGTCGCCTGAGCCGGCCCCGGAAAATTCCAAGTTTCCGGTCCGTTTTCTTGCAAGAAAACGGCTACAGCACCTGACGCACGGACTCCTGGTTGCAGAACACCACCAGCTGCCCGGCGTTCTCGACCGCGCGATAGCCGCGGCGTCTGAGTTCCGCCTCGAAGGCCGCGCGGCCGACGAAGCGTTCGATGTCGCGGATGCTGCGCCGCACCACGCCGCCGTCGCGTGCCGCCTTCGAGCTGAAGACATGGCGCATCCAGGCGTGGGCGGAAAGCGGCGCGGGTATGGTCGGGACGGACATGCGCCGACGCTAGGGCTGACGGGGTAAACGCGCCCTTATGTCCCGCAACACATAAAGCCGGATCGCCGAGGCCAGCCCCGTGGAGGTGCCACGCGCCACGTCGATCTCGGCCACCAGCGCGTTGATCGCCATGTCGCGCGCCCGTGCGATTTCCCGCAGCGCCTGCCAGAATTCCGGTTCCAGCGAGATCGACGTGCGGTGCCCCTTGAGCGTCACCGAATGCTTGACGGGCCGATCGCTCACGGCTCGCGCTTGTGACCGTCGAGCGTGCGGTCCGCCTTCGCTGCGCGGTCCTTCTCGGCTTGCCGTTCGGCCTTCGTGCGTCCGAAGGCCGCGGCGTTGCGGTCCGCCTGTGCCTTTTTCTCGGCCTTCGCGCGCTCCTTGCGGCGCTTGTTGAGGTTGATCGGCGTGCTGCTCATGGCGCCACGGTCACTTCGGCCCGATCATGTCTTCGGGGCGCACAACCCGGTCGAAGGTCTCGGCGTCGACGAAGCCCAGCGCAATCGCTTCTTCCTTCAGCGTTGTGCCGTTCTTGTGCGCGGTCTTGGCGACCTTGGTGGCGTTGTCGTAGCCGATCGTCGGCGCCAGGGCGGTGACCAGCATCAGCGACTCGTGCAAAAGCTTCTCGATGCGCGGCTCGTTGGCCTCGATGCCGTCCACCATGTTGTCGGTGAAGGCCGAAGCACTGTCGCCGAGAAGTTGCATCGACTGCAGCACATTGTAGCTCATCATCGGGTTGTAGACGTTGAGCTCGAAATGCCCCTGGCTGCCGGCAAACCCGACCGCCGCGTCGTTGCCCATGACATGCGCGCAGACCATGGTGAGCGCCTCGGCCTGCGTCGGGTTGACCTTGCCAGGCATGATCGACGAGCCGGGCTCGTTTTCGGGCAGGATCAGCTCGCCCAGCCCGCAGCGCGGACCCGACCCCAGCAGGCGGATGTCGTTGGCGATCTTGAACAGGCTCGCCGCCACCGTCTTGAGCGCGCCCGAGAACATCACCATCGCGTCATGCGCGGCCAGCGCTTCGAACTTGTTGGGGGCGGTCACGAAGGGCAGGCCGGTGATCTCGGCCATGTTCCGTGCCACCATCTCGGCCCACCCTTGCTTGGTGTTGAGGCCGGTCCCCACAGCGGTGCCGCCCTGCGCGAGTTCGTATATGTCGCCGAGACACGCCTGAACGCGCTCGATCCCCTTGCGGACCTGGTGCGCGTAGCCGCCGAATTCCTGTCCCAGTGTCAGCGGCGTGGCATCCTGCGTGTGCGTGCGCCCGATCTTGATGATGTCCTTGAACGCCTCGGACTTCGCTTCGAGCGCCGCGGCGAGCTTTTCGAGCCCCGGCAGCAGTACGTCGCGCGCCTGCATGGCGATGGCGACATGCATCGCCGTCGGGAACGTGTCGTTCGAGCTTTGCCCCATGTTGCAGTGATCGTTGGGATGCACCGGCGTTTTCGAGCCCATTTCGCCGCCCAGCATCTCGATCGCGCGGTTCGAGATCACCTCGTTGGCGTTCATGTTCGACTGCGTGCCGGATCCGGTCTGCCAGACCACCAGCGGGAAGTTGTCGTCGAACTTGCCCTCGACCACTTCCGAGGCCGCGGCCACGATGGCCTCGCCGATGTCCTTGTCGATGCTGCCAAGCTTGATATTGGCCTGCGCGCAGGCTTTCTTGACCACGCCGAGCGCCCGCACGATCGGGACCGGCTGCTTTTCCCAGCCGATGGGGAAATTCTTGATCGAGCGTTGCGTCTGCGCGCCCCAGTACTTGTCTGCGGGGACCTCCAGCGGTCCGAAGCTGTCGGTTTCGGTGCGGGTGGCGGCCATCGGGCATCTCCTGAAGCGTTTGCGACTGTCGGGCTGCGTTTAGCGGTCCCGGCCGGCTCACACAAGGATTTGAACGCAGGCGCCCGTCCGGAAGACCGCCGCCGGGCGTTGAGCGCAAGGTTGGATGTGCATGAAAGGCCATCTCGTTGTATGATGGTGGAAAATCACGCCGCGTCCGTGTTTCTGGTCGCAAGGAGTAGACCGATGTCCGTCAGAGTCCCGTTCCGCCCAATCCTGGCCCCGATCATCGCCGCGGGCCTGACGCTGCTTCTGACAATGGCGGCCGCGGCGCAGATCGAACCCTTCGTGGGATCCTATTCCGGCTCAGCCCAGGTCAGTTCCGCCGACGGGCGCAAGATCGACCGCGACATGAGCGTCCAGATCGCCGAAACCCGCGACGGTTTCCAGGTGAACTGGACCTCGACCACCTATCGCGAGGATGGGCGCATCAAGGAGGCGAAATATTCGATCAACTTCGTGCCCAGTGACCGAGCCGGGGTTTATGCCGCCGCGATGAAGCGCAACGTTTTTGGCCACGAGGTCCAGCTCGACCCGATGCGGGGGGAGCCTTACGTCTGGGCGCGCATCGTGGACGACACGTTGACGGTCTACTCGCTCTACGTCGATGCCGACGGCGGGTACGAGTTGCAGCAGTTCGACCGCAGTGTGGCAGAAGGCGGGCTCAACCTCGATTTCCAGACGATCCTCGACGGTGAGATCCAGCGCACCGTCTCGACCTTCCTCGAACGCGACGGGTGATCGCAGCTACTTGCGGAAACTGTCGAGCGACACGATCTCGGCGTCCTTGCCGGCTTCGCCAGCTGCCTCACGGTCGTCCTTGGCCTTGGATGCGGGCCGTGCGGCGGGCTTGGGAACCTTTGCAGACGGACGCGGCGTCGCGGCGTCGTCGTCCTCGTCGCTCGAATGGGTTTCGAACCGCAGCCCGAACTCCACGGATGGATCGACGAAGGTCTTGATCGCATCGTATGGAATATAAAGCGGCTCGGGCAGGTCGCCGAAGTTGAGCGTGATGGAAAACCCGTCATCGCCGACCTCGAGATTGTCGTACCAGTGCTGCATCACGACGGTCATTTCATCCGGATAGCGGTCCGACAACCAGTCGGCGAGCTCGGCATCGGGATGGCTGGTGTCGAAGGTGATGAAGAAGTGATGCGCCCCCGGCAGACCGTTTTGCGCGACATCGAGAAGGACCTTCCGGATGAGACCGCGCATGGCCTCATGCATGAGATTTCCATAGTCGATGCTGCGGTCCATCGGCGTCCCTGAGATCAAAGGCTTCCGTGGCTTCGAGCATAGCCGATTCCCGACTGGAAGGAAGGGGGGTGCGCAGGCCGCCGAGGCGATCAGATCAGGCTGGTCAATATGCCGGCAACTGCCATGACAAGAAGCGTTTCGCCAATGCTGCGCCGCAGGCCGAGCATCAGACCGGCGGCCAGAACCGTCAGCGCCGCGGCCCGGATGTCGAGCGTGGCGACGACGGGAAGGGTAAGCGGCAAACCCGCGACGGCGCGTGTTTCGGCAAAGAGCACATGCATGCCGAACCAAAGCGCGAGGTTCAGGATCACGCCGACCACCGCGGCGGTGATCGCGTCGAGCGCGCCCGAGAGACGCGGACGCCCCGCGATGGCGTCGAGGTAGGGGCCGGCGAGAAAGATCCAGAGGAAACAGGGAACGAAGGTCACCCAGAGCGCCAGCGCCCCGGCGACAAGCGCCAGTCCGAAGCCGCCCTCGAGATAGCCTGCCAGCAGGGCCACGAATTCGGTGACCAGGATCAGCGGGCCCGGGGTGGTTTCGGCAAGGCCCAGAGCGTCGATCATCTGTGCGGTGCTGATCCATCCGTGATCCGTGACCACGGTCTGGGTCATGTAGGCCAGCACCGCGTAGGCGCCGCCGAAAGTGACCACCGCGAGTTTGGAAAAGAACAGCCCGAGTTGCAGCAGAAAGGCGCTGTTCGTGACCCAGAGCAGCGGCAGCGGGGCCAGCCAGAGCCCGCCCCAGAACAGCAAGACCGGCAGGCTGCGCGACAACCGTGCGCCCGAAGGCGGTTCGGGCAGGGTACCCGGTCGCGCCACTACAGCACCCAGCAGTCCGGCGACAAGCACGATGAGCGGGAACGGCAGTCCGAAGACAAAGAGGGCAAGAAAAGCCGCCCCTGCCAATGCCCATGCGACACGCGAACCGAGGGCGCGGCGGGCGAGTTTCAGCAGCGCCTGAAGCACGATGACGATGACCGCGCTCTTGATCCCGAGAAAGGCGGCCTGGACCAGCGGCACGCGACCCCAGACCGCATAGAACAGCGCCAGCACGAGGATCACGGCGGCACCCGGCAGCACGAAGAGCAGACCGGCCACGAGCCCCCCGCCGATCCCGCGCAGGCGCCAGCCGGCGTAGGTGGCCAGTTGCATCGCTTCTGGGCCCGGCAGCAGCATGCACAGCGACAGCGCACGAAGGAACACTGCCTCGCTTAGCCAGCTTCGCTCTTCGACCAGTTCGCGATGCATCAGGGCGATCTGCGCCGCCGGCCCCCCAAAGGACAGCACACCGATGCGTCCGAAGACCCGGAAGAGGTCGCGAAAGGAGGGCGCGGTCATGCCTTGCGTTCCGCCGGCCAGTCGTGGCCTTCGCCCTGCCCATCGCGCGCCCAGCGGTAGAGCGCGTCGTAAAGCGCCAGGCCTGCGTCAAGCTGGCGGCTGTCGTCGCGGTACTGCCGCGACAAACCGACCGAAATGGCCAGCAGCCCGGCGGCTTCCGGGGCAAGATCGTGACGATTGGTGTCCGCCGCGCGGATGACCTTTGCCAGTCGCTGCAAGGCCGGCGTGGCGAGGCCGAAGGCGCCCAGCATCGTGTCGAAACTGCACTTGTCGCCCTGGTGGGACCAGAAGGCGCCTTCGATGTCGAAAGGGGTCGCGCCGAAGCGCGCGGCCACGCCTTCCACCTCCGAAGGTGCGACGAACAGAAATCGTGCGTCCCGGTCGACAAAGCGCCGGATCAGCCAGGGGCAGGCGATCCGGTCGATCTTCGGCCGATGGCGTGTCACCCAGAGCGTTGCCCCGCCGACAGGTTCGGGGATCGCGCCGAACGGCACCCGAGGCGCCGCATCGAGCGCGCGCCAGCCATGCATGCCGCCCTGCAGGTATTGCGCGTCGATGCCGTCCGCGCGCAACCAGGCCGCCAGCCCCTGCGACAGTTTGAGTCCCTTCTGGCAGGCCAGAATGCAGGCTCTGCCGGCGAGGCGGGTCTTGAGGCCTTCGACATCGCGGAACGGATGCCGGACAGATCCGGGTATGAGATAGGGGCCCGCGGCAAAGTCCTCGTCCGTGCATAAGTCGACGATGACCGGCGCATCGGGCAGGCCGATAAGCCGCAAGAGCTGTGCGGGCACGATTTCATTCGGTGCAGCCATGAGCATGAATCCCTTGTCAGAGCGGATACATGCGAACTTGGGCTGGCGCCTCACGGGGTGTTCGCAGCCGATGGACCCCATGCAATAAAGGTCGCCGCCGGACAGGGCGATGTCAAGCACGCGGGGCGCGCGCCTTGCCCGTGAGGCGGAACGGCAGACCGTCCGATGGACCTACATCGCTATCGCGCCCGGCCGTCGTGGAGGCCGCACCCCTTTTTCCAAAAGTGGGTATCAGACCGCCGTCCGGCCGATGCAGTCTATGTTGCAGCCTCATTGCGAGCCCCGCACCTCTGACATCTGTCCCGGTGAGCTCTCCTTTTGCGTGTTTCTGGCAACAGATCTGTGACGATTGCCCGCGATTTGCACGCCAGTGCCCAAATCGGCTCAACCATAGGTTAACGTCTCGTAAAGGGTTGCTTTGCGAGCCTGCGCGAAGGACCGATCTACAGCGGAGTTGCACCCGTGACCGAGAAGACTTTCCGGCCCGTCTCACGCACCCATGGCTGCACGCGCGCCGTGATATTTGGCGCGACGCTGGCGTTCGCTGCGTTAACGGCATTGCCGGGGCTGGCGCAGAACGCATCGGCGACGGAGTTTCCGATCCATGGCGTCCGCTCATATGATCCGGGACACCTTCTGGAATTCGCCTACGCCCATGTCGCGGAAACCGACGGCGTCGTCACCGCGGATCGCCTGGCCGAGGCGGTCGAGCTGATCTACCACGAAGACGGGTACTTCATGGCACGTGCCTGGGTCGTGCCTGCCAACAACGGGCACGGATTGTCACTTGTCGTCGACGAGGGCAGTATCGACCACGTCGAGATCGCGGGGGCGGACGCGCGGACCGGCCGGCGCATCGCGGGCTATTTCAGCCACGTGACGGACGACGTGCCCCCGCACATCGGCGATTTCGAACGTGCGCTCATGCTGTCGGACGACCTGAGCGGCACCTACGTGACGTCGGCCATCGAGATGCCGGACGGGCCAGGCGGGGCGACGGTCATCCTCGAGGTCGCCCAGGACCGCCAGCACGGCAGCTTTACCCTGGACACCCCGCCGGGCGAACAGGAATCCGCACTCGGTGCCTACCTGGTTCAGGAGTTTTACGGTGTGGGCGCGGCAGGGGACATGCTGCGCGTCGAACTCGGTGCGACGAGTTACTACAAGGAAGGCGACACCGATTTCTACGGCGAGCTCACTTACCGCATCCCGGTCGGCGATGCCGGGGCCTACTTCGAGGCGCTTGGCGGCAACCTGCGCAGCGGCCGGTCCGAGGACGGCCCGCTGGTTGCCACGGACCTGACCGGGCTCGACTATGGCATCGCCTTCGGATTTCCCATCCGGCGCACCATCGGACATTATTCGTACATCCTGTTCGAGGCGTTTCATTCCGAAATCGAAAGCGAGGGCGGCGGCGACACGTTCGTCAGCGCCGCCGAGGTTCTTGCGGCGTCCTGGATCCGTGGCGATGCGCATGACAACGGCAGCTCGACCGAGTTCGCGGCGACCCTTGCCACCGGTCGGCGCGCCGAGGACTCTCCCACGCCCTTCGACGACGGTGACGACGATTTCTGGTACCTGCGCTTTGGCGCCGGGCTCGAGGCGCCGCTCGGCGGGCAGGCCAGCGGTTACTGGCTCGATACCGACATGTGGGCGCAATACAGCCCGAACCGGCTGCCGTCGGTCGAGCAGCTTTACTTCGGCGGCCGCGGGTCTCTGCGCGGATACTTCGCCGGCGAGATCGGCGGAGACCAGGCGGTCGGTGCAACGGTCAGTGTCGGCCGCTCGCTCGGCGGCGGCGGGTGGCGCGCGCTCGAAGGCTGGTCGCCGTACCTGTTCTTCGACGCGGCCTATGTCTTCAACGAAGAGCCCAGCAGCATCGAGGTGGGCGAGGACTCGCTCTATTCCGGAGGGCTTGGCGTGCAACTTGCTTTCGTGGAAAATTACGACGTCGACATGTGGGTCGGCGTGGCCGGCAAGGACGGACCGGTGACCGAGAGCGGCGACACCACCGCCTACATAGGAGTGACAAAGTCATGGTAGGACATGGGCGGTACGCATTGGCTGTCTTGGTGTTGATGGCGGCGTCGCAGGGCGAGGCGGCGGGCAACCATTATGGCTGGTGCATCGGGGTCGGAAACCCGCACCGGACCGCGAACTGCGACCACGCCGCCACCGGCACCGGCACGGGGGGCAGCACCACGACACAACCCAGCACGGTGACGCCGTCCACCGGCACCACGACCACGCTCGGTCCGACCCAGCCCGCGATGCAGACGCCGGTTCTCGCACCGACCCTGCAGCCGCAGCAGGTGCCGCAGAGGGTGCCCCAACGCGTGCCGCAACCGATACCGCAGCGCGTGCCACCAAAGAAATCCAATACCGGCGGCGGATACCATCAGGTCCCGCCGACACAGAATGTCGCCGTTCCGACGCCGCTGCCGCAACGCACCCCGCAGATCGTGCCGCCGACGATCAATGTGCCGCCGCACAAGGTCACCGCCGTCCCGAAACCGCTGCCTCAGCGACAGCCCGTGCTGGTCCCGCCGCTTGCGCCGCAGCGTGTGCCCGGGCGCGTTCCGACCGCGCAGCCGAGCGCGATCCCTGTACTTGTCCCGCCGCTGGTTCCGCAGAGAGTTCCGAACCGGGTTCCCAATCAGGTGCCGACGGCGACGCCAGGGGCGATCCCGGGGGCCATCCCGATCCTGCGCCCTCAGCCGACCGTCCCGATCCGACCCGTCAAGGGTCCGGCGACCGTTTCGCTGACCACCGTGCCCGGCACGCAGGTCGTCACCGGCGGACCCGGTACCTCGGTGCGTCCACCGCTGCGGCCGGGCGGGTCGCGGACCCTGACCAACAACGGCCACACGATCGGCACGGTGGTCCCGATGCACACGCCCGCGAAACCCGGCCGCCAGCCCGAGCATCGACGACCGATATTCGAAACCACAAAAAGCCATCGCTATTCCGAGTGCATCTCGGCGGGATACGGTGCCCGACGGCTCGACCAGGCCACCGGCACAATTCGCCACGCCGGCGAAATCGACAGCTTCGCACGGGACGTCCCCGCCCGGCATCCGAACCGCGCCCACTGCCTGGTGCAGATACACCACCGCAAGCGGCGCTAGAAAATCGGCAGCGCGGGGGGCCGGGTAGCACCGGTCAGCTGTATGCGCGCGTGATCCAGGATCACAGTGGTGCGACAGCGCCGTCGTTTCCATATCCGTGATGTCAGGGAGTGAAAGTGCAGGCTTCTGTTGCCAGGTGCCTGCGAACCCCGCCTCACGCTGCTAGGCGAGAGGGCTTAGATTTCGGTAGATCCGACTGCTTACGCAGCCATTGCCACCGGAGCACGATTGTCGTTTGCAACTATGCTTTTCGGACCGATAACGGTGGTACCTCACCGGGACAAGGCAATCCCCTTTAGACGTTCGTCGATCCTGTTTCGGCCCCATGATCCCCAAACGAAGGATGGTGGTGGAGCCGCCGGGTACCGCCCCCGGGTCCGATCCGCTTATTACGAGCGCGTTTATGTCCATAGTCCCGAAGGACGAGACAAATATAGGCGAGCGTGGGGCGATTTGCAATCACCAGCACGCAAGACCGGTTACCAGTTCTTGGACATTTACGGGCAAGGCTTGTGGCCGCCGGTCTCGTCGAAATTACATCGGTTTCGGGCTGCAAGCCGTTGTCACCGCTTGTTTCTTTCACGCTCCGCGAAAACGTCGCGGCCAAGACGCAGGGTTTCCGCCTCGAGCGCCAGCAGCCCGTCTCCCGCGCCCGGCCCGTCCTTGGACGCCACCGCGTCGGCGATATCGCGGTGCAGGGCGACGATGCGTTCGCGCGAGCGGGCGGTGAAGGTGATCATGTTCATCAGCGGCTGCATCGCTTCGACCGCCCCGGCAAGCTGGTAGGAAAGCACGGGATTGCCCGCGCCGTCGACCAGCGCGCGGTGAAAGGCCACGTCCGAGGCGCAGAACGCCTCGTCCGAAAGCGCGGGATCCGATTGCCGCGCGATCTCGGTTTGCATCGCCTCGAGATGGGGTGCCTGCCGCCGCTGGGCCGAGAGCGGCGCGCAGGCCCTTTCCAGCGCGAACCGCGCCTCGCAGGCGGTCTCGAAGCTGATCGCGTTCATCGACAGAAGCAGTGTCGAGGTGGTGATCTGCTGTGCCTGCGCCTCTTGGAACGACAGCCGGTTGACGAAGGCGCCGCCGCTGGCGCCGCGCTGGGTGCGGATCAGCGATTGCGCGGCAAGCCGCTTCAGAGCCTCGCGCACTGTGGGCCGCGAGACGCCGAACTGTTCGGAAAGCTCGGCCTCGGATGGCAGGCGCTGGTCGACGATCAGCCGCCCCTGGACGATGGCGTCGCGCAACGCGGCCGCGATCCGGGCGGACAGGTCCTCCGGTCTGGCAGGCGTGGCGGTCATGGGCGCTTTGCGGAAATCATTTGTCTTACATTTAATTGTCTGGCATTTGAATGGCAAGCAGCGAGTCGCAACGGGAGGCAACGGCGCGGATGATGCAGGTCGCACGATCGACGCTCTGGCTGGCGTTCTTCGCGGCGATCCTCGCGTCGTGGGTGGTGATGTACACCCAGAGCATCGGCATGGGGCTCGACCTGCTCGGGCGACCCGGCCCGATAGCCGAGGCGATGCGGAACATGGACCCCAACATGGACATGGCGATGCCCATGGCCGAATTCGGGCCGCTCTGGACCATGTGGGCGATCATGATGGCGGCGATGATGCTGCCGACTTTGGTGCCGACCCTGCGTGCCTACGAGGACCTGATGACGAGTGCCGGCGCGACCCGGGCGGGTTGGGCAGGGGTGGTTGTGGGGTATTTCGCGGTCTGGGTGGGGTTCGCCGGGCTCATCGCCGTGGCGCAACTGGCGCTGCTTCACGCAGGGTTCGTCGACATGCTGGGCATCGCCCGGTCGCCTCTGCTGGCCGGCCTGCTGCTGATCGCTGTGGGCCTGTTCCAGTTCAGCCGAACCAAGGAGATCTGCCACGGCGTCTGCCACTCGCCCGCGATGTATTTTGTCACGCGATGGAAGGCCGGGGCGGCGGGCGGTCTGCGCATGGGTGCAGGGCTCGGGGCTTTTTGCGTCGGTTGCTGCTGGGGCTTCATGGTTCTGGGTTTCGTCGGCGGTGTCATGAACCTCGCCTGGATGGGCCTTGCGACACTTTTCATGATCATCGAAAAACTGCCGCAGGTCGGTCACCACGTGACACGCCCGATGGGTGTCGTACTGACGCTCTCGGGCATCGTGCTGATCGGCTGGACCACGGCAACGGGAGGATAGAGATGGCGGTCAATCGAAAACAAAAGGCGGACAGGCTGCCGATCAGCCAGCGCATCGACAGCCGGATGCCGAACCCGAAGCGTCGGCAGGCGACGCCGACGGAATGGGCGATCAAGGGCGAGTTGTTCCTGAACTGCTCGTGCGAAGTGTTTTGCCCCTGCGTCGTCAGTCTCGGGGCGCATCCGCCGACCGAGGGGCATTGCCACGCCTGGATGGCGGTCGCCATCGACGAGGGGCATTACGAGGGCGAAGACCTCTCCGGCCTCAACATCGGGCTTCTGGTCGATATTCCCGGCCGGATGGGCGAGGGCAACTGGAAGGTCGCGGCCTATGTCGACGAACGCGCCAGCGGCAAGGCCTACAACGGGATCCTGCAGATCTTCAGCGGGGCCGCGGGCGGAACCACGGGGCTTTTCACCATGCTCGTGAGCGAGATCATCGGGGCCGAGCGGGCGCCGGTCGAGATCGTGCGGGACGGGCGCAAGCGCTCGATCCAGATCGGACGCCGCATTCAGGGCGAGATCGAGCTGATCACCGGCAAGGACCCGGAGCATCCCGTCGTGGTGAGCAACTCGAAATACTGGATGGGGCCGGACATTCTCGTGGCCAAAGGCCTCAAGAGCCGCGTGCGCGATTACGGTCGGGTCTGGGATTTTGGCGGCAAGTCGGCCGAGGTCTGTCCGATCGACTGGAGAGGCCCGAACGCATGATCGCGCCCGGGTACGTCGTCACGATGGCCCGCTACAATGCCTGGCAGAACGGGCAGATCACGCAGGCGTTCAAGACCATGCACGCCGCCGACCTCTACGTGGATCGGGGCGCTTTCTTCGGCTCGCTGCTCGGGACGGCGAACCATCTGCTCTGGGGGGACAGGATGTGGATGTCGCGCTTTGACAGGTCAGTGACGCGCCCCGAGGGCGGGATCAAGGAGAGTCCCGGACTTTGCGAGAGTGTCGATGCCTGGGCTGCGGCGCGGGACGAGATGGACGGGCGCATCAAGAGTTGGGCGAAAGGTCTGCAAGACGCTGATATCAAAGGCGATTTGACCTTCTTTTCCGGCGCGCTCGGGCGCGAGGCGACCGTGCCGATGTGGCGGTGCGTCACGCATATGTTCAATCATCAGACCCACCATCGCGGTCAGATCCACGCGATGCTGACGGCGGCGGGCGCGACCGCGCCGGTCAGCGATCTCTTCATGATGCCGCAGGAGGTGTGACATGGCGCTGCTGTCTCCCTCGCGCCGGGTGCGCCGAACCCCGTTCTCGGACGGGGTCGAGGCAGCGGGCGTCAAGGCCTATACGGTCTACAACCGCATGCTGTTGCCGACGGTTTTCGAGAGCGTTGAGGCGGACTATCACCACCTGAAACGGCACGTTCAGGTCTGGGACGTCGCCTGCGAGCGACAGGTCGAGTTGCGTGGACCTGACTCGGCGAGGCTGGCGCAGATGCTGACGCCGCGCGACCTGCGCGGTATGCTGCCGGGGCGCTGTGCCTACATGCCCATCGTCGACGAGACCGGCGGGATGCTGAATGACCCGGTGCTGGTCAAGCTGGCCGAGGATCGCTGGTGGGTGTCTATCGCCGACAGCGACCTGATGCTCTGGATCAAGGGCATCGCAAACGGCTACCGGCTCGACGTGCTGGTCGACGAACCCAATGTCAGCCCTTTGGCCGTGCAGGGCCCGAAGGCCGAGGACCTCGTGGCACGGGTGTTCGGCGAGGCCGTGCGCAGCGTGAAATTCTTCCGCTTCGGCCTCTTTCCCTTCGAGGGCCGTGACCTCGTCGTGGCCCGTTCGGGCTATTCCAAGCAGGGCGGTTTCGAGATCTACGTCGAGGGCTCCGACATCGCGATGCCGCTCTGGGACGCACTGATGGCAGCGGGCGAGGATCTCGGCGTGCGGGCCGGCTGCCCGAACCTGATCGAGCGGATCGAGTCCGGGTTGCTGTCTTATGGCAACGACATGACCGACGACAACACGCCGCACGAATGCGGGCTGGGCCGGTTTTGCGACACCCAGACCGCCATCGGCTGCATCGGACGCGACGCCTTGCTGCGCGTGGCCAAGGAAGGCCCGGTCAAGCAGGTCCGCGCCATAGCAATCGAAGGCGACAGGGTGCCGGGCTGCGACCGTCCCTGGTCGATTGTCGCGGGCGGGCAGCGCGTGGGGCAGGTGACCTCGGCGGCCTGGAGCCCGGATCATGGGACCAACGTCGCGATCGGCATGGTGCGCATGACGCATTGGGATCCGGGGACCCGGATCGAAGTCGAGACAGCGGACGGGATGCGGTCGGCGGTCGTGCAGCCCGGGTTCTGGGCCTGAAAACCGCCCGTCGGACCCTGGCGGCAAGCCCATTGGAAATCATAGTTGCGCGGCAAATCCCGCCACAAGGATACAGGAGAAACAAGATGTTCAAGGCACTCGTGGTCGAGAAGAACGAGGCGGATGGCAAGACTTCCGCAGCCGTACAGGAGCTTTCGGAAGATCAGTTGCCCGAAGCCGAAGTCACGGTGGCGGTGGAATACTCCACCGTGAACTACAAGGACGGGCTCTGCATCGGACCGGGCGGCGGGTTGGTGCGCAAGTATCCGCACGTGCCGGGCATCGATTTCGCCGGGACGGTCGAGACCTCTGCGGACGACCGCTACAAGCCTGGCGACAAGGTGGTTCTGACCGGCTGGCGCGTGGGGGAGGCCCATTGGGGCGGCTACGCGCAGAAGGCCCGCGTCAAGGCAGACTGGCTGGTCCCGCTGCCCGACGGACTCGACACCCGGCAGGCGATGGCGGTGGGCACGGCGGGCTTCACCGCGATGCTGGCGGTGATGGCGCTCGAGGATCACGGGCTGACGACGGGCCACGGACCGGTGCTGGTCACCGGGGCCGCGGGCGGCGTGGGATCGGTCGCCGTCGCGATCCTTGCGGCCCTCGGCCACGAGGTCGCCGGGGTGACCGGGCGGCCCGAGACCGAAGACTACCTCAAAGGCCTCGGCGCCAGCCGGATCGTTCCGCGCGAAGAGATCGCCGAGACCGTCAAGCGGCCGCTGGAAAGCGAAACCTGGGCCGGTTGCGTCGATGCCGTGGGAGGCCCGATGCTGGCCCGCGTTCTGGGGCAGATGAAATACGGTAGCAGCGTCGCCGCGGTGGGGCTTGCCGGCGGCGCGGATCTCCCCGCGACGGTGATCCCGTTCCTGCTGCGCGGCGTGAACCTGCTGGGCATCGACTCGGTCATGCAGCCCTACGACAACCGCGTCCGCGCCTGGAAGCGCATCGCCGAGGTGCTGCCAATGGACAAGCTGGACTCGATGGTTCACCCCGCCACGCTGGAGGACCTGCCGCAGCTTGGCCGCGACATCCTGAAGGGACAGGTGAAGGGCCGCGTCGTCGTCGATTTGAACGGCTGAGTCGCGCCGGGGCAGGGCGCGCGTTCCGGGCTTGACCTTGCGCGTGCACCGCACGAGGGTCGCGCCATGACTCTAGATACCGACTTCGTCCGCGCCCAGTTCCCCGCCTTTTCCGTTCCAGCCCTCGAGGGCCAGGCCTTCTTCGAGAACGCCGGCGGCTCCTACACCTGCCGGCAGGTCGTCGACCGGCTGACGCGCTTCTACACCGAGCGCAAGGTGCAGCCCTACGCACCTTACACCGCCAGCCGTCTCGCCGGAGAGGAGATGGACGAGGCGCGCCGCCGCATGGCCGCGATCCTCGGCGTCGAGTCCGACGAGTTGAGCTTTAGTCCCTCGACGACGCAGAACACCTATGTGCTGGCGCAGGCCTTCGCGCAGATGATGCAACCGGGCGAGGCCATCGTGGTGACGAACCAGGATCACGAGGCCAATTCCGGCCCGTGGCGGCGGCTGGCCGAGCGCGGCATCGACATCCGCGAATGGACCATCGACCCCGAGACAGGCCACCTCGATCCGGCGAAACTCAACGACCTGCTCGACGACAAGGTCCGCCTTGTCTGCTTTCCCCATTGCTCGAACGTGGTGGGCGAAATCAATCCCGTGGCCGAGATCACCGCGCGCGCCCATGCCGCCGGAGCTTTCGTCTGCGTCGATGGCGTGTCCTATGCCCCGCACGGCTTTCCCGACGTCGGCGCGCTGGGCGCGGACATCTACCTCTTTTCCGCCTACAAGACCTATGGACCGCACCAGGGGCTTATGGTGATCCGGCGCGCGCTGGGCGCGGCCTTGCCGAACCAGGCGCATGTCTTCAACGGCGACGTGCTGTACAAGCGGTTCACCCCGGCAGGTCCCGATCACGCGCAGGTTGCCGCCTGCGCCGGCATGGCGGATTACGTCGAGGCGCTGCACGGGCATCACGGCGGCACCGGGGAGACCCCCTCGGAAACCGGGCGCGCCGTGCACGACCTGATGCGTGCCCGCGAGGTCGAGCTGTTGCAACCGCTTCTCGACGCGGTGTCCGCGCGCAATTCGGTTCGGTTGATCGGACCGGCGCAGGCGGAACGACGTGCGCCCACCGTGGCGCTGGCACTGGATCGCCCGGGCGAGGCGGTGGCGGCAGAACTTGCGGGGCATGGCGTGATGGCAGGCGGCGGAGACTTCTACGCGGGCCGTGCGCTGGGCGCGGTGGGTGTCGATCCCGGCAAGGGCGTGCTGCGGCTGAGTTTCACGCACTACACCAGCCGCGCCGAGGTCGACCAGCTGCTGAACGCACTCGACGACGTCCTCTGACGCCATTCGCTTCATGCGTGTTTGAACCGTGCGAAACCGGGCTACCTGTCTGACATCAGGCAAGGAAAGGCCCGTTTTGAGCACTTCAGCGACACTCGTCTGGTTCCGCCGCGACCTGCGGCTGACCAACCACCCGGCGCTTGACGCCGCTTGCAAGCGCGGCGGCCCGGTCATCCCGGTTTTCATCCGCGACGCGCAGGTCGACGGGCTCGGCACGGCGCCGCAATGGCGGCTCGGCCTCGGGCTGGAGCATTTCGCCGAGCGTCTGGCGGAGAAAAACAGCCGTCTGATCCTGCGCAGCGGCAAGGCGCTCGATGTCCTGCGCGACCTCATCGAGGAAACCGGCGCCGGGGCGGTTTACTGGTCGCGCCTCTACGATACCGACGCAATCGATCGCGACGCCAAGGTGAAGTCGGCCCTCAAGGACGACGGAATCGAGGCGGAGTCGTTTCCGGGGCATCTGATGTTCGAACCCTGGACCGTCGAGACCAAGCAGGGCGACTATTACAAGGTCTACACGCCGTTCTGGAACGCGGTGAAATCGCGCGATGTCGATACGCCGCTCAGCGCGCCGAAAGACATTAAGGCGCCCGGCCAGTGGCCTTCCAGTGACGACCTCGACGACTGGACGCTGGGCGCGGGCATGAAGCGGGGGGCCGAAATCGTGCGGCCCTACGTGCAGCTTGGGGAAGAGGCGGCGCAATCGCGGCTCGCTGCCTTCACCGGTCATTCCATCGCCGACTACAAGGAAATGCGGAACTGTCCTGCGGTCGACGGCACCTCGGGCCTGTCGGAGAACCTGTCGCTGGGCGAGATCAGCCCGCACCAGTGCTGGCACGCCGGAATGCGCGCGCGCGAGGACGGCAAGGCCGGTGCCGAGACATGGCTCAAGGAGCTGGTCTGGCGCGAGTTCGCCTATCATCTTCTCTATCACACGCCCCACATCGTCGAAGAGAACTGGCGCAAGGAGTGGAAAAGCTTTCCCTGGCGCGAGGACCGGCGGCTGAAGGAGGTGACGGCGTGGGAACAGGGGCGCACCGGCATCCGCTTTGTCGACGCCGCGATGCGTGAGCTTTATGTGACCGGGCGGATGCACAACCGCACCCGGATGATCGTGGCGAGCTACCTGTGCAAGCACCTTATGATGCACTGGCGGATCGGGCTGGAATGGTTCGAGGATTGCCTGATCGACTGGGACCCGGCGAGCAATGCGCTAGGCTGGCAATGGGTCGCCGGCAGCGGACCGGACGCGGCACCCTACTTTCGCGTTTTCAACCCCGACACCCAGCGCGAGAAGTTCGACCCCGACAGCGACTACCTGCGGCGCTGGATCGCCGAAGGGCAATCGCAGCCGACCGAGACCGCGCTGAGCTATTTCGAGGCCGTTCCTGAAAGCTGGAACCTGTCGCCCAAAGACGAATATCCCGCACCGGTTGTAGCGCTCGACGCCGGGCGGGAAAAAGCGCTCGAGGCCTACGAAAATCGTGATTTTTGAAACCGTTGCCCGATTGGCCACGTATATCTAGCATTGCAAACGGGGAGGCGCGCGGAGCGCCGCGTAAAAGATGGGTGACGAATGATCCTGACCAGTACCGAAGGCGCGCACGCGTTGCCGCGCTATTTTACCCGCGTCTTCGCGGCGGCGCAGGAGATGAACCACGGCCGGGTCGATTTCGTCCTGCCGGATGGGCGTGTGTTCCGGGCCGAGGGGCGCGGTCCTGGCCCGGTTGCGGTGCTCGAAATCCACAACGACGAACTCTTCGCGCGGCTGGTGCGCGAAGGCTATCTGGGGTTCGCGGACGCCTATCTTGACGCCTGGTGGTCGACACCCGACCTGCAGGCCTTCATGGACCTTCTGCATGCCGACAACGACGATCTCTACGACGGGTTCGGTGGCATGGCGCTGGCGCGGCTCTATGAACGCCTGCGGTTCTGGCTGCGCGGCAACTCGAAATCGCAGGCGCGGCGCAACATCAGCCACCATTACGATCTCGGCAACGACTTCTACCGCCTCTGGCTCGACGATACGATGACCTATTCCTCGGCGCTGTTCGAGACCGGACAGGAAAGCCTCGAGGCCGCACAGCATGCAAAATACGCCTCAATGGTGGACCAGATCGGGGCGCGGCCGGGCGATCATATCCTCGAGATCGGCTGCGGCTGGGGCGGGTTCGCCGAATACGCGGCGCGTGAGCGCGGCCTGCGTGTCACCGGCCTGACGATCAGCCAAGAGCAGTTGAAGTACGCACAGCAACGCATTGCGAAGGCGGGACTTTCCGATCTCGTGACACTCAAGCTTCAGGACTACCGCGACGAGCGCGGCCTTTACGACGGCATCGCCTCGATCGAGATGTTCGAGGCCGTCGGTGAACGCTACTGGCCGGTCTACTTCCGGGCCGTCGGCGACCGGCTGAAGCCCGGCCGTTCGGCGACCTTGCAGATCATCACGGTCAAACACGACCGATGGGAGATCTACCGGCGCGGGGTCGATTTCATCCAGAAGCACATCTTTCCCGGCGGCATGCTGCCCAGCCCGGTCGTGTTGCGCGAACAGGTCCAGAAAGCCGGGCTTGCGGTCGAGCGGTCGGTGGAATTCGGCCAGAGCTACTCGGTCACGCTGCGGCGATGGCATGACAGCTTCAACGAAAAGTGGGACCAGGTCAGCGCGTTGGGGTTTGACGACCGCTTCCGGCGCATGTGGAACATGTATCTGACCTCCTGCGCGGCGACCTTTGAAAGTGCGAACTGCGACGTCACGCAGATCACCCTGCGCAAGCCGGCCTGACTGTGTGATTTATTGTCCGGGTCGGGATGCCCGGTTGCCTCGGACAAAAGGTCTCGGAGCGCGCGGCCTCATTGTGCGGACCGGGCGCGGTGCGTCGGTGAACGTCAAGCCGCTTGCGGCTCCTTCACAGGGTCCGTGTGGTCGAGGAACTCGGCGACTGCACAGGACAGGCGTTGCTCCAATTGTGACAGCTTTTCGGTGTGGTCCATGTTGTCGCGCGCGAGTGAAACGTTCGACTTCGCCATACTGTCGAGTTGCCCGATCGCCGCGCAGATCCGGTCGACGCCGTCACTTTGCCGCGTGCCGACGGCGAGCACCTGTTCGATCACCTCGCGTACGCCTTCCAGCGTCTCGCGGATCTCGAGAATGGCATCCCCGGTGTGCTGCACGTGATCGACGCCCTGGTTGATGCTCTTGACACTCTCAGTGATCAGCGCGCCGATCTGGTTCGAGGCCTCGGCGCAGCGGATGGCGAGACCCCGCACCTCCGACGCGACAACCGCGAACCCCTTGCCGGCTTCGCCCGCGCGCGCCGCCTCGACCGACGCATTGACCGCCAGGAGGTTGGTCTGAAAGGCGATGGCATCAATCGTGGCGACGATCTTTTCCATCTCGGTTGCCGCGCCTTCGATGCGCGACATGGTGGTTGTGGCATTCCGCGCGACTTCCTGACCGTCGACGGTCTTGGCCTCGAGCGCCAACATCAGTTCCTTGCAGCGACCGAGGTTGTCGCGGTTGCCCGCGATCGTCGTCGAAAGGCTGTCGGTTGCGGTGGCGCTTTCGGCAGCGGTGCGGGCCTGCTCGCCCGAGCGATCCGTCAGCTGGATTGCCCCTGTCCGCAGGTCCCGCGTGGCCGACCCGACCATCCCGACGCCCTCGGCAATGCCGAGAAACGCGGCCTTCAGACGATCAAGCGACGTGTTGGTGGCCCGGCTGATCTCGGCGAATGTGCCCTTGTGGGTCGCGCGCATACGCTCATCCAGACGACCCTCGGCCAGGGCCGCCATGATGCGGCGAATATCGGCCAGCGCGTCTTCGGTCATGGATGCGATGCTGTTTATGCCTTCCGCAACGTCGCGCCACAGGCCGTCGAGATTGTCGACCGGCATCCGCTGGGAAAAATCGCCCGAGGAGCAGGCCCGCACGGCCTTCTGCAGCGCGCGCACGCCGCGGTCCTGGGCTTCGGCTTCGTCCCTTTGCGTTTCGAGCAGCGCGGCGTCACGCTTGCGTTGGGTGTCGACGACCGTCTCGGCCGTTTCGAGGATCTGGTTGACACCTTCACCCAGGACAAGCGCCGGCCCTTTCAGGTTGCGGAGTTGCAATCGTGCGCCGAAGTCGCCGTCCGAGACCGCGGCGCAGACCCGCCGGATTCCCTCTGCTGACGCCTGTTCAAGCTCGGCCTGTTGCTCGGCCGTGCGTTTCCGCTCCAGCTCCGCGGTCCGGAAGTTTTCCAGCGCGGCGGTGATCTTCGACAGGTCAGCCTGTGGTGCCTGCAGGATCTCAGTTTCGATATCTCCATCCGCGAGGCTTGCGACGCGGTCGGCCGTGGCCCGCATGGACGCGACAGTGATCCGGACGAGGTATCCGGCGGTCAGTCCGAAAATGGCCGCCACAACCACCCATTGCAGGATGCCCGTCCGGATGTCGACGGCAGCGGCAGCGAGCGCTTCGTCCATGTGGGAGGCGATTTCCCCGGCGCCGGAATCTTCGATGTCCTTGATCATCTCGATCAGCCGCGTGATCGTGGCAAACCAGTCCTCCGGGCTCACGGCCAGGATACCGCCTTGATCGTCCGATGCGACAACGGCGCGCAACTCCTTGACCCGGGACGCCTCGGGCGACGCCTCCATGGTGTCGATCATCCCGATGACGTCCGGAGACGCGATGCTCCGGTAAATCGAAAGAAGCGTCGCCTGCTGGCCGATCAGGCCCGCGAACCGCTGCTTGAGTTCGGGCGGAAATACGCCGCCGTTGTCTTGCGCCCGTGCGAAACCGGCTGCACCGGTCGCGCGTTCGAGGCCGATGATGTCCTTCGCCGTCATGAAAACCGAATGCCGCTGGACGGCGCGCGCGGCGTCGGAATTGGACATGTGACGCCCGATTTCCGGTAGAAGCCCGATTGCCGCGCGGTTGAGCGTCGTCAGCGCACCGACCGCCTCCGCGACCTCGAGACCGAGCGAATCGACGCGGCCCCGCAAGTCCGCCAGGCCGTCGAGTTTCGACAGAAGCCCGTCCATCGCCGTCTCCATCTCGGCGCCGGTCTGCGAGGTTTGCCGCAAGGTGTCGATGGCCGCGCGCAGATCGACGATCGTGGCGTCGCTTTGCTTTCGCTGTTCCGGCAGGACTTCGGCGAAATTCGCACCCCCGCTCGAAAGGAACCCGGCGCTGGCGCCGCGTTCCTTCTGCACCTCATGGGTCATGCGGCCGATATCCATCGAGATCGCCGTCAGCAGGGCATCGTTCTGCAGGGCGCGGCGTTCCGCGATCAGCCGCGTGATCTGAGAGCCGGCATAGACGGTGACTGCGGCAAGCCCCATGAGAGCGAGAATTCCCATGGCGCGGGAAACGGCGAGTGATCGGACGGTCATCTGTCATCTTCCTGTGCTGGGATTTTCTTCGCACTACGGACAAATGCTTAAGGAACTCTCAGCGGACTTGGGATGGGCGCCGCGAGCCGGGGCAGGGCAAGCGTGGATCGTGTCGCAATTCGTGCCGGGAAAGGTCACAAATTCGCCGGAATATCGTGGCAATTGCGGAAACAATCCGCTTCGAGCCGACCATCCGGAGGTGACTTATGCCCGATTCCGCTCGCCTGATCGCTGCCGCCTGCGTCGGCGCGCTGGGGTTTCTCGTGTCCTTCCTGATCATACCGCTGATGCCCGAAAGCACCTATTTCGGCTACTTCGTCTGGATCAATCTCGCGCTTGGCGTTTGCGCCGGCTGGATCGTGATGGGAAAACGCGCGGGCCGGGGGGTGACGGCGGCGATCAACAACGGGCTCGGCGGCACGATGACGCTCGTCGTGTGGGGGCTGTTCGTCTACGCCTGCTACGAGATGTTCAGCAAGGCGATGGACAACTGGTACAAGAACCCCTTCGACGCGTTGATCGCGGTCTTCGAGCTGATGGCCAAGTACGGCCTCGTCCTCGTCGACCCGGCCGTCTTGATGCTGTTGATCGGCGGCGGTATCGTTTCGGGACTGTTTACCGAGCTGGCCTGGCGCAACTGGCGCTGATCCGGCGCAAGACGCGGGGCGGGGCGCGCCGTGACCAACGTCGTATTCTATGGAACCATCCGGCACAAACCGCTGCTCGAGGTGGTGGTCGGTGACCTGTCCCATCTTGACCTCAGCGACATTTCCTTGCCGGGCTACGCCGCACGCCGCATCGCGGGCGAAGACTACCCCGTGCTCGTCCCCGAAGACGGCGCCACCGAGACCGGCCTGCTTGTCGAGGGGCTGACCGATGCGGACCTGTCGCGCATCGTCTATTACGATAGCGCGTTCGGCTGTGCGCTGACCGAACTGGCGCTCGAGGGCACGACCGCGCTCTTCTTCGTGAGCGAGCGCCGCAATCTCGAACTGGCCGATCGCTGGTCATTGGAGATCTTCGAGAAGACGAGGGCCGAGATGACTTGCCTCGCGGCGCGCGAGGTGATGGGCTACATCGGCCGCAAGTCGCCGGAACAGGTCAACAGGATGTTTCCGATGATCCGCGCGCGCGCCGCGTCGCGCTTGCGCGCCGAACGGGCGCCGCGCCGGGGCGGGCGTTTCGAGGGCCATGTCGAGATCGAGGACCGGACACGCGAATATGCCGACTTTTTCGCGCTCGACGACATGCAATTGCGCCACGAACGCTTTGACGGAACCATGACCGAGCGCCTCGGGCGCGCCGTCTTCATTGCGGCCGATGCCGCGCTTGTGCTGCCCTACGACCCGGTCCGCGACCGGGTACTGCTGGTCGAGCAACTGCGCATGGGTCCGCTTGCCCGGGACGACCGCCAATGCTGGCAGTTCGAACCCATCGCGGGGCGCATCGACGATGTCGAAACGCCCGAACACGCCGTGCGCCGCGAGGCGCGCGAAGAAGCCGGGCTCGAACTCGGCGCGCTGCATCGCGTTGCGGAGGTCTACCCGACGCCGGGGACCTCGACGGAGTTCTACTATCTTTACGTCGGCATCGCCGACCTTCCGGACGGTGCCGGCGGTCACGGCGGTCTCGACGCGGAACACGAGGATATCCGGTCGCATGTCATCGCGTTCGACGCCCTGCTCGAGCTGTGCGACACCGCCCAGGCGGCGAACGCGCCGCTGGTCATGGCCGCCTACTGGCTCGCACGGCATCGTGAGCGCCTGCGCGGCGAGGCTTGAGGTCGTTCCCGCGCGCCGATAGAGGTTGAAGCGACGCGAGAGGAAGGGTGATCCGGATGCACGTTGCAAGCGACCTGGCGGCAGCCATTGGAAACACACCGCTGATCCGGCTGAAGGGCGCGAGCGAGGCGACGGGCTGCGAGATCCTCGGCAAGGCCGAGTTCATGAACCCGGGCCAGTCGGTCAAGGATCGTGCGGCGCTCTACATCATCCGCGATGCCATCGCGCGCGGCGAGCTGCAGCCCGGCGGCACGATCGTCGAAGGCACGGCCGGAAACACAGGGATCGGTCTTGCGCTGGTCGGCGCATCGATGGGGTTTCGCACCGTCATCGTGATCCCCGAGACCCAGAGCCAGGAAAAGAAGGACATGCTGCGCCTGGCCGGGGCCGAGCTGGTGCAGGTGCCTGCCGCGCCCTACCGCAACCCCAACAACTTCGTGCGTTACTCCGAACGCCTGGCCAAGGAGCTTGCGAAAACCACGAACAAGGGCGTGATCTGGGCCAACCAGTTCGACAACGTGGCCAACCGGCAGGCGCATGTCGAGGGCACCGGACCCGAGATCTGGGAGCAGACCGGCGGCAAGGTCGACGGGTTCATCTGCGCCGTCGGATCGGGCGGGACGCTGGCCGGTGTCGCGCAGGCCCTGCAGCCCAAGGGCGTCAAGATCGGTCTTGCCGACCCCGACGGGGCGGCACTCTTCAACTGGTACACCAAGGGCGAGCTCACCCTGACCGAAGGCTCCTCGATCAACGAAGGCATCGGTCAGGCGCGAATCACGAAGAACCTCGAAGGCTTCACCCCGGACTTTTGCTACAACATTCCCGACAGCGAGGCGCTGCCCGTCGTGTTCGATATGCTCGAGCATGAGGGGCTCTGCCTCGGCGGTTCCTCCGGCATCAACGTGGCCGGTGCGATGCGCATGGCGCGCGACATGGGCAAGGGCCATACCATCGTGACGGTGCTCTGCGACTACGGCACGCGCTACCAGAGCAAGCTCTTCAATCCTGATTTCCTGCGCGAGAAGGGTCTGCCGACACCGGGATGGCTCAGCGAGGCGCCTGCCTCGATCCCGGGCGTCTTCGAAGACGTATGACGCGGGTGCTTCGGCGGGCGCTGATCGGCCTGTTGCTGGCCTGCGCGACCCTTGCCCACGCGCAAGATCCCGGACCGGTGCAGGATCCGCCTGAGGCGTCGGCGGACCCGGCTGCAGAGGGCACGTCCGATAGTGCTGTTGCTTCGGACGCGCCCGACACCGACACGGCCCCGGACGCGGACCAGAGTGGCGAGGGGGCCGATCCTCCGGCGGCGGACGAAGATCTGCGCGGGACCGGCGCCGATCCGGTCTGGGAGGAACTGGCCGCACGAACCGAGCAGCAACTCGACCTTGCCGATCAGGCGACCGTTCAGCAGCTCGAGGACCGCCGCAGCCAGCTCGCGTCGTGGCGGGCACGGTTCGCCGAGGCGCGCAACGCCAATTCCGAACGAATCCAGACGCTCGAAGCGCAGATCGAGGCTCTGAAACCGGCGGTACCGCCGGAAGAGCAGGAAGCGGAAGGTTTCGAAGAGCCGCCCGACGTCGTCAGGCGCCGCCAGGCGCTCGAGACGCAATTGGCCGAACTTCTCGCCCCGGTGCAGGTGGCGGACGAGGCCTATCGCAGGGCCGACGGGCTGATCCGGGAAATCGACCAGATCATCCGGCAGAAACAGGCGCGCCGGCTGCTCGAACTGGGCCCATCCCCACTGAATCTGCTCCATTGGCCCGTGGCAGTCAGCGAGATCCGGCAGATTTTTGCGAACATCGCCGCAGAGCGCGCGCTCTGGAGCGACCCGGAACGCAGGCAGCAGGTGCGCGACAACCTTCCCGCGATCATCCTGTTGCTGCTGATTGCGGTCGTGTTCGTCTACAAAGGTCATGACTGGGCGGAAAGAGCACATGCAGCGCTCAATCGCTACGCCGGACATGGCACGTCCGTCTGGTCCTTCCTGGTATCGCTGTTCCGCATCATCCTCCCGCTCATCGGGCTGATTGCGCTGACCTCGGCTTTTGTGTTGTCGGGATTGTCGGGCGAACGCATCAGCCAAATTCTTTTTGCCGTGCCGATCTGGGGCCTGATCCTGCTCGGCTTCCGCTGGCTGGCCGAACGCCTGTTCTCGGCCGACGCCGAGGAAGCGCTGATCGACATGTCGGACGAACAACGGGCAAGGGCACGGCTCTACGTCGCGATCCTGTCCTATCTCTTCGTTCTGCGCGGTGCTCTGCGGCTTCTGGCCGAGCTTGATCCGATTTCTCCCGAGACCGAGGCGGTCGGGGCTTTTCCGATCGTCGTGGCGATCGCGATCTTCCTGGGTTTCTTCGGTCGTCTGCTTCAGAACCATTCGGTTCAGGTACAAAACGACGAGGACGAGAACGGCAACCGGCGCGTTTTGACGCGCTTCTTGCAGACACTGGGCACGGGTGTCGTCATCGTTTCCGTCGTTGCCCCGGTCATGGCCGCGGTGGGCTACGCCGAAGCCGGAAACGCGCTGCTTTACCCGACCTTGATGACCCTCGTGCTGCTTGGTCTGCTGCTGGTTCTGCAACGGTTCGGAGCGGACCTCTACGGTCTTTTGACGCGGCAAGGTGCGCGCGGGCGCGACGCGCTCGGCCCGATCCTGATCGGATTCGTGCTGACCCTGATGGCGCTTCCGCTGCTGGCCCTCATCTGGGGCGCGCGCGTTGCCGACCTGACCGAGCTCTGGACCGAATTCAAGGCCGGCTTCACCATCGGCGACACGACCATATCGCCGGAAGACTTCCTGACCTTCCTCTTCGTCTTCGCGATCGGGTACTCGCTGACCCGCCTCGTGCAGGGTGTGATGCGCGGCGCGGTGCTGCCGCGCACGCGTCTCGACATCGGCGGGCAGAACGCGCTGGTGGCCGGGCTGGGCTACGTCGGCGTCCTGCTGGCCGGTCTGATTGCCGTGACCACCGCCGGCATCGACCTGTCGGCGCTCGCCTTCGTCGCCGGCGGCCTGTCGCTCGGCGTCGGCTTCGGCCTGCAGACCATCGTGTCGAACTTCGTCTCGGGGATCATCCTGCTGATCGAACGCCCGATCTCGGAGGGTGACTGGATCGAGGTCGGCGGCGAGATGGGGTACGTGCGCGACATCTCTGTCCGCGCCACACGGATCGAGACCTTCGACCGGACCGATGTCATCGTCCCCAATTCGGATCTCGTCAGCGGGCGGGTCACGAACTACACGCGCGGCAACACGGTCGGGCGGCTGATCGTCACCGTCGGGGTCGCCTATGGCAGCGATACCCGGAAGGTCGAGACCATCCTGCGCGAGGTCGCCGAAGAGCAACCGATGGTTCTGGCCAACCCCGCCCCCTTGATCGTCTTCGACGGCTTCGGCGACAGCGCGCTCGAGTTCCAGATCCGGGTCATCCTGCGCGACGTGAACTGGATCATGAACGTCAAGTCCGACATGAACCACGCCATCGCCGAACGCTTCGCCGCCGAGGGGATCGAGGTGCCGTTCCCGCAGCGTGACCTGTGGCTGCGCAATGCCGAGAGCCTGAAAGGAGACCCGGCGTGACGATCGAGCTGTTCCGCGAGGACGCCTACCTGCGCGACGCCCCCGCGATGGTCCATTCGATTACGCAGGAAGGCGGCATCGTTCTCGACAGGTCGGTCTTCTACCCAACCGGCGGCGGCCAGCCCGGAGACAGCGGGCGGCTGTCCTGGCCGGGCGGAGCGATCGGCATCGCCACCGCGGTGCGGACCCATGACGGGGCGATCGCTCTCGTGCCCTCCGAACCGGGCGGCATCCCGGAGCCTGGGACACAGGTCGAACAGGCGCTCGACTGGGACCGGCGGCATCGCCACATGCGCGTGCACACCGCGCTCCACCTCTTGTCGGTGGTGCTGCCCTTCGGCGTCACCGGCGGCTCCATCGCCGCGACCCACGGGCGGCTCGATTTCGACATGGCCGACGCGCCCCAGGACAAGGCCGAGATCGAGGCGCGTCTCAACGATCTCGTGGCGCAGGACCTGCGTGTCGCCGAGCAATGGATCACCGAGGACGAACTCGACGCCAATCCGGGCCTGGTCAAGACGATGGCGGTGATGCCGCCACGCGGGACAGGGCGCATCCGTCTCGTGCGCATCGGCGCAGAGAATGACCCTGTTGACCTCCAGCCCTGCGGCGGCACCCATGTCGCGCGACTGGGCGAGATCGGCTTGCTGCGTCTGGGCAAGATCGAGAAGAAAGGCCGGATGAACCGCCGCGTCTACGTGCATCTCGACAGCTGAGTGCGCCGCATTCGCTGGCATTTTCGCCCTTGCAAACCCGTGTCCTGCCGGGCTACACCGCGCCGCACGGAGCGGTGGCCGAGTGGTCGAAGGCGCACGCCTGGAAAGTGTGTAGGCGGGAGACCGTCTCCAGGGTTCGAATCCCTGTCGCTCCGCCACCTTTGGGATGTTTCCTGCCGATCAGGCGCGCATCCAAGTGCATCCCCAACTCTGTCCGCAAGCACCGTTCGATGCCACGCGATCCGCGGTCGTGGCTCATTCGTCTTCGTCGCACCTTCCCAACGCCGGAATTCCGCCGCGCGGCCTGACTTCGGCAGGTTGCCTTCGCGCGGTCTGATCTCGTACCAGTGAGATGTGCGCCTTGCATCCCTTTGCAGAAAGGTTCTCGATGCTTCCCTTTGCCCTGACGGTCCTTCGGTTTCTCAAAGCAATCTATCGGTCCTGGCAGGACGAGACCTTTCGTGCAGGGTTGTCCGTCGCCATCCTGATCCTGATTTCCGGGACAACTTTCTATCGGACGGTCGAGGGGTGGTCATGGACCGACAGCCTCTATTTTTCGGTGACGACGATGTCGACGGTCGGTCTGGGGGACCTCAGCCCGGTCACGCAGATCGGAAAGATCTTCACGGTCTTTTACATCTTCGCCGGCGTCGGGGTCTTTGTCGCGCTTTTTGCCCAGTTCGCGCGGGCGCTCGTTCTCGATCCGAAAGCCGGAAACCCACCGGGAAAGGACGGTGCGGGGACCGGACAAAGCCGGTAGGAGTTCCAGTCTGCTATGGCGTTGTGCCAGTCGGAGACACGATTCGGGCAGGGGCGACTATCACTCGACCGCGACAGAGGCGGTTTGGCCATGTGCCCGCGCCGATGCTTCGGACCAGAGCGCAGAGGACCCCGTTGGCGCCGTCCAGGTCGTTGCGAACAGCAGCAGGCCGGTCAGCAGGACGCAGGTCGCGCCCCCGAGCCTGACCATCGCATCGAACCGCATGTTCCGATCCCGATCTTCCACGCGCCGGGCGACAACGGACCTTGTCCAGATTGCCGCGACGCCGATCGCGGACATGGCGATCGCCATCCCCGCCGAGATTGCGGCCACCATGGCGATCGCCGGCATCACCAGATCGTTCGCAAGACTGAAGAGCATTACGATAAGCGCGCCGGTGCAGGGAACGATGCCGACGGCTGTCGCGAGCCATCCGTCCGACCGGGACGCCGATTTCTGCGCCGCCGCACAGGCCGCGCATCCAACATGCGCACCGTCGGAATGGGCGTGTTCGATGGGATGGTCATGTCCGGGCTCGGACGATGCCGAGAGCCGGTTCGTTCGGAATGCGACGAGGCTCTTCCACGTCATCCAGAGACCGATCGCGATGATCAGCGCGTAGCTGCTCAACCGCACGATCCTGTAATCGGACGCCGGGCCGCCTGTCGTCTGCCGGATCGCGAGGTCGAGCAGGTAGACCGCCACGACGGCCGAGAAGACGTGGACAAGTGCGATCCTGATCCCCATGCCGATCCCGCGCCGCAAGGTGCCTCCTTCACCGACGAAATACGAGATCACGACGGCCTTGCCGTGGCCGGGGCCCAATGTGTGCAGGACGCCGTAAAGAAAGGCGACCGACAGTGCGACCGCGAAAGTGCCGAAAGAGGACCCCTCGGCCATCGCGTTCATTGACGATCCGAAAAGATTGCTGATCCAGGCCTGACCGCGCGCGAAAAGGTTGCCCTGGACAGCGGCCGCGGACGAGATCTGGATTTCGTCAGGTTCGCCCCAGATCGTCGCGTTGTTCAGCGTGTAGGATGCCTCGACGACCCTCTGGCCGTCGACCAGGAAGAGGTTGCTGACCGTCGGGGCGTGCTCCAGAACGCCGCGCAGCCGGACCGCGTGGAAGGCCTCGTCGATCTTGATGCCGTCCGGCACGTCGACGCGGATCATCTGGTTGGGCGGTGGCGGGGGCGTATGGATGCAGGCGCCAACCCAGGGCACCAGCAGGAAGCTGTAGACGTACCCTTTGTCTCCCCTAAGCGGCAGGACGTACCCGTCCAGTGTCACGCTCTTGCCCAGAAAGGAGGAGGTGACCCCGGTTGCTTCCTCCCTGCGCCGCTCCATGACGACGAGGCGCTGCTCCAGTAGCCTGTCGGCGTCGTATCCGTCCGCACTCAGACGTGCGCGCGACGCTTCCGCCGCGGTCGCGAGCGTGGGGTCGTCGTGTTTCTGCGATGCCTTGAAGACGGTGCGGAGGTCATCCTTCTGCTTGTAGGACATTTCGAGGAACGGATCGTCGTAGGGCACGGACAAGGGCGCGAGGTCGTCCCACAGCACATGATCGGGCGTGTCGGCCACAGCGGCAGATGGCAAGAGCCAGAGGACTGCCAGCAACAGGATTGCCAGCCTTCCCGCCGGGGATCGAGGCAGTTTATCGGTCGGTGCGCAGGTCATCGCGTCACAGCTCGTTCTTGAAGATGATGCCATCCTTCATGATCAGATCGAAATTCTCCCAAGGATCTGCAACAAGGCCGAGATCGTCCAGAGGATTGCCGTCGACCAGGATGAGATCCGCATAAGCCCCTTCGGTCAACTGTCCAAGCGGACCGTCCTGGTAGGGGTGCCGCGGGCCGGCTAGGGCAAAGAGTTCTGCGTTGTCCGACGTCGCCATCTTCAACGCCTCGAAAGGCGTGAAGCCCAAACCTTCGAGCTTGCTCAAAAGCTTGCCCTGTCGATTGGTGGTCTCCTGATCGAAAAGCGCGTCGGTGCCAAAGGCAATCTTCACACCGATCTCCTTGGCCATCGGGTAAATCGTCTCGGTCGCACTGGTGACCTGCACCCATTTCCGGGTGGATGCGGGGTTCGGGAAGGTCATGCGGTCTTCGTCATCCAGAAGGGGCTGGATGCTAAGCCAGACGCCTTCCTCCTTCATCAGCTCCAGCGTTTCGCGTCCGATGAGAAAACCGTGATCGATGCTTTTCACGCCCGCCTCGATGGCCATCTGCACCGCGTCATCCGTGAAGACATGCACTGCCAGATAGCTGTTGTAGCTTTCGGCCACATCCACGGCCGCCTTCATCTCGTCCAGCGAGTACTGGCGAACGTCGAGCGGATCGAAAACCGAGGCCACACCGCCGCCCACCGCCATCTTCAATTGCGCAGCCCCCATGCGGAACACCTCGCGCGCGCGCTGCTGCACCAGTGGCACTCCATCCGCGATGACGACCAGGCCGGTCCGCCCCCAGTAGTCCTGGGTTTCGCCTGCGGGCGCTGGAACCTCGAACGGCAGGCGATAATCATAGTGACCGCCTGTCTGGCTGAGCGGTGGGCCGGAGACCAGCCTGCGCGGTCCCGGCACTTCGCCGTTGTCGATCATCTTCGCCACGGAAAACGCGTTCCCGCCGAGGTCCCGGACGGTCGTGAACCCGCGCATAAGCGTGCGTTCGGCCGCGATCACGGTGCGCGCCCCGACCTCGAAAGCATCTCCGAAAAGCGCGGCAGTCTGGGGCAGTTCGGCGAGGCTCATGTGCCAGTGCGAGTCGGTCAGACCGGGGATCATCGTGCGTCCGCCGCCGTCGATGACCTGGCCGCCCGCGACGGCCAAGTCCTCGGTCGTGATCTGCGCGAACAGGTTGCCGTCGATGACGACATTCGCGTCCTCGATCAGCTCCGCGTTCAGGCCGTCGAAGACATTGACATTCGTGATGATGATCGGCCCCGAAGGATCGTTTTGCGCCCACGCGACGGCCGCCGAGAAGGCGAGTGCGGATGCCATCGGGAATGCGCGCAGCATGATCGTCACTCCATGTCGTACTTATAGATGGTCCCGTCCTTCATGATCATGCCGAAGTTCGCCTTGGCGTCGCTGATCAGCTCGAGGTCTTCCAACGGATTGCCGTTGACGAGGATCATGTCCGCGTAGGCACCTTCTTCGATCACCCCGAGCGGACCGAGCGGATAGGGCGTCAGAAGCCCCGACATCTTGAGCAGTTCGGCGTTGTCGCAGGTGGCCATTTTCAGCGTCTCGTAAGGCGTGAACCAGCGTTCCATCTTGGCGAGCACGGCGCCCTGGCGCTTGGCAAGGTCCGCGCTGAAGAGCGTGTCGGTTCCGAACGCGATCTTGAGGCCCAGCTCCTTCGCCGTGCGATAGACGAAATCCGTCCCGTCGGTCACGAACTTGTACTTTTCCTTCTGAAAGTCGTTCAGCGCGGGGGCGTCCTCGTCATCCAGGAACGGCTGCATGCTCAGCCAGACATCGTTGTCCTTGAACATCTGCAGCGTCTCGCGCGTCGCCATATGCGCATGCTCGACGCTTCGCGCCCCGTTTTCGATCGAATGCCTTACCGCCTCGTCGTTGATCGCATGGGTCGTCACGTAGGTGCCCCAGGCTTCCGTCGCCTCGACGGCGGCCTGGAACTCCTCGTCAGTGAACTGGATCACGTGGATCGGATCGTAGGCCGACGTGACGCCGCCGCCTGCCATCAGCTTGATATGGGTCGCCCCCTGCATGAGGTTCTCGCGCGTCCGCTTGAGAACATCCGGGATCCCGTCGGTGATGTAGAACATGTTGCCGCGTTCGAACGAGTGCAGTTCGCCGCTAGGCGTCGGCACGTCTCGCGTAATGCGGAAGTCCTGATGACCGGCGGTAATCGACAGGGCCGGACCCGACGGGAAGACCCGCGGCCCGTCGATCAGCCCTTCGTCCGTCGCGCGGGCAATGTCGAACATCGGCCCTGCCGTATCGCGTACCGTGGTGAAGCCCCGCGACAGCGCATTGTTCTGTGCCTTGGCGGCCAGCAGGTTCCAGTAACCCTCGCCGGTCAGGGCAAGCTGCGCGATCGTCGCCTCGGCGAAGACGCCATGCCAATGGTTGTCGATCAGCCCCGGAATGAGCGTATAGCCCTCCGCCTCGATCTCGAAGGCCCCTTCGGGCGCTTCGACATCGGCGCCGATGGTCGAGATCAGCTGACCGGAGACCAGCACGTCAACGTCCGACAGTTCTTCGTCGCAGCCGTTGAACACCTGCGCGCCGCGGATCACGACGTTGTCGAATTTCATCTTCACGTTCGTGGTTTCGATCTCGCCGACGACCCCTTCGGGGATGACAGCGTGATTTGCGTCATGCGCGAGGACGGCAATGGGCGACGATGCAAGGGTCGTGCAGAGAAGAAAGGTCAGCGTTTGGCTTTTCATGGAGTCTGTCCTCGATGTTGGCTGAGCAAAGGGTTGGGCATCTGAGTTGGCGGGTCAATGCGGATCCCGCGGCAAGCGGCTAGAAGTTCAGAACCTTGTAGCCGACCTGCAGCGACCAGTCGGCGGGCGCGTCGCCTCCGAAAAGCACGCCGGGCTTTATGAAGACCTGGCTGTCGCCGCCGAAGGCGCGACCGGTGAGCATCCCGAACGTCACCTGCAGGCTGCCGAAGGTATCGTTGGTTTCCCAGTCATGGATGATGGCCGGATCGTAGGTCATGTAGAACTTCGGATTGGCCAGCTTGGGCACGTAGTAGAAATCGAATGTCGAGGTATTGACGCTGACGCCGTTGTCGTTCCCGCCTTCCAGACCGAACGTCTGGACCCAAGCCGGTGCGAAGATGGCGCCGTTGCCGAGGAACCACGCGTAGAAGATCGAGGTTTCGCCCGCGAACTGTCCGTACCCGCTGAACTCGTTCTCAGCGGTGTCGAGAAACAGTTCGAAGGTGAAGGCCGATCCGTTGCGTTCGGTGAGGTAGAACACGTCGATGTAGGTGACGCTGATGTCCCCGAGCCGCAGATCGTCGCCGACGTTGCGATCCGCGCGCGCCGCGTAGGCCGCGTCGAAGAGCCAGGGTCGCGCGTTCAGCGGACTGTCGACAAACGGAACCGTGAAACGGAACGCCTTGTCGCCGGCGCCGATGGGGCGGGTGTAGAAGAATTCGAGCAAGCCGGTGTTCAGGTCCGGATTGATCTGGTTGTACTGGTACTGGATCCCGGCCTGCGTCGTCAGAAGCGTCGGATTTGTGCCGTTGTTGATCTCGCCGGACTCCTGAGACAATGCAGGCGACGCAGTCGCAAGGATCACCGCCGACAGAAGGACGCCCCGGGAAGACTGTCCTGAAGCCTTATTTTCAACCGGCCCCGCGACGCAGTCCGAGCCTCTGCCAATTCGCTTCATTCCATGTCTCCCAGTGTCTTGTCCCGTGAAATTTCCGCCCGCCTGTCGGTGCGTAGGTCCATCCCCTAACCCCTCCTCGGAGCGTGGTTTTCATCCCGCGGGATCTGCCAGATGTGCCCAGAACTCGACCATCAGCCGTTCGACGATCTCTTCGTATTCGTGTGCCCGCTCGGGCATGTCGTGTCAACGCTTCGCAGCGCTTTCGGCCAGTTCGATTTCTTCGCAGACCGAGTGGAACTCCGGGTCTTCCCGTGCAAGCCGAACGATCTGAAGTTCATTTTCCGGGTAACGCGCCACCAGCCTGCGCAAGAACAGTTCCATCACCCATGTACTCCTTGGCGACACACCAGCACGGCGCACCGGTTTTGTGCAGGTTGCTACATGTAACCTACATACCGATACGCCACTCCGCGATGCATTGGCCTTGCAGGTGCCGCGTGCTAAGTTCCTGACCGGGATAATCTTTCTGAGCAATGGGGCTGAGACGTGCCACGCCGACACGAATCGACGAAGCTGCCGATGCCGGACGCGGAAATCCGCGAACAACTCGACCGAATTCTCGATTACGGCGGTCTTCAGTCCAGCGTGCGCCGTCGCGAGATGCTGAAATTTATAGTCGAAGAGACGCTCGCGGGCCGCGCGCTGCAGATCAAGGCGACCACGATCGCGATCGCCGTCTTCGGTCGCAGCGCCGATTTCGACCAGCAGAGCGATCCTGTTGTCCGTCTCGAGGCGCGAAAACTGCGCCAGGACCTCGACAACTATTACGTCGGCGTCGGGCAGGACGATCCAATTCGCATCAGCATCCCGAAGGGCCACTACCGGCCAAAGTTTTCTCCGAACGCCGCTTCCGAGCCCGGGGCAACGCCTGTGCCGGTCGATGAAGCTGATCCTCCAGAGACCAATTCGCCCGCGACGCAAAACTCGACATCGAGTTGGCGTTGGCCGGCTCTGGCGGCCAGCCTGCTGATTGCGGCATTTGCGCTTGTCTATTTTGTCGCCGCCGGCAATCGGGGGTCCGGATCGGCACCGGTCACGGGCGCCACGATACGGGTCGAAGGTTTCGAGGTGCGTGGAGAGGGCGAACTTCCCAAGTTCCTGGCCGCTGGCCTGTCGCAGGAAATCGCGGCAGCGCTTCTCACCTTTCCCGATCTGAAGGTGCATTTCACGCCGGCCGGCCAGGACACGCCGCGCGAAGGGTCGGAGACGGGGTCGCGCGAACCGGCCACAGAGTATCTCGTGACCGGTGCCGTCTGGCAGGATGGCGACGACGTCATGGTCCGCAGCGTGCTGACGCGCGCGGCGGACGGTGAAGTGCTTTGGGCCGGACGCTTCACCGAGAACGCGCGGACGCGGAGCATCAGTTCAATCGAGACCGACATTTCCTCTGAAATCGCGACGATCGCCGGTCAACGGTACGGGCTTGTGCAGAACGACGTGCGCGCGAAGCTGCTGTCTGACAGCGACGATCCGAGCCTTTCGGCATACGCCTGCGTTGCGCGCGCGCAGATCTATCAACGCACCTACAGCGACGAAGAATACACGGCGGCGCGGCGATGCCTGGAGGAAACGGTCTTGCGAGAGCCCGAATACGCCAGGGCGTGGGGCATGCTCGCCATCCTGCGCAACGACGCCGCGCGGTTCGGCTACGATCCGGATAGAACGAAGGAAGAAGGCTTCGTTCACGCGCGCGAAGCTGCCGCGCGGGCGCTTGCGATCGACCCCGAAGAGCCGGATGCATTGAAGGCGATGTCGCATATCGAGCAGTATTCGGGCAATCTCGATCGCTCTATCGAGTGGGCCCAGAAGGCCGTCGATGCGAACCCGAACGATCCGACGTCCCTTGCGAACCTCGGGTACCGGCTGGGCATCGTGAACCGGTTTCCGGAAGCCGTTCCACTGCTGGAACGCGCGATCGACCGTTCCGTCTCGCCGCCTCCCTTCTACTTTCACATGATCGCGATGGACCGCATGATGCAGGAGGACTGGACCGGCATGTTGGCTCCGGCGACCAGCGCCGTCGCCGATTCCTCGAGCATAAGCTACGGTCTCGCCGCGATCGCGCATGGCAGGTTGGGAAACGCGCGGGCTGCCGCCGATTACCATCGTAAGATGTCGGATCGCTGGCCGCTCCTGGCAGAGAACCCGAGGACCGCGCTGCAGGCGCATCAACTCGACCCGGCTGTGATCGACGCCTTTGCGGAGGGCCTGGAAGTCGCGCGTGGGCAGCAACCGGGATAGCCGGCAGTCACGTGGTCCATCATCGACCCGGTGATGTTCGATGCGTCGGTGGGGTTTCAACGCATTTCGCCGGGACAACGTGCTACGAGTGTTTGGAGAATGGCCGGCTGCTTCTAAGCGTCGTCGCGAGAGGCCTTCCGTTCGTTTCTGTATGCGGACCAAAGGAATCTTGCGTGACCTTCCTTGGGGCAGAGCGGACTCCCGCGGTGGCAGTCTTGTCGCAGAACAAACAAGCCTTAAGGTGGTTGCGCTACGAAGGAACAAGCGCGGCCTACCGGTGTCTGATTGACGGCCGGCTTTCGCGGGACCAGAACCGCCTTGCTGCCGGGCAAGGTCGTCACGGGGGAGAGGACGGGGTGTCAGTTACAGGTTTCAATGGGGGCATTCGGCGCCTCGAGCATGCGGCAACTCTTTACGAGGCTGCGTTGCGCACCGGCGGTCTTGGTACGTGGGAGACCGATTTCGTTGCCGGAACGCGAACCTGGACGAAAACCGCGGCTGAAATCTTCGGTCTCGATGTTGAAACCGAAGTTCCGATCCCGCTGGCCGACCGGGATCACCTGCGCGAACTCATGCACGCCGACGATCGGCACCTGATCGACGCGTACCACAGGCAGTTGCACGACGTCGACGAGATCGAGGTCGCCTACCGGATCGACACGGCGGGCAAGGGCATCCGCCACCTCGCGGGCCGCGGCCAGGTGATGGAGCGCAATGCCGATGGTATCCCCAGCAGGGTCGTCCACATCATCGCCGATGTCACCCGCCAACAAGAGATCGAGGCGCACAACCAGTTGCTGGTGCGCGAATTGAGCCATCGCACCAAGAACCTCATGGCGGTCATCTCGGCGATGGCCCGGCAGACCAGCCGGAAGGCGGCGTCGATCGCCGATTTCGAACGCGCCTTCGGCGACCGTCTCGAGGGCATGTCGCGATCCCTGGACCTGCTTGTTTCGCAAGACTGGTCGCCGACCTCGATCAGGCGCCTCGTCGAGGCCCAGCTTGCCAGCTTCGTCGAAGCGGAGTCCGAACGGCTGGAGCTCCGTGGTGAGACCCTGCACATCGACGCCGACACCGCGCAGGTGCTCGGCATGGCCCTGCACGAACTGTCTACCAACGCGGTGAAGTACGGTGCGCTTTCGGTTCCGGAAGGTCGCGTCGTGGTGTCCTGGAGCGCGCATGCGGGCACGCAGGGCGCACCCTTGCTGCGCTTTCGCTGGTCGGAACATGGCGGACCCGAGGTCCGACCCGGTCCGGCACGAGGTTTCGGCTCGGTCGTGCTGAGGGAGATCGCCGAGAGCACGTTCAAGACTGCGGTGAGATACGAAATGCGCCCGACCGGCGTGCTCTGGGAGTTCGAAGCGCCGTTGCTTGCAGTCTGAGGCGGCTCTTTCGCTGCCATCGGTCCTTCGGAGTGTCGGGAGGCATCACGGCGGTTATCAGACATCTGGGTGGCGTCCGGTGTGACGCTTCCGGACGTCGCTCAGGAAATAATGCCCGGAGGACGTGCGAAGCCGTGGCGAACGCCAAATGCCATCTGCGACCCGTGGCGAGACCCTTTCAACGTCGCCCGTTCGACTGCATCCGCAATGGCTATCCTGAGGAATGTGTCGGGCCTGCCTTTCAGCGCGCGTTCGCCGCGAGGGCGGCCGCCGAGACCCGAAGCGTTGGGGAGGTCCGGAAACTGAAAGTCGCACCGGTGTGTTAACACCGGCGCGACCCCAGATTACTGTGAAACATCTGTACGCGGCTGCGCCATACTCTCGTAACCACCAACCAACACCGGCACTGCGCGGCAGGTTCCATCTCATTGAACAAAAAGAAAAATTCAACCATGAGGGGAGATTGTCGAAAGACAGATTGACGGTTCGGGAAAACCCTGTCGGCCATCGCTTCGCCAATGGCAATTCGACCCGAAGCTTGCGCTGATTTCCGTGTCCGAACACTGAGGTCCGGCCCGTCGATGCTGATGCGAAGCAGCAGAAAACCAAGGCTCAAGCAATCTCGGGTCGCGGACCGGACACCTTTTCAGGCGCTACCTCGCCGACCGGTCCGGCTCTGTGACGCCTGCCGGCGGCATTCGGCTTTCCGGACGGCCCGGTGCATGGTCTAGTGTCGCCAGTGAAGTGCAAAACCAATGGGTGAAAGCATGATCGAAGTCGAACAGATCGGTGCGCATGGCATCGTCGAGATCCGGATGTCGGGACCGGTCTCGGACAAGGACTACACCGATACGCTGGTTCCGGCGATCGACGCCGCCATTGCGCAGAACGAAACGGTGCGTCTGCTCGCCATCATCGAAAGCGGGTTCTCCGATTTCACGCTCGGCGCCATCATCGAGGATGCGCGTACCGGGATGAAACACTGGCGCGGTTTCGATCGGGCGGCCATCGTGACCGACAACGCGGCCATGAAGCGGGTCATCTCGGCGGTCTCGGTCTTCATGCCGTGCCCGGTGGCGACCTTTGACGTGGCGGACGTGGACTCGGCGCGGTCGTGGCTGCGCGAAAGCCTCGGCACGATCCAGCAGGTCGATCTCGAGAACGGAGTGCTGCAGGTTCGCCTGCGCGGCAAGCTGGACACCGAGGCCTACGAGCGCGATATCGAGGATCTCAACCGGTACATGGCCGCCCATGACAAGGTGCGCCTGCTGATCGACCTGCGCGACTTCGACGGGTGGCAAGGTCTCGGCGCGCTCAAGGATCACTTCCATCTTGTGCGGGGACATGCACGCAAGGTCGAGCGTGCCGCGGTGGTCGGGGATGCGGGCTGGCAGGAGATGGCGGTCCAAGTGGGCAAACGCGCGTTTGGCCTCGACGCACGCCATTTCGACGCAGATGATTTCGATGCAGCTAGGACGTGGCTGACGCCGTGAAGACGTAAAAGGCACCCGCCTTGGACCACCGCGGCGGGTGCGCCCGCGTTCCTCAAACCTCAGGTGTGTTGCCGGCTGATGTGAGGTCAGGATAGGATAAGACAAGCGGCATTGGGTGAGGCTTATGCATGGGGTCAACGAACGGCTGATCACCTTCGGCTTCGGGCCGTATCGCCAGCGCGAGAGCGGCAGGCCCGGCGCTGCCGCGATCCTCGCGCTTGTTTCGCTGCTGATCGCAGGCGCGCAAGCGGCCGAGGCCAACCCGATCAGGAGTGCAACGCGTGGCGCGCAGCCGTCTGCCGTGCACCTTGCGGAATTTGTGCGCGACGCGCGGGCACGCATCGCAACGATCCGCACGAGCCTTTCGGTATTCACGGCCATGCAAGACCGCCGCCACCATTTCGCGATCCCGCGCAGTTTCCCCACACGGCGCGCCGATCTCGTCGGTGCCGACCCGACGTCGAAAGCGACAGACGCAGACACGGCGATCCCGGCGCTCGTCGGCGACCCGGAATACGGTGCCTACCTGTCCAGCGAGTGCACGACCTGCCACCAGGCGGGCGGCGAAAATGTGGGGATACCGTCGATCGTCCTCTGGCCTGAAAAAGACTTCGTTACGGTGATGCACGCCTACAAGCGCGGGGCGCGCGAACATCCTGTAATGAACATGGTGGCTGCACGTCTCACCGACGAGGACATTGCGGCGCTGGCCGCCTATTTCGCGACCCTCGATCCTTGAGGCGCAACAAGAGGGAGGAAGAAGACATGATCATCGACAGAAGAGGGTTCCTGGGCACCGGGATCGCAGCGGGCGCGTCGCTGGCCGCGCCATTGGTTCTGGCGCAAGACACCCCGCGCGTCGTCGTAGTGGGCGGCGGGGCCGGGGGGGCGACCGCGGCGCGATACATCGCCAAGGACAGCGAAGGCGCGGTCGACGTGACCCTGATCGAGCCCACGCGCACCTATTACACCTGCTTTTTCTCCAACCTCTATCTCGGCGGCTTCAAGACCATCGACGAAATTGGTCATACCTATGGCACGCTGGCCTCGGACTACGGTGTCAATGTCGTGCACGACTGGGCCGTGGGCGTTGATCGGGACGCGAAGACCGTGGCGCTCGCCGGGGGCGGCAACGTGCCCTACGACAAGCTGATCCTGTCGCCCGGCATCGACTTCATCGAGGACTCCGTTCCCGGCTGGGACCTGACGGCGCAGAACGCGATGCCGCATGCCTACAAGGCCGGATCGCAGACAGAGTTGCTCAGGGCGCAGATCGCGGCGATGCCCGAGGGCGGAACCTTCGCGATGATCGCGCCGCCCAACCCCTACCGCTGTCCGCCGGGACCCTATGAGCGGGTTTCGATGGTCGCTTGGATGCTGTCCCGGTCGAACCCGAGCGCGAAGATCCTGATCGTCGATCCGAAGGAGAAGTTCTCGAAACAGGCGCTGTTCGAGGAAGGCTGGCAAAAGCACTACGGCGGCATGATCGAACGCATCGGGCCGGATTTCGGAGCGGCCAACATCTCGGTCGATCCCGCCGCGATGACAGTAGATATCGACGGCGCGGTGGAAAACGTCGACGTCTGCAACGTCATCTCGGCGCAGAAGGCCGGGCGCATCGCCGAGGCCGCCGGCGTCACCGACGGCGACTGGGTTCCGGTCAACCCTGCGGACATGTCCTCGAAAGCCGATCCGGACATCTACGTGCTGGGGGATTCGAGCGCGCAGGGCGACATGCCGAAATCGGGCTTCTCGGCCAACAGCCAGGCCAAGGTCTGTGCCAATGCCGTGCGTGGCGCGCTGACCGGATCTTCGGTGTTCCCGGCGCGGTACTCCAACACCTGCTGGTCGCTGATCGCCGAAAACGACGGTGTCAAGGTGGGCGCGACCTACGAGCCTACCGAGGAAAAGATTGCCTCGGTCGACAGTTTCGTCAGCCAGACCGGCGAGGACGCAGCACTTCGCCAGGCGACCTACGAGGAATCCGAAGGCTGGTATGCCGGCATAACGGCGGACATGTTCGGCTGAGGATCCGCGCGGCTACAGCCTCTTCCATACCGGTCCCGGAGCCTAACATAATGGGCGGAACGCGGCCCCGGCGCACCGCCCCTGGCCGGGTGCGCGCCATCGGCTGGCATCCGGTCCTTTGCGTGATAACCTGAACGCCGGGGAAGTCTCGCGGAGGATCGGACATGGGGTCGCTGGGCAGCATTGGCGCGGCAATGACAGGGACAGGCATATGATTTCTTCCCTGCTTGTCGGATCGGCGATGATCTTTCTCCAGATGGGTCTGGCGGTTCTGTTCTTCGGCATCGCGTCGCATTTCATGGAACGTCTGGATCACAAGCCGCGGCTGGCCCAACATCCGCACCGTCCGGTCGTCGAAGTGGCGATCGCGCTGTTCTGGATCATTGCCGTGCTGACAGTCTCGATCTGGTCCTGGGCGGCGCTCTATCGGCTGCTCGGCCTGTTCGACGGCCTGGAACCCGCGCTCTACTTTGCCATCGTCTCGTTCACCACGGTCGGGTACGGCGACCTGGTTCTCGACGCCGAGTGGCGCCTTTTGTCCGGCATGACCGCCACCAGCGGCCTTCTTGTCTTTGGTCTGTTCACGGCTTTCCTTGTCGAAACGCTCAACTCTCGGCGCTCATAGGGGCGCGGGTCGAACCAAACGACAGGTCCCGATAGCAACCCTTGCGGGAAATTCTTCTGTCACGCGCAAAATTGCGATAGTCTGCCTGTCATTGAAGGCAGCAATTTGCGCCGTTGCCCGTCCGGACGGGACGACCGGACCCGCGCGGACGGCACGGGATTGAAGTGTCCGGAGGGGTGAGATGAACAAGGCCAGGATCCGCCGCAGGCTGCGTCGCCTGAAGCGCCGGCTCGACAAGCCGTTCGAGATCGCGCGCGCGGCGAACGACGCCGCCGAGATGGAGCGTCTCGAGGACATCGCTGAAGAGATCAACGATCTGCGAGAGAACCTCGACCAGCTCTCCCTCGGCAACGTTGCGGCCAGCGTGAAGGAAATCCGGGCGCAGATCGACGGTGGCCCCGGCGATCTTGTGGAAGAAGTCAACCTCGGCGGCGTCTCGCTGGCCGCCCTGCGACGCATCATCGAGCAGAGCCTCGACGACGCGCCTGTGCCGGACGATGACGAAGACGATGCGGACCGCCCCAAAAAAAAGCGGGCTGCAGAAGACGCGCAGGAGACGCCATCCGAAACCTTCGGACCCGAGATCCCACCACCCGCGTCGCCGGCCCTTGTCGCCGCGGCCCCGGTCGACGACACGCAAGGCCGCCTGGTGCTGACCGAGGCGCATTTGATCGCGCTCTGGAAACGCTCGCAGTTTCCGATCAAGGGCGACTGCCTGACCGTCTTCGGTCTGCGCGGCTGCCGCCCGGTGATGGTGTCGGGAACGGGGATGGCCTCGGGGCACGAGATCACGATGGCGCCGGTGAACTACGAAACCATGAACTGCACGATGGGGCACTGGCACCCCGGCAAGGGGCTGGCGGTTTTTCCCGGTTCGACCGTTCCATTCGGGGTCACGGTCGCGCGCCGTCTCGCCAGCGGCGGGGTCGGTGTCAACCAGATGGGGCGCGGGCGTTACGACAAGTACACCGCCGGCTGGCACAAGCGATCCGAGGGCAGCGGTGGCCATTGGGCCTTGCAGCAGGATTGCGCGATCACGATCCAGCGCACGGCCAACGACACACTGTTTGACAATTCCGACCGCTGGGAAGTTGGACGCATCGCCGGGGATAACATCCATTGCGCTTTCCACATGGGGGTCGACGGCAATGTCGCGGACGCGCGTTTTTCCTCGGCGGGCTGCCAGACGATCGCGGGTACGGTCAAGAAAGGTCGCCGCGGATCCGAGCAGGGCCCTTTCCGAAATTTCATAACACCTTTCGCCGACCGGCTCGGCGGGCAGAAATCCTGCGAGTACGTGCTCTTCGCTGCAGAAGAAGCACAGATCATGATCCGCACACACTACGCGGGCAAATCGGTCATCCTGCGTATGGGATCGCAGGGTCCGCTGGTGGCGCAGTTGCAGGAGGCCCTGAACGACACGCGCAATTCCGCGATCAAGGTCGACGGCGATTTCGGCCCCAACACTTTCCAGGCGGTCATCGACTTCCAGACCCGCGCGTTCGGCCCGGATGCGGATGACGGAATCGTCGGCGCCGGTACGGCGGCGGCGCTGGACATGCGACTGCCGGATTTCGACTTCGAGGATGCGATCTCGGGCGGGCAGGGGCACGGTGGGCCGATCGGCCGGGTGCCCGCGCCGAGCGCTTCGGCTGCCATCGCGGGCGCCGGAGCATTGCCGCTTCTGCAGGCGCGCAGCTCGACGCAACCGGACACCAAGCTGGCGTTCGGCGCGGTCACCCGGAAGAAGCATGGCCAGGCCTTCAACGAGAAAGTCATCGCCATTGCCAACCGGCTGCGCTGCGATCCCAACCACCTGATGGCGGTGATGGCCTTCGAAACCGGCGAGAGCTTTTCGCCGGCCCAGAAGAATGCCGCCGGCTCTGGCGCCACAGGGCTGATCCAGTTCATGCCCGCCACGGCGCGCGACCTCGGGACCAGTACCAGTCTTCTGGCCAAGATGAGCGCGATCGCCCAACTCGACATCGTGGAGCGCTACCTGAAGCGAAACTCGCGGGGCCATCCTCTGGTCTCGCTTCCTGACGTCTACATGACCGTTTTGCTGCCCGCGGCGGTGGGAAAGCTCGACAGCCACGTCCTGTTCTCCAAGCCTTCGCGGGCCTATGAGCAGAACAAGGGCCTGGACAAGAACCGCAACGGGCGGATCACCAAGGCGGAGGCCGCCGGCAAGGTTCAGGACAAACTCGTGCTCGGTATGAAGGCGGGCCGCTTCGGCTGATCGCAGCCAAGGCCGATCACATTTCCGCCGGGTGAAAATTTCCGTCTCCACAAACCAGGCGATTGCGCTTAGCTTGACCCGATTATTGAGTATCACTGTTTTTGGATTCGCAGCTACATGGCCTTTCGATCGGTCACGTCCCAGTCGATCACCGCGGAGATCGTCGAGAACCCCATATTCTCAGCCCTTGGCAGCTGGTCTGGTGGCCGCTTCGAAAAATGGAGCAGCCAGACCCTAACCTACACGCTGAACCGCAACGACACCAATCCCGACGGTCAGCTTGCAGCGGCCTGGCCGGATGCTCTCTCGCGGGCCATCCGGCAGGCGCATGAAGACATTTCCGACGTCAGCCGCCTGAAGTTCCGCGAGGTTCCCGACCGTCTTCCGGTCAGCGACGGCGCCGATCTTGACTACTGGTATTATCGCAACCCGTTCGACGGTTCGGCGGGATATTCCTACGGCGTCGGCGGCAACGGGTCGTCCTTCAATGCCGATGCGGTTTATCTCGAAGGCGTGCTGACCGGCGACGGGCTTGCCTACGGCGGCATCAACTACGGCACGGTGATCCACGAGGCGCTTCACAATCTCGGACTCGATCATCCGCACGAAGGTTTCGCCCGGCTGCCGGGGGTGTCCTCCGACGACGATACCGGCAACTCCGCGCTCAACCAGATGCTTTATACGGTGATGTCCTACAACCGCGTCGATCAGGTCGATGCGCAGGGTCGCGAGACCACGGGCTATCCGTTTACATACCAGACCGTCGATCGCAGCTTCGCCACGCTTGGCACCTTCGACATCGCCATGCTGCAGCTGCTTTACGGTGCGAACATGCAGCATGCGACCGGTGACACGATCTACCGGCTGCCGAACCGGAACGAGACCGGCACCCATTACAAGGCGATCTGGGATGCCGGCGGCACCGACGAATTCCGCTTCGACGGCGGACGCGACGTGCGCATCGACCTGCGCCCGGCGACGCTCGATCTCGATGACGGGATGCGGGCGGGCGGCCTGCTGTCGAGCGCGCAGGGCGTTCATGGCGGCTACACCATCGCTTTCGGCGCACGGATCGAAAACGCGACCGGAGGCTCCGGGGATGATGCGATCGTTGGCAACGGATTTGGCAACGTGCTCAACGGGCGCGGCGGGGGCGACAGAATCTCCGGTCTTGGCGGGTCGGACACGATCATCGGCGGGACGGGTCGCGACGACCTGAGCGGAGCGCGCGGCAACGACGTCATCCGCGGACTGGGCGGTGCGGACGACATGCGCGGCGGCGCCGGGTTCGACTGGCTGGACTACCGGGGTTCGGGCGGCGTCACCGTGAACCTGCAGCGAGACATCGCCCGGGGCGGACACGCCGACGGCGACAAGATCGCCTCGTTCGAAGGCGTCATCGGTTCGGCGCGTGGCGATCGTCTGCTTGGCGACCGCGGGGCCAACAAATTCGAGGGCCATGCCGGAAACGACGTCATAAAAGGCGGTGGCGGGCGCGATGTCGTCTCGGGCGGCCCGGGGCGGGACAAGCTGTTCGGCGGCCCGAAGTCCGACCTGCTGGACTACAGCGGATCGGAGGCCGGCGTGCTCGTGAACCTGTCGACCGGGCGTGGAGCGCGGGGCGATGCCGCCGGTGACAGGCTGGCGAGCTTCGAGCGCGTGCGCGGCTCGGCCGAGGATGACAAGCTTATCGGCGGCGACGGCAAGAACATCCTGATCGGCGGGCGCGGCGCGGACGTGCTGAACGGCCGCGGCGGGCAGGACATGATGAAGGGCCAGGGCGGTTCGGACACGTTCCAGTTCAACTTCGGGTCCGACGTGCTCAAGGGCGGGAAGGGGCGCGATCACGCGTATTTCCGCGGAGACATGTCCGATTACGATGTCAAGGACCGGCCCGGCGCCTCATGGAAGGTCGTCGATCTTTCCACGGGCCATGTCGACATCCTGAAAAGCGTCGAGGTGCTGCATTTCGACGACATGATCCTGACCTGACCAGGTTCGCTTGTCAGCGGAAAGACGCCGACCGGGTGCCGCTTTCCCAAGGGGAAGCGTTTCCCGCCCAATAAAGCGGCGCCGGTGTCTGGACGGTGTTTACACCGTGCGATGCATGTCCTTATCATCCCAACAACCGGGGCTGAAAATCGGGCCGTCGGACCTGTCACGGGTTCGACGCATGCTAAGTCGCTTCTCACGCAGAACGAGGGGAAGAGCAGGGTGGAACTGGACACAGGCAAGATCACAATGGGCACGGTGCATTGAGCGCGCCGAAGGTACGCAAGCCGAACAGCTGGGCTGTCACCTTAGGAGCCTCTGCGCTTGCCCTTGGCGCGGCGATCGGACCGGCTGGGGCCACCGACATCTACCTGCGCGGGCAGTTCAGTGATGATCTTGCCGATGCGCTCAAGGCCGGGTCTCTTCTGGTCGAGCAGCAGGCTCAGGAAAGCGAGGTACTTCCTCTCGAGGTTCTCTCGGCGGCACAAGCCGACTACAAGCGCCTGCTCGCGGTGCTTTACGACAACGGATATTTTGCGCCGGTCATCAGCATTCGCGTCGATGGCCGCGAGGCGGCGGACATTCCGCTGATCCGCTCGCCCGGTGCTGTCCGCCAGATCGACATTTCCATCGACAAGGGTCGCAAGTTCACCTTCGGGCGTGCGAACATAGCCCCGATCATCTCGGATACCGAGATCCCGGACGGGTTCCGGTCGGGTGAAACGGCCCGGATCAGCGTGATGAAGGACGCCGTCGGGTCCGGCATCGAGCGCTGGCGCGAGGAAGGCTATGCCAAGGCCCGGCTGGCGCGCGAACAGATCACCGCGAACCACGGACAGGCGCGCGTGGACGCGGACCTGACGCTCGATCCCGGCCGAAAGCTGCGGTTCGGCGCCCTGACCATCACCGGTAACCGGGCCGTCCGGACCGAGCGCATCAGCGAAATCGCCGAACTGCCGGTCGGTGAGACCTATTCGCCCGAGGAGCTCGACGACGCGGCGGCCCGCCTGCGCCGCACTGGGGCATTCAGCGCCGTCGCCTTCATCGAGGCCGAGACGCCGAACCCGGACGGAACATTGCCGATGACGCTTCAGGTCACCGAGGAGAAGCCACGCCGCTTCGGCTTCGGCGCCGAGGTGGCCACGACCGAGGGCGTCTCGCTGAGTGCCTACTGGCTGCATCGAAACCTTTTGGGCGGTGCGGAGTCGCTGCGTTTCGACGCCGAGGTCACCGGGATCGGCGGCGACACCGGCGGCACCGACTACCTCTTGTCGGTGCTGTTCAAGCGTCCGGCGACCTTCAACGAGGATACGAATTTCTTCGCCGGCGCCGCGATCGAGCGTCTCGACGAACCGAACTACTTCTCGGAGACCTACGAAGTGGTCGCAGGTTTCGAGCGGATCGCCGACGACAACCGCAGCTACCGGCTCGCCGCCGGGTTCCGCCACGCCGAGACCGAGGATGCGTTCGGCAAACGCGACTACACGCTCTTTCTCGTGCCCGCCGGTCTGACCTTCGATTACCGCGACAGGGAACTCGACGCGCGCTCGGGCTATTACGCCAACGTCGACGCGACCCCGTTCGCGGCCATCAAGGGCGCGGACAACGGCATGCTGACCGAGGCGGACGTGCGCTGGTACCGGAGCTTCGGAACCGACGACCGCACGACCTTCGCGTTTCGTGCGCAGCTCGGATCGCTGGTCGGCCCCGACCTCGACGAGGCGCCGGCCGACTTCCTCTTCTATGCCGGCGGCAGCGACACGGTGCGCGGCCATCCGTATGAATCGCTGGGCGTCGAACTCGACAACGGCGACACCGTCGGCGGCCGGTCGTTTCTCGGTCTCTCGGCCGAAATGCGGTTCCGAACGCAAGGAAACCTCGGCTACGTGGCCTTCGCCGACGCGGGCTACATCGGTGCCGAGGAGTTTCCGGACGGGTCCGGGGAATGGCAGACCGGCGCGGGCCTCGGGCTGCGCTACGACACAACCATCGGGCCGATCCGGCTCGATGTGGCGGTGCCCACGTCGGGCAGGAACAAGGGCGACAATATCGAGGTCTACATCGGCATAGGGCAGGCATTCTGATGCGCATCCTGAAACGGTTTCTCATCGTGCTGTGGGCGTTGACGCTACCGGCCCCGCTGCTGGCACAGGATGACGACGAGGACCGGGGCTTCGTAGTCGGAACGCTCGAGAACGCCCTGTCCGGGCCGGGACGTTTCGTGCGTATCGAGGGGTTCGAAGGGGCGCTGAGCTCCGAAGCCACGATGGAGCGCATGGAGATCGCCGACGAAGAGGGCGTCTGGCTGACGCTCGAGAATGTGGTGCTGGACTGGAGCCGCCTGGCGCTTCTGCGCGGCCGTCTCGAAGTGGAACGCCTGTCGGCGGAACGGCTCGACATTCCGCGCCTGCCGATCCCGTCGGACGAGGTCGCTGTGCCGGATGCCGAGGCGACCGGATTTGCGCTGCCCGAATTGCCGGTCACCATCAACGTTCAGGAATTCGAGGTCGAAGCGATCGCGCTCGGCGCGCCGATCCTCGGTGAGGCCGCGGAACTGACGGTCAGTGCTTCGGCCCGGCTCGACGACGACGGACTTCAGGCCAACGTCAGCGCACAGCGGACCGACGGGCGCGATGGCGAATTGGTTGCCGACGTATCTTTTGGACGCGAATCCAACGATTTGAACCTCGACCTTCAACTTGAGGAATCGCCGGGAGGCCTCGCAGCACGGGCCTTGCAGATTCCCGGGTCGCCGTCGGTCAGCCTCACGGTTGCGGGCCAGGGCCCGCTGTCGGATTTCGCCGCCGACATCGGGCTGAGCACCGACGGGCAGGAAAGGATCGCCGGTCGGGTCACGCTGACCGAAGAAGAAACTGCCGAGGGCGCCGACCTGCAGATTGCCGCCGATGTGGGCGGCGACGTGACCGCAATCGTGCTGCCGCAGTACCACGAGTTTTTCGGCCCGGACGTGCGCCTGAGGCTTGACGCGCTGCGCCGGGCGGACGGCTCGACCGAGGTGCGCGACATGCGCGTGACCGCCCGTGCGCTCGACCTCAGCGGGCAGGTGCGGATCGACCAGGCCAACTGGCCGAGCTTTATCGACGTGACCGGCACGATCGTGGACGAGACCGGAAGCGCGGTCATTCTTCCGGTGGGCGGCGTGACCGTCGACCGCGTCGACCTGTCGGTGTCCTACGATGCTGCTCAGGGCGATGCGCTGTCGGGCCGGTTCGACATCACGGAACTCGAACACGAGGCGGCCACGGTATCGCGTGCGCAACTGGCGCTCGATGGAACGCTGGTGGGGTCGCTGGAATCGGTCGGCCAGTTCCTTGCAGATCTGACCTTCGAAGCCGAGGGCCTCGGGCTTGCAGACGAGAGCGCTGGCCGCGCGCTGGGTGAGGCGATCACCGGTCAGGCCAACATCAACTACGTGGAGGGGCAGCCGATCCGGATCACCGACGTTACACTGCGCGGCGACGATTACGGGCTGGTCGGTCAGGCGATCGTCGGAGCGCTGGAAGAGGGCTTCCCGACCCGCATCGGGATTGCCGTGGACGCCGACGACCTGTCGCGCTTTTCGGCGCTGTCCGGGCAGACCCTGTCCGGGGCCGCCGACGTCACCGTGGCGGGCAATGTCACGCCGCTGGCCGGGTTCTTCGACGTCGTGATCGACGGCAGTTCGCAGGACCTCGGCATCGGGATCCCCGAGGCGGACGCGGCACTTGCCGGTCGCACGGTGCTGTCCATCGTAGCCGCGCGCAACGACACCGGCACTTTCCTGCGCGACATGACCTTCGACAACGATGCCATGCGCCTGACGGCCTCGGCTTTCCTGCGCTCGAACCAGAGCGAGGCGACGCTGGATGCCGAGTTCTTCGATGTCGCCGTGATCGCGCCCCAGTACAGCGGACCGCTGCTGGTCAAGGCCGAAGCCACTCAGGACGGGCAGGGCTGGGTCGTCGACGCCGGCGTCGATGGCCCTTACGACACGCGGGTAGAGCTGATCGGCCGGGCCACCGGACCGAACGCAGATCTCAAGTTCGACCTCGACGTTCCCGAAATCGCACCGCTGGTGCCGGATCTGTCCGGCGCAGTCACGGCGACCGGCCGCGCGTTCCAGTCGCCGGAGGGCTGGCGCGTGGACCTGCAGGCGGACGGTCCCTACCAAGCGACGGTCGCGCTGGAAGGGTTGGCAACGGGGGCCGACGCCGATCTCGACTTCGACCTGTCGATTCCCGATATCGAGCCGCTTGCACCGGGCATCTCCGGGGCCGTGAGTGCGCAGGGCAATGCGCGGAACTCGCCCGAGGGCTGGCGGGTCGATCTCGCCGCAACCGCGCCCTACGACGCCGAGCTGTCGCTGGAAGGTCTCGCAACCGGGCCGGACGCACAGCTCAATCTCGATCTGGCAGTTCCGGATCTGCAGCCGCTGGTGCCTTCCATCGAAGGTGCGTTGACCGTGACCGGCGTCGCCGCGCAGTCGCCCGAAGGCTGGCGCGTCGACCTCGACGTCGACGGGCCTTACGAGGCTCAGGTCGCGCTGGACGGTCTGGCGACCGGTACCGATGCGCAGCTCAACCTCGATCTCTCGGTGCCGGACCTGCAACCGCTGATTCCCACGATCGAAGGGGCGCTGACCGCGACCGGCGTGGCCGAGCAGACGCCCGAAGGCTGGCGCGTCGACCTCGACGTCGACGGCCCCTATCAGGCGAAGGTGGCGCTTGAAGGTCTGGCGACCGGCGCGAACGCGAACCTCGATTTCGACCTGTCGCTTCCGGACGTGCAGCCGCTGGTCCCGCAGGTCTCCGGGCCGCTGACCGCCACCGGGAACGCACAACAGTCGCCCGAAGGCTGGCGTGTCGATCTGCAGGCTGACGGTCCCTTCGATGCCGAAGTCGCCCTGCGCGGTCTCGCCACCGGCCCCGAGTCGGACCTTGCCTTCGAACTCTCGGTTCCCGACCTGCAGCCCGTCGTGCCTCAGGTGACTGGCGGTATCGATGCCCGCGGCAACCTGCGGCCGCGTGAGGAGGGGCTGCAGGTCGACCTGCGCGCGAACGGTCCCTATGGTGCGCGTCTTGCGGTCGCCGGTCTGGCGACCGGACCGGATGCCGACATCAACGTCGATGTCGCGATCCCGAACCTGCAACCGCTGGTGCCGCAGGTCTCGGGACCGGTCGAGGCGTCGTCGCGCCTGCGTCAGACCGAAGGCGGCTGGATGGTCGACGCGAATGTCACCGGGCCGCAGGACAGCCGGGCGACGCTTTCGGGCCTTGCTACCGGACCGGAGGCCGATCTGAACTTCGAGGTACAGGCCGCCAATGTCGGAGCCTTCGTGCCGCAGGTGAATGGTCCGCTTTCGGCCAACGGTCGCGCGTTCCAGTCGCCGGAAGGCTGGCGCGTCGATCTCGATGCCGACGGTCCCTATTCCTCCGAGGTCAGCCTCGAGGGGCTCGCCACCGGGCCGGATGCTGCGTTGACCTTCTCGGCCGCTATGCCCAACGTCGCGCCGCTGGTCGGACAGCTTTCCGGGCCGCTCGCGGTGCAGGGAACGGCCAACCGAACGCCGCCCGGCTGGCAGGTGGACACCACCGTCGACGGGCCTGCGGGTATGCAGGCCGCGGTTGCGGGTCTTGTCGGCGACGGTGGCCAGCTTGACCTGACCGTCAACGGCACGGCGCCGCTTGGACTGGCCCAGCCCTTCCTTGCGCCGCGCAGCCTTGCCGGGCAGGCCACATTCGACCTGACCGTGAACGGCCCACCGGCACTGTCGTCGGTATCCGGCAACATCAACATCGGCGATGCCACCTTCTCGGCCCCGAACCTGCGCATCGCGCTTGTCGACATTTCCAGCAGCATCGCGCTGAACGGAGCGCAGGCGCAGATCCAGGCCAGCGCGAGCCCAAGCACCGGCGGGCAGATCACGGCCGGTGGCACGATCGCGCTCGACACCCTGGCTGCGAACCTCGAGATCGGGCTCGTGCAGGCCGAGATCGTCGATCCGCGTCTCTACCGCACGCTGCTTAACGGCCGCATCACGGTGAACGGCCCGCTTACCGGCGGCGCGCGCATCGCCGGGCAGATCGACGTGGGCGAAACTCTGGTCACGGTCCCCAATACCGGGCTGACCAGCATCGGGGACATCCCGCCAATCACCCACATCGGCGAAACCGGCGCGCAGCGGCTCACGCGGGCCCGGGCCGGCGTGCTTGACGTCGAGGGCCCGGAGGCCGCCGGCGCCGGGGCCGGGCCGGCCTATCCGCTTGATCTCGTGATCAACGCGCCGGGTCGTATCTTCGTGCGTGGCCGCGGGCTTGATGCCGAGCTCGGCGGATCATTGCGCCTCACCGGAACCACAGCGCGACCGATTTCGTCAGGCTCCTTCGAGCTTCAGCGCGGCCGTCTCGACATCCTCGGGCAGCGGTTCGAACTGGTCGAGGGTCGGATCGAATTTCAGGGCGACCTCACGCCTTACCTCTATTTCGTGACGTCGACGACCACGTCGGACGGAACTGCGTCGGTCATCCTCGACGGTCCTGCGGATGAGCCGACCGTCAGTTTCTCCTCGTCTCCCGAGGCGCCGGAGGACGAGGTGATCTCGCAGCTTCTGTTCGGCAAGAACCTCAGCGAGATTTCCGCGCTGCAGGCGCTGCAACTGGCCAACGCCGTCGCGGTGCTGGCCGGACGCGGTGGTGTCGGACTGATCGGCAGCCTGCGCGAAGGGTTCGGGCTGGACGATTTCGACGTGACGACGACGGAAGACGGGGAAACGGCGGTCAGGGCGGGCAAGTATCTGACCGAAGATATCTACACCGACGTCACCAGCACCGGAAGCGATACCGAGATTTCGCTGAACTTCGACATCACCGACTCGTTCACCGCCAAGGGCACGGTCGACAACGAGGGCAATACCGGCGTCGGCATCTTCTTCGAGCGCGACTACTAGACCGGTTCAACCGCCGGGCGAAAAGCGCCCGTAACGGCCCTGGTCGAATAGCAGGCCGGGACCGCCGCGCGCGGGCAGGGCGACGCTGTCCACCGTGCCCAGGATCAGCGAGTGATCGCCCGCGGGATGCACCGCATAGCGCGTGCAGTCGAACCGAGCGAGGCACCCCTCGAGCCGGGGCATGCCGTCTTCTCCCTCGATCCAGTCGAAGGCGTCGAAGCCGTGCCCATGTGTCGCGAAATGCCGGGCGAGGTCAAGCTGGTCCGCGCCGAGAACGTGGATTGCGAAGCGCTCCGCCGCGGCAAAAGCGTCATGGCGTCGCGATGCGCGCGCGGGAGACCACATGACCAGCGGCGGATCGAGCGATACCGAGGAAAAGGAATTCGCGGTCATGCCGAGAGGGCCGCGGTCGGTCCGGGCGGTGACCACTGTCACGCCGGTTCCGAAGCAGCCAAGCGCCCGGCGCAGATCCGCCGCGCGATCGGGTCCGGGCACGAATTCCAGGTCGTCCTCCGCCATGGCCGCAGCGGTGCCATGTCCGCCGGCCAGAGTCCAGCATGAGCGGGAAGACGCGGTTGACGCCACGGCGCCGGAACCGTCTTCTTGGACTGTGGGTTCTCCTGTCGAGCCGGTGAGGGCAGAGGTTCATCTCCGCCGGTCTCGCGTGAAAAGGAGAGTATGATGACCTTCAAGAGTTTCCTTCGACCCGTAACCTTTGGCGCGGCCCTTCTGGCCGGAGCAGGCGGTGCCGCGACGATGGCGGCAGCACAGGACAATGAAACCGTTGATCACGTCGAGGTGGGCTCGCTCAGCTGCGACGTTGGCGAGGGCACGGGCTATGTCTTCGGGTCGACCCGTGAACTCACCTGTACCTTCAATCCGACGACCGAAGGGCAGGCCGACGAAGTCTATGTCGGCGAGATCAATCGCTACGGCGTCGACGTCGGCAAGACCGACAAGGGCGCGATGAGCTGGCTGGTGTTCGCGCCGACCGAGTCCGAATGGCAGGAAGGCGGCCTGAACGGCGTCTACCGCGGTGTTTCGGCCGAGGCGACTGTGGGCGTGGGGCTTGGTGCCAACGCAATGGTCGGCGGGTCCGAGGATACGCTGGCATTGCAGCCGATCAGCCTCAACACCCAGCAGGGCCTCAATTTCGCCGTGGGTGTGGGCGAAATCGAACTTCAGCGCGTTCAAGGCTGAGCGCAGCGTTGACGCTGCAAATAAAGGGCGCCAGCCGGCGCCCTTTTTAATTGCCCGGGGGTCCGTGTCAGTCGCGGTTCATCCGGTTCTCGATCAGATCGTCGACGACCCCCGGGTCGGCCAGGGTCGAGGTATCGCCAAGCGCGCCGTAATCGTTCTCGGCGATCTTGCGCAGTATGCGGCGCATGATCTTGCCAGAGCGAGTCTTAGGCAGCCCGGGCGCCCATTGGATCAGGTCCGGGCTCGCGATCGGTCCGATCTCCTCGCGCACCCAGCCGCGCAACTCGGCGCGCAACTCGTCCGAAGGCTCCTCGCCGCTCATCAGAGTTACGTAACAGTAGATGCCCTGACCCTTGACCTTGTGCGGGTATCCGACCACCGCGGCCTCGGCGACCTTCTCGTGCGCCACGAGCGCGCTCTCGACCTCCGCCGTGCCCATCCGGTGACCGGATACGTTGATCACGTCGTCCACGCGCCCGGTGATCCAGTAGTCGCCGTCGGCGTCGCGCTTGCAGCCGTCGCCGGTGAAGTAGTAGCCCTTGTAGTCCGAGAAGTAGGTCTTCTCGAACCGCTCGTGATCGCCCCAGACGGTGCGCATCTGCCCGGGCCAGCTGTCGGCGATGCAAAGCACCCCCTCGACATCGTTGCCCTCGATGACCTCGCCAGAGGTCGGCTCGAGCACGACCGGCTTGATCCCGAAGAAGGGCTTCATCGCGGCGCCGGGCTTGGTGTCATGCGCTCCGGGCAGCGGCGTCATCAGGTGGCCGCCGGTCTCGGTCTGCCACCAGGTGTCGACGATGGGGCATTTTCCCTTGCCCACGACATCGTTGTACCAGTTCCAGGCCTCGGGATTGATCGGCTCTCCCACGGTGCCCAGCACCTTGATCGACGACAGGTCCGCGCCTTCGACGAACCTGTTGCCCTGGCCCATCAGCGCCCGGATCGCGGTCGGTGCCGTGTAGAACTGGTTGACCTTGTGCTTCTCGCAGACCTGCCAGAACCGGCTGGCATCGGGCCACGTCGGCACGCCCTCGAACATCAGCGTGGTCGCACCATTCGCGAGCGGTCCGTAGACGATGTAGCTGTGCCCGGTGACCCAACCCACGTCAGCGGTACACCAGAAGATGTCGCCGTCGTGGTAGTCGAAGGTGATCTGGTGGGTCATCGCGGCGTAGACGAGATAACCTCCGGTGGTGTGAACGACCCCCTTGGGCTGGCCCGTCGACCCCGACGTGTAGAGGATGAAGAGCGGATCCTCGGCCCCCATCTCTTCCGGCTCGCACTCGGTCGACGCGTCGGCGGCCAGCGCCTTGTAGTCGAAATCGCGGTCCGCGACCCAAGTGGTCTGCGCGCCGGTGTGCTTGACCACCAGAAGCTTGACCCGGTCCGAGCAGTGCAGAAGCGCCTTGTCGGCGTTGCTTTTCAGCGGCGTCGCCCGCCCGCCGCGCGGAGCGTGATCGGCGGTGATCACCAGCTTTGCCTCGCAGCCGTTGATCCGGGCGGCCAGAGCGTCCGGCGAGAACCCCGCGAAGACGATCGAGTGGATCGCCCCGATCCGGGTACAGGCCAGCATCGCATAGGCCGCCTCGGGGATCATCGGCAGGTAGATGATCACCCGGTCGCCATTGCCGACGCCGAGATCCTTGAGAACGTTGGCCATGCGGCAGACATTCTCGTGCAATTCGCGATACGAGATGTGTTTCGCACCGTCCTCGGGGTTGTCCGGTTCCCAGATGATCGCGGTCTGTTCGCCGCGGCTCTCGAGATGCCGGTCGACGCAGTTCTGCGAGACGTTGAGCGTGCCATCCTCGAACCACTTGATGGACACGTTCCCGAGATCGAAACTGACGTCCTTCACGGTCTCGAAGGGCCGGATCCAGTCGACGCGCTTTGCTTCCTCTTTCCAGAACGCCTCCGGGTCGGCGATCGAGGCGTCGTACATGCGTTCATAGGCATCGGCGGTCACATGCGCGGAGGTCGCCATTTCCTTCGGCACGGCATGGGTTTTCGCGGCATGGCGCGTCTCGGACATGGATGGCTCCTCCCTCTGTCTCATTCCGGGTCGAGGGCGCGCCGCGTCGCCGGCCACTGCCGCGACCCGGTTGCCTCCTCCCTGGGCGGGATCATAGCGGGCTTTGGACGGATTGGAATAAGCCGCCCGGTCCGGGAGCCTTCGGTGTAAACTTGTTCGCCCCTCCAGCCGGATCCTGTCAAGAATGCGCGCCTTGGCGGAGTTTCTAATGAAAATTCAAAGTTTTAATTGTCAATCTGGCCTGCAAGGGGAACCGGGATCAGTGGAGCAGGACCGATCCGTCTCGCCCCAAGGCTGTGCCGCCTTGCGTTTCAAACACCTGCTCTGAACCGCGGTAGCGTTTTGGGGCGCACCTGGTCCTGGCCGGTGCCCCGACATTCAAGCCCGGCACGGCAAGACAACCGCGAAATGGATACCGAAACGGGAAAAACAGATCCGCTCGCAGGTCGCGGTTAACCATCAAAAAGACCGCCGTCTCATGGGCGGATCTCTGGTTCGGAAATATCCCGGGGGTCCGGGGGCAGCGCCCCCGGTCCGGTCGTCTCAGGCCGCGCGCAGCCCCAGGATTTCGCGGGCCTGCGCCGGTGTCGCCACCGCGCGACCATGTTTTTCGCAAATATCCACCGTGCGCCGGACCAGGGCGGCGTTCGACGGTGCCAGGGTGTCGCGATCGAGGCGGATGTTGTCCTCGAGACCTGTGCGCGCATGCCCGCCCGTCGACACCGCCCACTCGTTCAGCACGATCTGGTTCGGTCCGATCCCCGCCGCACACCACGGCGCTCCGGGAAACAGCCGGTCGACCGTGCGGCGGTAGAAGTCGAAAACCTCGCGGTCCACCGGCATCGCGTTCTTCACGCCCATGACGAACTGAACGTAAGGCGTGTCCTTGATCTTGCCCGCCGCATGCAACTTGGCGGCCTGGAAGATGTGGCTGAGATCGAAGGCCTCGATCTCGGGCTTCACGTCGTACTTGATCATCTCCGCGGCCAGCCAGTCGACGAGGTCCGGCGGGTTCTCGTAGACGCGCGTGGGAAAATTGTTGGACCCCACCGAGAGCGAGGCCATGTCGGGCCGCAGCGGCAGCATGCCCCCACGCGCGGTGCCCGCGCCGGACCGCCCGCCTGTCGACAATTGCACGATCATGCCGGGGCAATGCGTTTCGATGCCCTCCTTCAGTTTCGCGAAGCGGTCGGGATCCGAGGTGGGCTTTCCGTCGTCGTCGCGCACGTGGCAATGCGCGATCGCCGCCCCGGCCTCGAAGGCTTCCTGCGTGCTCTCGACCTGCTCGGCGACCGTTTCCGGCACCGCGGGGTTGTCGGCCTTGGTCGGCACCGATCCGGTGATGGCAACGCAGATGATGCAGGGATCGCCCATGGCTGTCTCCTCAGATGTCGAGGAACACGGTTTCGTCCGGTCCCTGCAGGTGGATGTCGAAGCGGTAGCGCCCGACGCCCTCGACCTTGGCCAGCAGCGTTCCGACCCGTGCGCGATGCTCGATCCGGGCCAGCAGCGGATCCTCGGCATTCGCCTCGGCCTCGTCCTCGAAATAGAGCCGGGTCTGCAGCCCGACGTTGATGCCGCGGGCCACGATCCACACCGAGATGTGCGGCGCCTGCAGCGCGCCGTCGGCGGCGGGAACCCGTCCCGGCTTGACGGTCTCGAAGCGGTAGGCGCCGGTTTCCATGTCGCTTGCCGCGCGTCCCCATCCGAAAAAGTTGGGATCGGGTGTCCCGCGGGTCTCGCCGGGCGCGTGGAAGAGGCCGTTCGCATCCGCCTGCCAGATTTCGATCAGCGCGTCCTTCAGGGCCTGCCCGGCGCCATCGTAGACGGTGCCGGTCACGGTGATGCGCTCCCCTCCGACATCCCCCGTGATCATGCGGTGCCCGAGGTCTTCCGCGTAGACGTTTGAAATGCCGGAAAAGTTCGGCGTGCAGCCGATATGTACGTAGGGCCCGGCGGTCTGGCTCGGCGTTTCCTTGGGCCCCATCTCACAGCCCCTCCATGCGGTTCTCGAAAAGAGTCTGGCGCCGCCCGCGCAGCACGATATCGAACCGGTAGGCCCGCGCGTCCATCGGGATCGTGCGGTCCATGTCGAGCCGCCCGACAAGCTGCGCGATGGCTTCCGCCGAGGGGATGGCGCCCACGATCGGACACATCCCGATCATCGGGTCGCCGTCGAAATACATCTGCGTGATTAGCCTCTGCGCGAAACTCGCCCCGAAGATACTGAAATGGATATGCGCCGGGCGCCAGTCGTTCACGCCGTTGGGCCAGGGGTAAGGACCGGGCTGCACGGTTCGGAACTCGTAGGCCCCGGTCTCGTCGGTGATGCAGCGCCCGCAGCCGCCGAAGTTGGGGTCGAGCGGCGCGATGTAACCTTCCTTGCGGTGCCGGTAGCGTCCGCCGGCGTTGGCCTGCCAGACCTCGATCAGCGCGCCCGCGACCGGGCGTTCGAACTGGTCGGTCACCCGGCCGTGCACGACGATGCGCGGCCCGATCGCTGCTTCGCCCTGTGCCGCGAAATTGTGGATCAGGTCGTTGTCGAGTGGCCCCAGAATGTCGTTGCCGAAGACGGGACCGGTTTCCTCGCCCATTGAGGAGGGAAAGGACAAGAGCGGCGCCTGCGGCGCGCGTTTCACGCTTGTCTTGTAGGGCGGATACAGTGCCGGCGGATGCCAAGCGCGGTCGCGGGCGGGAAAGCCGGTCAGTGTCTTTTCAGTCATCGGTCTTCATTTCCGCCAGGGTCGTCCTGGCCAGCTTGATCGCGTGGTTGGCCTTTGGCACCCCGGCGTAGATCGCCACATGCAGGAAGACCTGCATGATGTCGTCCTCGGATGCGCCGGTGTTGGCCGTTGCGCGAACATGCATCGGTATCTCCTCGAAGTTACCCGTCGCGGCCAGAAGCGCAAGCGTCAGCATCGAGCGTTCGCGCCGGCTGATCGTGTCGTCGGCCCAGACCGTACCCCAAGCACCTTCTGTGATCAGCGTCTGGAACGGCTGGTCGAAGTCGGTCTTGGCGGCCTCGGCCCGGTCGACATGCGCGTCGCCCAAAACCTGCCGCCGGACCTGCATCCCGGTCTCGTAGCGATTGGCCATTCGCGGTCACTCCTGTCGTCTCAGTAGGGCAGGCCCACGTAATTTTCCGCGAGCACCTTCTGGGCCGCTTCGTTGCCGGCAAGAAAGTCGAGCTCGGCGCGTTGCATTCTCGTGTCGAACTCCGACTGGTCGGGAAAGCGGTGCAACAGGCCGGTCAGCCACCAGCTGAACCGTTCCGCTTTCCAGACCCGGGCGAGGGCACGTTCCGAATAGCGGTCGATGCCCTCGGCGTCGTTCTCCTCGTAGAACTGGCGCAACCCGGTATAGAGGTAGTGCACGTCCGAGGCGGCGGTGTTGAGCCCCTTGGCGCCGGTGGGCGGCACGATATGCGCGGCATCCCCGCATAGGAACAATCTTCCCCAACGCATCGGCTCGGTCACGAAACTGCGCAGCGGCGCGATGGATTTCTCGATCGATGGCCCGGTCTCCAGCCGCGCGGCGGCCTCGGCCGGGATGCGTTGGCGCAGGGCCGTCCAGAACGCCTCGTCCGACCAGTCCGCCGCGTTGTCGGTGATCGGGCATTGCACGTAGTAGCGGCTGAGGCGCGGGTTGCGCATCGAGCAAAGCGCGAAGCCGTGGCTGGAATTGGCGTAGATCAGCTCGTCGCTGACCGGTGGAGTCTCGGAGAGGATCCCGAGCCAGCCGAAGGGGTAGACCTTTTCGAATTCGCGCCGAACCTTGTCGGGAATGGTCTTCCGGCTGACGCCGTGAAACCCGTCGCAGCCGGCGATGAAATCGCAGTCGATCCGGCGCTCGCTGCCATCGCGGGAATAGGTGACGAATGGCGTATCGCGGTCGGCATCGTGGATCGCGACATCCTCGACCGAGAACTCGATCCCGCCGCCCGCCGCCTCGCGGGCCGCGTAGAGGTCCTGGGTTACCTCGGTCTGTCCGTAGACAACGACGCTGCTGCCGGTCAGCGCCGAAAAGTCGATCCTGAGCACAGTATCGTCCTGCGAGATCAGCGTTCCATGATGTGGAATGCCTTCGGCTTGCAGGCGGCGGTCGCATCCTGCCTCGGCCATGAGGCGCACGAACCCCTGTTCCAGCACGCCGGCGCGAATCCGGCCGAGAACATGCGCGCGGGTCTGGCGTTCGAGGATCACGCTTTCGATACCGCGCAGGTGCAGAAGTTGCGACAGCAGCAAGCCGGATGGTCCGCCACCCACGATAACAACCTGTGTCCGCATGCTTCTTCCCTAGCCTGAGGCAAGTTTTGCCGCAATCGCAGGAAAAGCGAAAGCCCGTCTTTCGTCCGCCGCGTTCAGCCCGGCCGGGGCGGCTGGATGATCTGCTGACCCGTTGCGTTCTCTCCGTCGATCAGGCGCAGAACCGCATCGGCGAGCCCGAGTCCGGCGGCGCGGAAATCCTCGTGCAACACGATCACCTCGCGGCGGAACTTGCGCATCATGTTGAAAGCGTCCTTCACCGCGACGTCGAAATCGCGCCCGATGACGAGACCCGCGTCCTCGGCGGCGGAGATGACCGCGATGGCGGACGAGGCGCTGGCGCAGACGATGCCGTCTGGACGGTTGGGCGACGTCATCATTTCCGTGATGACCGACATGATCTTTTCGTGTGGCGAGTCGGACGTCACCTGGTGCAGCGGCACCTCGAGCAGATCGTGCCGCGCGAGGCCGGAGGTGAAGCCGACCAGCATATGCGTGGCATAGGTCAGGTGCGCGGGCGGCGGCAGCAGGGCGAGGCGGCGGCGCCCGCGCTCTGCCAGAAGCCGCACGGCGGTCTCGCCATAGGCCTGGTTGTCGTAGTCGAAAAAGGCGTGGTCGATGCCCATTGTACTGCGGCCGTGGGTGGCGAAGGGAAAGCCGCGTTCATGCAGGTACTGTACCCGAGCGTCCCGCGGTTCGATGCGCGAAAAGACAACGCCGTCGGCCGAGCCGGTCTCGACGATGTAGCGCACCGGGTCGAGCGAGTTGTCGTCGACCGAGTAGGGGGTGACAATCAGGTGATAGGGCGAGGCGCGCAGTCGCTCGGACAATCCGTAGACGAGATGCGAGGTGAGACCCAGGACTTCGGTCTCGATCGACAGGATCAGGCTGATGACATTCGTCTTGCCGGTGCGCAGGCGCACCCCGGCACGGTTCGGACGATAGCCGATCTGGTTCGCGACAAGGCGCACGCGCTCTTTCGTCGACTGGCTGATGTCCGGCGCATCGCTCAGGGCGCGCGAGACGGTCGTCACGCCAAGGCCGGTCATGTAGGCGATGGTCTTGAGCGTCGGGCGCGCCGTGGTCGATGGATCACCGGGACTGTCGTTCATGAGCAATCAGCTTTCTGCAATCACGACGGGTCCGCGCCGGTCTACCGCGCGGCACCGTTGGGGCAAATCTAAAACGTTTCAGATCGGTCCCGACAAGCGGAATTTGTCGCTGCGTAAGCAGCATGCCTCTGACAGATGCCGAGAAATCGAATCTCTAAACTGAGTATTATCAGATACTTGAATTGATATTCTGCATTGCGGCAGAGAGGAGGTGTGACACACACACTGAATCGTTGCGTTTTGAAAGGGTGTCTCGTAGCGTGATTCTGCAACGATACAGGATCAGGGAGGATCCCATGCAGAAACTGACCCGCGTCGGGGCGCTAGTCGCTTCCGTCGCCTTGCCGAGCCTTGCCGCGGCCACCGATCTTGAGGTGACGCACTGGTGGACCTCAGGGGGAGAGGCCGCTGCTGTCGCCGAGTTCGCGAAGGCGTTCAACGACAAGACCGATCACAAATGGGTCGACGGCGCGATCGCCGGCGGCGGCGGGACCGCGCGTCCGGTGATGGTCAGCCGGATCATCGGCGGCGACCCGATGGGGGCCTTCCAGTTCAACCACGGCCGCCAGGCCGAGGAGCTGATCGAGGCCGGCGTGCTGCGTGATCTGACCGAGCTTGCGGAAAAGGAAGGCTGGAAGGACATCATCTATCCGCCCTCGCTGCTCGAAAGCTGCACGGTGGACGGCAAGATCTACTGCGTCCCGGTCAACATCCATTCCTGGCAGTGGCTCTGGCTGTCGAACAAGGCGTTCGAGGATGCCGGCGTCGACGTTCCGACGAACTGGGACGAGTACGTCGCCGCAGCGCCGGCGTTGCGCGAAGCGGGCAAGACGCCGCTCGCTCTCGGCGGCCAGCCTTGGCAGAGCGCGGGTCTGTTCAACGTGCTGATGGTGGCGCTTGCCGGGCCCGACGTGCTGGTGAAGGTCTACGGCGACAATGATGCCGAGCTTGCAGGTGGCGAAGAGATCGGCCGCGTGTTTGCGGCGGCCGCCGACGCGCGCGAGATGGCGCAGGGGTCAAACGTGCAGGACTGGAACCAGGCCACCAACATGGTCATCACCGACACCGCGGGCGGCCAGGTCATGGGCGACTGGGCTCAGGGCGAGTTCCAGGTTGCGGGCGAGGTCGCGGGATCCGATTACACCTGTCTGCCGGGCCTCGGCGTGAAGGAACTGATCGACACCGCCGGTGACGCTTTCTACTTCCCGCTCGTCGACGATCCCGAAGTCGCCGCGGCGCAGGAAGCCCTGGCCTCGGCGATGGTGGCACCCGACACGCAGGTGGCCTTCAACCTCAAGAAAGGCTCGCTGCCCATTCGCGGCGACGTCGATCTGGAAGCGGCCAATGACTGCATGAAGAAGGGCCTGGAGATCCTCGCGGCGGGCAACACCCTGCCGGCGGTGACCCAGCTCAACACCGAGGACACGAACAACCAGCTCAACGACCTGTTCGTGGAATTCTTCAACGATGACTCCATCACGCCGGAAGCGGCGCAGGAGCGGTTCGTGGAGATCGTCGCGAACGCCGACTGATCGGCACTCGGGGGGCGGCGCGCGAACCTGCGCCGTCCCTGAACCTCGCGACGGGCAAGGGAGGTCCGCATGGCCGCCAGCGGTCGACCCAACCAGCTTCTGAGAAATCTCAACGCCAAGATCGCCGCCATCCCGATGGTACTGACGGCGATGGTGATCTTCGTAGGCTGCTCGGCCTGGACGATCGTTTATTCGTTCACCAACTCGAAGCTTCTGCCGCGCGAAAAATTCGTTGGCTTCGACCAGTACGAACGGCTCTGGTCGACCAGCCGCTGGATCGTGTCGATCGAGAACCTGCTGATCTACGGCATCCTGTCGCTGATCTTCTCACTGATCATCGGCTTCGTTCTGGCCGCACTTCTCGACCAAAAGATCCGCTACGAGGACACGTTTCGGACAATCCTGCTCTATCCGTTCGCACTCAGCTTCATCGTCACCGGGCTTGTCTGGCAATGGGTGCTGAACCCCGAGTTCGGGGTGCAGTCGATCATCCGCAGCCTCGGGTGGGAAAGCTTCACATTCGATCCGCTCTACAACGCCGATATCGCGATCTACGGCATCCTGATTGCCGGGCTGTGGCAGGGCACGGGGTTGATCATGTGCCTGATGCTCGCCGGTCTGCGCGGCATCGACGAGGACATCTGGAAGGCATCACGGGTCGACGGCATCCCGAAGTGGAAGACCTACATTTTCATCGTGATCCCGATGATGCGCCCCGTCTTCATCACCACCATCGTCATCGTCGCAAGCGGCATCGTCCGGGTCTACGACCTCGTCGTGGCCCAGACCGGCGGAGGACCGGGTATCGCCACGGAAGTCCCCGCGAAATACGTCTATGACTACATGTTCCAGGGCCAGAACCTCGGGCAAGGCTTCGCAGCCTCGACGATGATGTTGCTGACGGTGTCCATCGTCATCATCCCTTGGGCCTATCTCGAATTCGGAGGCAAGAAACGTGGCTGATCCGGCAACGCTGTCGACCGCCATCGCAGGGGCGGATGCCGCGCGCGGTCTGCTCGACGGACCCTCGGGGGCACGTCCGCGCCGCCGCCTGTCGCGGCGCAACATCTTCATCTACGGCACGCTGATCGTCATCTCGCTCTACTACCTGCTGCCGCTTTACGTGATGGTCGTCACCTCACTGAAAGGCATGCCCGAAATCCGGCTCGGCAACATCTTCGCGCCGCCGGTCGAGATCACCTTCGCGCCCTGGGTCAAGGCGTGGTCCGAGGCCTGCACAGGGCTCAACTGTGACGGGCTGAGCCGGGGGTTCTGGAACTCGGTGCGCATCCTCGTGCCGTCGGTCATCGTTTCCATCGCCATCGCCAGCGTGAACGGCTACGCGCTTGCCAACTGGCGCTTCAAGGGGGCCGATACCTTCTTCACGATCCTGATCGTGGGCGCCTTCATTCCCTACCAGGTGATGATCTACCCGATCGTGATCGTGCTGCGCGAGATCGGGCTTTACGGCTCGCTCTGGGGGCTGGTGATCGTCCACACGATTTTTGGAATGCCGATCCTGACGCTGCTGTTCCGCAACTACTTCACCTCCGTTCCCGAAGAGCTCTTCAAGGCGGCGCGGGTCGACGGGGCGGGGTTCTGGGGCATCTACTTCCGCATCATGCTGCCGATGAGCCTGCCGATCTTCGTCGTCGGGATCATCATCCAGGTCACGGGCATCTGGAACGACTTCCTCTTCGGCGTGATCTACACCAAGCCGGATCTCTACCCGATGACCGTGCAACTCAACAACATCGTCAACTCGGTCCAGGGGGTGAAAGAGTACAACGTGAACATGGCCGCAACGATCCTGACAGGGCTGGTGCCGCTGGTCGTCTACTTCCTCTCCGGCAAGCTTTTCGTGCGCGGCATCGCCGCGGGCGCGGTCAAGGGATAAGCATAGATGGCCAATATCGAGATCCGCGACCTCAAGCTCAATTTCGGCGCCGTGCAGGTCTTCGAACAGCTCAACCTCGACATCCACGAGGGCGAGTTCATCGTGCTGCTCGGCCCTTCGGGCTGCGGCAAGTCGACCCTGCTCAACTGCATCGCGGGGCTTCTGGATATCACCGACGGGCAGATCTTCATCGGCGGCAAGAACGTCACCTGGGAAGAACCCAAGGACCGCGGCATCGGCATGGTGTTTCAGTCCTACGCGCTTTATCCGCAGATGACGGTGCGCGGAAACCTGTCGTTCGGACTGAAGAACCAGCGCATGTCGAAGTCCGAAATCGACGAGCGGGTGGCCCGGGCCGCCGAGGTGCTTCAGATCGAACCTCTGCTCGACCGCAAGCCCGCGGCGCTGTCGGGCGGGCAGCGCCAGCGGGTCGCCATCGGCCGGGCGCTGGTGCGCGATGTCGACGTGTTCCTCTTCGACGAACCGCTGTCGAACCTCGATGCAAAGCTGCGCTCGGAACTGCGGGTCGAGATCAAGCGCCTGCACGCCAAGCTCGGCAACAACACGATGGTCTACGTGACCCACGACCAGATCGAGGCGCTGACGCTCGCCGACAGGATCGCGGTCATGCGGGGCGGGGTGATCCAGCAGCTCGACGACCCGGCCACGATCTACAACAAGCCCTGCAACCTCTTCGTCGCGGGCTTTATCGGCTCGCCGATGATGAGCTTTCTCGAAGGCACGGTCGCCGAGGGGGCGGGCGGACCGACATTCCGGATCGGCGAGGTCGAGGTGCCTCTTGCGGGTTACGATGGCGCGCTTCCGAAGCCCGGGCGCGACGTGATCCTCGGCGTCCGGCCCGAGCATGTCACGATCCTGCCCGATGGCGTGGACGGCCTGCCGGCCACCATCGAGATCGAAGAGCCGATGGGCTCGGACAGCCTTGTCTGGACCAGCCTCGGCGGCCAGCCGCTGTCGATCCGGGTGTCCAGCGACAAGGTCCCCGCGCGCGGCACGCCGGTACGGCTTGCCGTCGACGTTTCCAAATCGTCGCTCTTCGACACGTCGAGCGAGATGCGTTTCTGAAATCGCCGGCGGCGGATCCCGCCGCCTGACACACCGCGGGTGTTCCAATGGCGCCCGCCCCAGACCATGGACAGGACATGACTGACTTTTCCTACCAGCTTTACAGCTCCCGCAAGAACCCCGACCTCGGCGAAACGTTGAAGATGCTGGCCGATCTCGGCTACACCCGCGTCGAAGGCTACGGCGCGCTCTATTCCGACGATGCGCTGGTCGAGGCACTGAAAGCGAACCTCGCGGATCTCGGGCTGACCATGCCCACGGCGCATTTCTCGCTCGACATGTTGGCCGGGCAGGCCGACAAGGTGACCGAGATCGCCGAGGCGGTGGGCGTCCAGACCATCTTCTGTCCGCACATCGGACCCGATCTGCGCCCTGACAGCGCCATGGGCTGGGAAGATTTCGGTGGCAAGCTCGCGGAAATCGGCAAGCCCTACCGCGACGCCGGCTACGGCTTCGGCTGGCACAACCACGACTTCGAGTTCCACCCGACGCCGCACGGCGCGATCCCGATGGAGTCGATCCTGAAGGGCGGACCGGACCTCGCTTGGGAAGCCGACATCGCCTGGATCATCAAGGGCGGCGGCGATCCGATGGACTGGATCGAGCGGCACGGATCGCGGATCGCCGCGGTGCACGTCAAGGACATCGCCCCCGAGGGCGAATGCGCGGACGAGGACGGCTGGGCCGATGTCGGCCACGGAACCGTCGACTGGAAGGCGATCTTCGAAGCCCTGAAAGGCATTGGAGCCGCGCATTACATCATGGAGCATGACAACCCCAGCGACCCCGCACGCTTCGCTGAACGCTCGCTCAAGGCGGCCAAGACCCTCAAAGGTGACGCATGAGCGACGAGGTTCTTGGCGTCGGCATCATCGGCTGCGGCAACATTTCCACGGCTTACCTCAGGCTGGCGCCGCTGTTTCGCAACATCGAGGTGCGCGCTGTCGCGGACCTGAAACCGGAACTGGCGCAAGCTCAGGCCGAAGTGTTCGGCGTGACCGCGCAATCGGTCGACGAGTTGCTGGCCAATCCGCAGGTGGACGTGGTCGTCAACCTGACCATCCCCGAGGCGCATTTCCCGGTGTCGAAAGCCTGTCTCGAGGCCGGCAAGCACGTCTACTCGGAAAAACCTTTGGCCCTGTCCGTCGAAGACGGCCTGGTGCTGCGCGATCTGGCCGCGCAGAAAGACCTGCGCGTCGGCTGCGCGCCCGACACGTTCCTGGGTGGAGCACACCAGCAGGCCCGCGCGCTCATCGACGAGGGCCGTATCGGCACCATCACCGCCGGTACCGCGCACGTGATGTCGCATGGTATGGAGCACTGGCATCCGAACCCGGACTTCTTTTTCCTGCCCGGCGCGGGCCCCGTTCTGGACATCGGGCCTTACTACGTCGCCAACCTGATCAATTTCCTGGGGCCGGTGAAGCGGGTCGCGGCTCTGGCGACGGCTGCCCATGACGAACGCACGATCCTGTCCGAGCCGCGCAAGGGCGAGAAGATCCCGGTCAAAACACCGACGAACATCCATGCGCTGCTGGAGTTCGAAACCGGCGCCACGATCACCCTGTCGACCAGCTGGGACGTCTGGGCGCACCGCCATGCGCATATGGAGCTCTACGGCACCGAGGGCTCGCTTTTCGTGCCGGACCCGAACTTCTTCGGCGGCACGATCGAGGCCGCGGGGCGCGACGGCGACATCGCCGAGATCGCGGCATGGGAGCATCCTTTCGGGGTCGACAACCAGCTCGACGGGCCGGTGCCGCGCGCGAATTACCGCACCGCTGGTCTCGCGGACATGGCGCAGGCCATCGCCGAGGGGCGCGATCATCGCTGCTCGCTCGACCGGACGCTGCACGCGCTCGAGGTGATGACCGGCATCCTGAAGTCAGGCGAAACCGGGCAGTTCGTGGAAATGACCACCACTTGCACGCGCCCCGAGGCACTCGATGCGGCGGCCGCGGCGGCACTCATGGACAGTCAGACTGCAGGTGCGACCGCATGAGCTATCGGCCGGCTGAGGATCGCTATGACCGCATGGCCTATCGGCGATGCGGTCGCAGCGGGCTGAAGCTGCCGGCGGTCTCTGTGGGGCTGTGGCACAATTTCGGGCATGACGCCCGGATCGACGTGGCGCGCGATATTTGCCGCACGGCTTTCGATCACGGCATCACGCATTTCGACCTTGCCAACAACTACGGACCTCCGCCGGGATCGGCGGAGGAGGCGTTCGGCGACATGCTCCGAACCGATTTCGCCGCACATCGCGACGAGTTGGTGATCTCGTCCAAGGCGGGCTACCTGATGTGGCCCGGCCCCTATGGCGAATGGGGCAGCCGGAAGTACCTTATTGCCTCCTGCGACCAGTCGCTGAAACGGCTCGGACTCGATTACGTCGACATCTTCTACTCGCACCGGTTCGACCCCGAAACGCCGCTTGAGGAAACGATGGGCGCGCTCGATCACATCGTCCGCTCGGGGCGCGCGCTCTACGTGGGGATCTCCTCCTACAACTCGGAAAAGACGCGGGAAGCGGCAGCGATCCTGAAAGATCTCGGCACGCCCTGCCTGATCCACCAGCCCAGCTACAACATGCTCAACCGCTGGGTCGAAACGGACGGACTGAAACAGACGCTCAAGGATCTGGGGATCGGCTCCATCGCCTTCACGCCGCTGGCGCAGGGCATGCTGACCGGCAAGTACCTCGGAGGTATCCCCGAGGGCAGCCGCGCGACGCAGGACAAGTCGCTGAAACCCGGATTCTTGAGCGACCGCGTGATCGAGAACATCCGCAAGCTCAACGGGATTGCCGAACGCCGCGGTCAGACGCTGGCGCAGATGGCGATTGCCTGGGTGCTGCGCGACGAAGGCATCACCACGGCGCTGATCGGGGCCAGCAAGCCCGAACAGGTCATCGACTGCGCCGGCGCGGTCGCGCGGCTCGACTTCACGGCGGCGGAACTCGAAGAGATCGACCGCTACGCCACGGACGAAAGCATCAACCTCTGGGCGCGATCCTCGCAGACGGAAGAGAGATGAGATGATCCGCAATCCGATCCTGCCGGGCTTCAACCCCGACCCATCGATCTGCCGCGTGGGCGAGGACTACTACATCGCGACCTCGACCTTCGAGTGGTATCCGGGCGTGCAGATCCACAATTCACGCGACCTCGTGAACTGGACGCTGGTCGATCGCCCGTTGTCGCGAGCCAGCCAGCTCGACATGCGCGGCAATCCCGACAGCTGCGGTATCTGGGCGCCTTGCCTCAGCCATGCCGACGGGCTGTTCTGGCTGGTCTACACGGACGTCAAGCGCAACGAGGGCAACTTCAAGGACGCACACAACTACATCGTCACGGCACCCGAGATCGGCGGAGCGTGGTCGGACCGTGTCTACGTCAACTCGTCGGGCTTCGACCCCTCGCTGTTTCACGGTGAAGACGGGCGCAAGTGGTTTCTCAACATGCGGTGGAACCACCGCACCGAAAGCTATGGCGGCAATCCCAAAAGCCCGGCCTTCGACGGCATCGTGATGCAGGAATGGCACCCCGAGCGCGGCCTGATCGGCGAGGTCGAGACCATCTACCCGGGCAGTGCGCTGGGTCTCGTCGAGGGGCCGCATCTCTTCCGGCGCAACGGCTGGTACTACCTCACGGTCGCCGAGGGCGGAACCGGATATGGCCACGCGGTCACCATGGCCCGGTCGCGCGACATTCGCGGACCCTACGAGACCCATCCCGACAAGCATCTCATCACTTCGAAGGATGCGCCCGACGCCGCCTTGCAACGCGCCGGTCACGGGCAGGTGATCGAAACGCCGGACGGCGCCATTTACCACACACACCTGTGTTCCCGACCGCTGCCGGACACGCGGCGCTCGCCCATGGGGCGCGAGACCGCGATCCAGAAATGCGTCTGGAAAGACGACGACTGGCTCTACCTCGAAGCCGGCGGCCAGGTGCCACAGCTCGATGTGCCGGTGACGCCCGGCGTGTCTCCGGCCGCCCCGCAGGCGCTCGAGCGCGTCTTCGACGGCGACAGCCTGCCGCCGGAATTCCAGTGGTTGCGCACGCCCGAGCCCGAGCGGATCTTCACCCTGACGGGACGTTCTTTGCGCCTGCACGGGCGCGAGGCGGTGGGCAGCTGGTTCGAACAGGCGCTTGTGGCCCGACGGCAGGAGCATGCGGCGTTCAGGGTCGAAACGACGCTCGAGTTCGCGCCGCAGGACTACCAGCAGGCGGCCGGGCTGACGCATTACTACAACCGTCACAAGTTCCACGCGCTCTGCGTGACCTGGCACGAGACCGGAGGGCGGTGTCTGACGCTGCTCTCCTGTCCCGGCGACTGGCCGGATGCACGGCTGACTTTCCCGCTCGACGCGCCGATCTCGGTTCCTGAAACCGGTCCGGTCGAGCTTGCGCTCGAGGTCAGCGGCGCCGAGGCCCAGTTCTACTGGCGCGTCGGCGCGAACTGGGAGAAGGCCGGGCCGACGCTCGATGCCAGCGCCATATCCGACGAGGGCGGCCGCGGCGAACATGCTTCCTTCACGGGCGCATTCGTGGGCATGCTGGCGTTCGACACGTCCGGATTCGCCTTGCCGGCGGATTTCCGGCGCTTCAGCTACATCCCAGAGGGCCAATGAACCGCAGCCATCTGCAGATCTACGACCTGGACACGGACCGCGTCCGGACGGTGTTCGAAACGGACATGCTGATCGAGGCGCCGAACTGGACCTGTGACAATCGCCTGATCGTCAATGGGGACGGGCGGATTTACGCCGTGCCGCTGGACGCGCCGGAGCTGGTGCCGATCGACACCGGATTCGCGCAGGCCTGCAACAACGATCACGGGCTGTCGCCCGACGGCAAGACGCTGGTGATCTCGGACAAGACCCGCACGCCCGGAAACTCCTGCATCTATACCCTCCCGGTCGCCGGCGGCACGCCGCGGCGCATCACCGAACACGTGCCGTCTTGGTGGCACGGCTGGTCGCCCGACGGTGCCACGATCGCCTATACCGCCAAGCGCGAGGGGCGGTTCGACATCTACACGCAGCCCGCCGAGGGCGGCGAAGAGACCCGGGTCACGCGCGACCTGGGCCATTGCGACGGGCCCGACTACACGCCCGACGGCGCATGGATCTGGTTCAATGCCGATGGCACCGGCCACGCGCAGATCTGGCGCGTTCGGCCGGACGGGTCCGACCTCGAACAGATGACTGATGACGCGCGAGTGAACTGGTTCCCGCATCCGTCTCCGGACGGCGCGCATGTTGTCTACGTCTCCTATCCGCCCGGGACCGAAGGCCACCCGCGCGACCTCGACGTCGAGTTGCGGCTGATGCCCGCGGCGGGCGGCGCGCCGCGCAGCCTGTTGAAACTGCTGGGCGGGCAGGGCACGATCAACGTGCCCTGCTGGGCGCCCGACGGTCGGGCCTTTGCCTTCATGTCCTACAGCGCACCGGGAGCCGAGACATGACCGACGAGACACCCGATCTCGGCCGCAGGAGAACTCTTGCGGCGCTGGCGGCGGCGCCGCTGGTAGCAGTGCCCCTGCCGACACTTGCTTTCCCGTCCCGGCCTTTGCTGGCGAATGGCTGGGTGCTTCTTCCGGGCGACCGCGACGATGCTGCTTGACGCCGGACGCGACCGCGACGTCGCCGAACGGATCTTCGACATCTGCATCATCGGAGCCGGACCTGCCGGTATCACGCTTGCCCGCAAGCTAGGTGCCCGGGGTTTGCGCGTGGCGCTCATGGAAGCCGGCGGCGAGGGCTTCGACTCGGCCAGCCAAGACATTTATGCCGGCACCAACAGCGGGCTCGATTATTGGGCGCTGGATTTCCCGCGGTTGCGCTTTTTCGGCGGCAGCTCGAACCACTGGGCGGGATGGAGCCGGCCGCTGGACGCGATGGATTTCGAAGCGCGCGCCCATGTCCCCATGAGCGGCTGGCCATTTTCCAAAACGGAACTGGACACCTACGCGGCAGAAACCGATACGATCCTCGAATTGCCCGAGCGCGCGGACCTGCCGCCGCTTGACCAGCTTGAGCCGCGTTTCACACGCTTCCAGATGCGCTACAGCCCGCCGGTCCTATTCGGCGAGAAATACCGCGAAGAGATCTCCGGATCCGAGAACATCTTATGCTTTTTCAATGCTAACCTCGTCGATCTTGAAGTAACGGGTGAGGGTGGGCGGATAGCCGGCGCGCGGTTCCGCACCTTGCAGAACGGAGACCAGGGTTTCCTGCTGCGGGCGCGGCACTTCTGCCTCGCCACGGGAGGCATCGAAAACGCGCGCCTCTTGCTGAACTTCGACCGGCAAGTAACTGGCGGCATTGGAAATCAGAACGGTCAGGTCGGTCGGACCTTCTGCGAGCATCCGCATTTCGTGATCGCCGACATGCTGCTCGAGGCCGATGCGCCGGACCTCGAGTTCTATCGGCCGACGCCGGAGTTCGCCGCTTCGGCCGGTACGCTCAATTTCGGCCTCCGGCTCGAGCCGCAGCGTTTCAATCAGCCCGGCGCGCCGCCACGAGAGGATATCGGCTCTTGCGAGGCGCGTCTGCCGCAGGAATTGCGTAAAGTTCTTGGGCACGCGCCGTCGGACCGCATGCGCGATTTCCTCAACCGTTCCGCCGCCCAAGCCTGTCCGACCGCGACGTTGCGCATCGCCTTCGAGCAGGCGCTCAACCCCGAAAGCCGCGTGCGGCTCGGGTCCGCGCGCGACGCGCTAGGGCTGCGCCGCTCCGATCTGCACTGGCAACTGTCGGATCTCGACATGCACACGATGCGCGCCGCGGCCATCGCCTTCGGAACTCATCTGGCCGAACAGGGGCGTGGCCGGCTGCGCCTTCGGGACTGGCTGACCGCGGATCCGCCGGATGTGCCGGGCATTGCAGCGGATGAGGTCGGCGGCAAGCATCACATGTGCACGACGCGCATGTCCGCGAACCCGCAAGAGGGCGTTGTCGATGCCGACTGCCGCGTACATGGGGTCGAGAACCTCTTCGTCGCGGGGTCGAGCGTCTTTCCGACTGGTGGTCATTCCAACCCGACCTACACGATCATCCAACTCACCCTGCGCCTTGCCGACCATCTCGCCGGGCGGATCTGACGATCAGGCCGCGCGGTCCGCTTGGGCCGCGCGTTCGAGGTCTGAGAGCGGCGGGGCGGGCAGGGCGGCCAACAGTTCTGCTACGAGGCTGCGGCACTGCGGGCCGTGCCAGCCGTTGGGAAACACGAAATCCGGGAGCGCGGGCGCCTTGAGCGCAAGTCGTCTCCAGCCGTGGACGGTGAGGACCCGCAACGCCGCCGCCTCAGGTTGAGACAGTTCGGGCGACGATCCAAGCTGCTTCAACAATTCCGCACAACGAATTGAAACATCTTGGGATTGAGAGCAGGTGCCCGCATCGCAGACTTTTGCGCTCATCCAGTCCGGCAGCCCGGTGTCCGCCGCGATCTCGGCGCTGAACACGCCGTCGTCGTCCGGCCTCCGCACGTCGATCCAGATGCACGGCGAGACCTGAACAGCGCCGGGACGCTCCGCTCCTTCGCGCGGGTCGGTCAGCACCAGCCAGGCACTTTCGGCCAAGGGGCCCGTCGCGTAGATCCGCGGGCTGGCTGCGGCGGATTGTTTTCGTCCCCATGCTGTCAGACCGTATGTGCTCGACCGTCCGGCCCGGCGGCTGTCGATCCATCCGTCCTTGCGCAGGCGGTGCAACGCCACCCGTGTCGCCTCGGGCTTGATCCCCATAAGTTCGGTCAGCCGGTTCAGCGTCGGCCCGCCGATGCGCGCGCCCTCCTGCTGTGCGAGGTCGCCGAAGACGGTGACCAGCAAGGACCAGACGCGCGGGGGCTGGTCGCCGGTGATCGTTCGGACAAGGTCGTCGAAGGCGCGGGCGGGCATGACTGTCTCATACCGGGCAGGCGCCGCGCTGCCAAGCTCAGCCGCCGAAGGCATTCATGGTCAGCAGTTCGTATTCCGCCACCTTCTCGCCGTCCTGGTTGGTCAGCGTGACGTGCCAGCGCACTTCGCCGTATTCCTCGTTGCGCGGCGTCTTCTTCTTGACCGTCAGGCGGACCTTGATCCGGTCGCCGGCCTCGACCGGCTTCATGAAGCGCAACGCGTCGAGCCCGGTGTTGGCGAGCACAGGGCCTTCGTCTGGGCTGACGAAAAGGCCGGCGGCGAAGGAAAGAAGCAGATAGCCATGCGCCACGCGGCCCGGGAAAAACGGGTTCCGCTTTGCCGCTTCGTCGTCCATGTGGGCATAGAACGTGTCGCCGGTGAACTGCGCAAAATGCGCTATGTCGTCGAGCGTCACCTCGCGCTCAGACGTGTGGATCGTCTCGCCGACGGCGAGATCCTCGAAATGACGTGTGAAGGGGTGATCCGGCCCCGTCTTTTCCTCGGCCCCCGGCACCCAGGTTCCGCCGATGGCAGTCAGGATGTCGGGGCTGCCCTGCACCGCGGTGCGCTGCATGTAGTGCATCACGCCGCGCACCCCGCCGAGTTCCTCGCCGCCGCCGGCCCGGCCGGGGCCGCCGTGCACCATGTGGGGCAGGGGCGAGCCATGGCCGGTGCTTTCCTTCATCGAGGTCCGGTTGTTGAAGTAGAGCCGCCCGTGGAAGGCTCCGGCGCCAAGCGCCACGTCGCGCGCGACCTGCGGGTCGTTGGTGATGACCGAAGCCACCAGCGATCCCTGGCCACGATTGACCAGCGCGATGGCGTGATCGAGATCGCGGTAGCCCATGACGGTCGAGACAGGGCCGAAGGCTTCGGTGTCGTGGATGCGGCTGGCCGTGTCCGGGTCGGCGCAATGGAACAGCATCGGGGGAAGGAACGCGCCCTTCGAGGCATCGGCACCTGCCACCTCGAACGAGTCCGGGTCGCCCCAGACCCGCTCGGCCTCGGTGCCGAGGATGCCGGCCTTTTCGAGCACGTCACGCTTCTGCGCATTCGACACCAGCGCCCCCATGCGGGTGTCTTCTGCGCGCGGGTCGCCAATGACGGTTTTCGAGAGGCGTTCGCCCAGGGCCTCGATCACCGCCTCGACCCGGTTCTGTGGCGCAAGGATGCGCCGGATGGCGGTGCATTTCTGGCCCGCCTTTGCAGTCATCTCGCGCTGCACTTCCTTCACAAAAAGATCGAACTCCGGCGTTCCCGGTTCTGCGTCGGGCCCGAGAATCGATGCGTTCAGGCTGTCCTGCTCGGCGACGAAGCGAATGGAGTTCTGCAGGATATGCGGCGCCGAACGCAGCTTGAGCGCAGTGGCCGCGGAACCGGTAAAGCTCACCACGTCCTGGCAGGTCAGACGGTCGAGCATGTCGCCGAGCCCGCCGCTGACGAGTTGCAGAGCGCCTTCGGGCAGGACGCCGCTGTCGAGCATGATTTTCACCGCCAGTTCGGTGACGTAGCAGGTCGCGGTCGCGGGTTTCACGATCGCCGGCACGCCTGCCAGCAACGTCGGCGCGAGCTTTTCCAGCATGCCCCAGACCGGGAAATTGAAGGCGTTGATATGGACTGCGACCCCCTGCAGCGGTGTGCAGATATGCTGGCCCAAGAAGCTGCCCGAGCGCGACAGCTGTTCGACCCCGCCATCGAGGTAGACCTGCGCGTCCGGCATCTCGCGCCGGCCTTTGGAGGCGAAGACGAAGACCGTGCCGATGCCGCCGTCGATATCGATCTGGTGATCGGATTGCGTGGCACCTGTGGTAAAGGAGATGTCGTAAAGCGCCTGCTTCTTCTCGTTGAGCGCGGTGGCGAGCGCCTTCAGCATGCGTGCGCGATCATGAAACGTCATCTTGCGCAAGGCTGGGCCGCCGACGGTGCGGGCATGATCGAGCATCGCCGCGACGTCGAGACCGGCGTTGCCGGCTTGCGCCATGACGCTGCCGTCGATCGCGTTCTCGATGGGACGGGCGCTGTCGTCCGGCGCGATCCAGGCCCCGGCGGCGAAGCTCTTGACGTCCAGAAGGCTCATGTCGTTTTCCTCTCCTCTGGCGCATCGGGCGATGCGCATCCGCGATTTCGGTGCCCGAAATCTCTCCCGATCTATTTATTGACCGAACGGTCGGTTTATGCAAGGTTCGATTGCGAGCGAGGGAGGACAGTGTTGATGAGCGAGACGATACGGGTCGAGGATCACGGGACCTGGGTCGAGATCACCCTGAATCGCCCCGACCGGCTGAACAGCTTTACAGATGAGATGCATTACGCGCTGCGCGCCGCGCTCGAAGATGCGCGCGATACCGGCAAGCGCGCGGTCTTGCTGACCGGGGCCGGACGCGGCTTTTGCGCAGGTCAGGACCTCGGCGATCGCGATCCCTCCAAGATGGACGGACCGCCGGACCTGGGCAAAACCGTGCGCACCTTCTACGCGCCGCTGGTGAACCTGATCCGGTCGCTCGATTTCCCGGTGATCTGCGCGGTCAACGGAATCGCTGCCGGGGCCGGGGCCAACCTGTCGCTGGCCTGCGACGTGGTCATCGCCGCCGAAAGCGCGAAGTTCATCCAGTCGTTTTCCAAGGTCGGTCTGATCCCGGACACCGGCGGGTCGTGGCACCTGCCGCGGCTGCTGGGCGAGGCGCGCGCCAAGGGGCTTGCGCTGACCGCCGAACCGCTGCCAGCGAAGACCGCCGCCGACTGGGGTCTGATCTGGAAAGCACTGCCGGACGAGGACCTGATGCCCCATGCCCGGGAGATGGCCGAACGCTTCGCCAAAGGGCCGACGCTGGGGCTCGGATTGACGAAACAGGCGATCCAGGCGGCCGCGACCGACACGCTGGAGGTTCACCTCGAACTCGAGGCGGACATGATGAAACGCTGCGGGGAAAGCGCCGATTACGCCGAGGGCGTGACGGCCTTTCTGAACAAGCGCGCGCCCGTGTTCCGGGGCGAATGACGATGACACCTACGGAACGCGCGGAACGCGCGGCACAGGCGATGTGGTCGACCGATGAGGCCTCGAAATGGTTCGGAATGCAGATCGACGCGGTAGGCGAAGGCTGGGCGCGGCTGTCGCTCTCGGTCGCGCCGCATCACTGCAACGGCCACCTGATCTGCCACGGCGGGGTGATCTTCTCGCTTGCCGACAGCGCCTTCGCCTTCGCCTGCAACAGCCGGAACCAGTCGACCGTGGCGCAGCACAATTCGATCAGTTTCGTGGCACCCGGCAAAAACGGTGACACGCTGATGGCCGAGGCACGCGAGGTCTCGCTGCGCGGCCGCAGTGGCATCTACGACGTCACGGTGACCAATCAGGACGGCGAGACCATCGCGATCTTTCGCGGCATGTCGCGGGCCATCAAGGGCCAGCTGTTCGAGGAATGAGGAGGAAAAGATGAAGGACCTGACACCCGAAAAGACCGACCTCGATCCGATCGAGATCGCCAGCCGCGACGAGATCGGCGCGCTGCAGCTCGACCGGCTGAAATGGTCTCTGCGCCATGCCTACGAGAACGTGCCGATGTACCGCGAGCGTTTCGATGCGGCGGGCGTCTATCCCGACGATCTGAAGGAGCTGAAGGACCTCGCCAGGTTCCCCTTCACCACGAAGGGAGATCTGCGCGACAACTACCCGTTCGGCCTGTTCGCCGTGCCGCGCAGCGAGATCGTGCGCATTCATGCCTCCTCGGGCACGACGGGCAAGCCGACGGTCGTGGGTTACACCCGCAACGACATTTCGAACTGGGCCGACCTCGTCGCACGCTGCCTGCGGGCCTCGGGCGTGCGGCGCGGCGACATCGTGCACAACGCCTACGGCTATGGCCTCTTCACCGGAGGCCTCGGCGCGCATTACGGGATCGAACGCCTCGGTGCCACGGTCATCCCGATGTCGGGCGGCCAGACCGCCAAGCAGGTCCAGCTGATCACCGACTTCAAGCCCAAGGCGATCATGGTGACGCCCTCATACATGCTCAACATCCTCGAGGAATTCCAGCGGCAGGGGCTCGATCCGCGGAAATGCTCGCTGGAAACCGCGATCTTCGGCGCCGAACCCTGGACCAACGCGATGCGGCTCGAGGTCGAGAAGGCCTTCGACATGCATGCCGTCGACATCTACGGGCTGTCCGAGATCATGGGACCGGGTGTCGCCAACGAATGCGTCGAGACCAAGGACGGGCTGCACATCTGGGAGGATCACTTCTACCCGGAAATCATCGACCCCGAGACCGGAGAGACGGTCGAGGACGGGGAAGAGGGCGAGTTGGTCTTCACCACGCTGACCAAGGAAGGCCTGCCGATGGTGCGCTACCGGACGCGCGACCTGACGCGGCTGTTGCCCGGTACCGCACGCTCGATGCGCCGCATGGGCAAGATCACTGGGCGCTCGGATGATATGATCATACTGCGCGGCGTCAACGTTTTCCCGACGCAGGTCGAGGAACAGGTGCTGACCGTCGCGGGCATCGCGCCGCATTTCCAGATCGAGCTGCACAAGACCGGCAACATGGACGCCATGCGCGTGAACGTCGAGGCGACGCCGGATGCCACCGACGCGGAGGCGCGCGCATCGGCGCAGAAGGCCTTGTCGAAGAAGATCAAGGACATCGTCGGCGTGTCCTGCGAGGTTGTCGTAAACGACCCCGGCGGGGTCGAGCGCAGCCAGGGCAAGGCCCGGCGCGTCGTCGACAACCGGCCGAAGGGCTGACGCGTGGCCCGTCAGATCGCCAAGGACCACGACCAGAAACGCGCGCGCATTCTGAAGACAGCGGCGCGGGTGTTTGCCGAGGAAGGCTTCGCCCGCGCCTCGATGGCGCAAGTGGCCAAGGCCTGCGAGATCTCGAAAGCCAACATCTACCACTATTACGGCAGCAAGGACGCGCTGCTTTTCGACATTCTCGACAGCTATCTCTGCGCGTTGCATGACCGTGTGCTCGGGCTGCAACTTGACGGGCTTGAACCGTCGGAACGGCTGCGCCGCGCAATTGCCGAGACCCTGCTGGCCTACGAGGGGATGGATCACGAGCACCAGATCCAGACCGAGGGGATCGCGTTGCTGCCCCCCGACCAGCAGGAGGTGCTGAAGGGGTACCAGCGCGACATGGTGCGGTTCTTTGGCGCGATCCTCGGCGACGTTGCGCCTGAGAGCTTTGCGGGCGATCCGGGCAAGCTGCGGGCGGCGACGATGTCGGTCTTCGGGATGCTGAACTGGTTTTACATGTGGAACGGTGGCGCCGACCGCGAGGCCCGGCTCGGCTATGCGGACCTGGTCTCGCAGCTCACCCTGAACGGCGTGCGCGCGCTCTGACGCGTTACGCTGCCGCCTTCAAACCCAGGCGCGCAAGTGCCGCGGCAAGCCGGCCTTCCCAGTCGCTGCGCATCTCCGTAGCGGTTCTGTGGCGCAGGCCCCAGGCCTTCAGACGTTCCATGCGGTCGGGCGCGGCATCACCGAACACTGCGGCGACCCGCGGCTGCCAGTAGGCAAGGCTCGCCGAGACCGCCTCGGCCTCGCCCTGGTCGATGAGCCGGGCGAGCCCTTCCTCGGCCAGCTCGGCATGGTGCGCCTCGACCGGCGCGATCTCGCGGATCGCCTCCGCGAGCGGCTGGTAGGAGACCCGCCCCATCTCGTCGAGTTGTACGGTCACGGCCAGCCCCATGCAGAGGTTCATCGTGACCGCGTCGGCCCAGCCGTCGAGCGGGTAGTTGAGCACCGACAGGCGCATGTCATGGGCGCTGCGCGTGCTGCCTGGCTCCGTGTCGCGGGGCAGGCGGTCGGTCCAGGGGTGGTGGTTGGCATAACGGTCGGTGTTCGCGCCGAACTCGCCCATCAGGTGCAGCACCTTGTCGGCGTTGTCGGTCTTTTCCAGCACGATTTTCGCCGCCGCGATGCGCTCCTTGATGCCGGGTCCTTCGTTGATCACGTCCGCGAACCCGGCCGCGCCGGCAAGCTCGCTGTCCACGAGCGTGGCCATGATCTTCATCAGTTCCGCCCGGTAGCGCGGCGGCACGTTGGCCGGGTTGGTCAGGCGTCCGCCCCTGGCGAGGTAATCGGCGATGTTCATCTCGTCGGACATGGGATCGCTCCTCTACTGGTCGTAGTCGACCACGACGCGGTCGGTCAGCGGGTAGGCCTGGCAGGACAGCACGTAGCCGCGTTCGACCTCGTAGTCCTCGAGCGCGTGGTTGGCGATCATCTCGACCTCACCCTCCAGCACCTTGCACTTGCAGGTCGAACAGACCCCGGCCTTGCAGGCATAAGGCGCGTCGAGCGCATTCTCGAGCGCCGCGTCGAGGATCGACTGGTCCTTGTCCATGCGGAAACTGCGCGCCGACCCGTCGAGGGTCACCGACGCTTCGGTCGCCTTTTCGGAGGTTGCCCCGCTTGCGACACCCTCGCGGCGCTTGAGCCGGCCCGGCTGGGCGCTGGCAAAAAGCTCGAACTTGATCTGGCCGTCCGTCAGCCCTTGCGCCCGCAAGGCCGACGCGATGCCCAGCATCATCGGTTCGGGTCCGCAGATGAAGGCGGTGTCGACGTTCTCGATGTCGATCCAGTGCCTGAAGAGCGCGGCGCATTTCTCCTCGTCGACCCGGCCCTGGAAGAGCTCGATGTCGAGCGCGTCGCTTTCCAGCACGTGGATGACGTTGAGCCGGCCCATGTAGCTGTTCTTGAGATCTTCGAGGTCTTCGCGGAACATGATCGTGTTCACGCCCCGGTTGGCGTAGACCAGCGTGAAGGTCGAGCGCGGTTCCTCGGCCAGCACGGTCTTGAGGATCGACAGCACCGGCGTGATCCCGGACCCGCCGGCGAAGCCGAGGTAGTTTTTCGCCTGCGCGGCATCCAGCGGCGTGTGAAAGCTGCCCATGGGCGGCATCGCCTCGAGCGTCATGCCCGCCGCCAGCTCCTCGTTGGCCCAGGTCGAGAAGGCGCCGCCGTCAACCTTTTTGATGCCGACCTGCAGGATGCCTTCGTGCCGCCCGGCGCAGACCGAGTAGGAGCGGCGCAGCTCGGTGCCGTCGAAGTTGCGGCGGAACGTCAGGTACTGGCCCTGGGTGAAGTCGAAATCCCCGCCGTTCGCCGGTTTCAGGGTCACCACCACGGCGTCGCGGATCGTCTTGCGCACATCCGTGACCAGAAGTTCGTGGAATTGGGCCATCGTGAGGTCCTCAGATGCACTTGAAATAGTCGAAGGGTTCAAGACAGTTGTCGCAGCGCCATTGTGCCTTGCAGGGCGTCGAGCCGAACTGGCTGATCCGGGTCAGCCGCGTGCTGGCACACCGCGGGCACTTCTCCGGCCCACCGGCGGCGCGCGGCGGCGCGATCCCGTATTCCTCGAGCCGCGCGCGACCCTTGTCGGACAGCCAGTCAGTCGTCCAAGGGGGCGCGAGCCGGGTCTTGATGCGGATGTCGTTCAGCCCACGGTCTCGCAGCGCGGTCTCGATATCGAGCGAGATCACCCGCGTCGCCGGACACCCGGAATAGGTCGGCGTCACCGCGACCTCAAGCGTGTCGCCGTCCCAGGCCACGTCGCGCACGATGCCCAGATCGACCACCGAGATCACCGGGATCTCGGGGTCGGGCACGGTGTCGAGCCAGGTCCAGATATCTGCGACGGGCGGTTTCATCTCACCAGGTCGCGCCGGGATAGGCGCGCTGCATCCACTGCATCGTGGTCAGCATATGGCCAAGATGCTCGGAATGCCGGAAGCCGTCCTTGCCGCCTTTCTGGGCAAAGCGGTTCTCTGGCACCTGCAGCGTCGCTTCATCGAGGATCGCGCCGATCTTCGTATCGTAGGCCGCGCGCAACTCTGAAGGATCGGGTGCGATGCCGGCCTCGTGCATCTCGCGGTCCACCGCGTCCGTCTCGAACATCTCGCCGACATACGGATAGAGCAGGTCCAGTGCCGCCTGCATCCGCGTATGGCTTTCCTCGGTCCCATCACCCAGCCCGATCACGATGTCGGCGGAGCGTTCGGCGTGGTATTGCACCTCGCGAACCGACTTGGCCGCGATCTCGGCCACGCGCTCTTCGGAGGACTCCATCAGCCTTTCCAGCATCGGCAGTTGCCAGTGATCGAAGAGGAACTGGCGCATCATCGTCTGGCCGAAGTCGCCGTTCGGCTGTTCCACAAGCAGCAGGTTGCGGAAGTCCCAGGCGTCGCGGCGCATGGCGAGGTCGTCGGCGCTGCGGCCGTCGCCTTCGATCTCCGCAGCCAGCCCCAGCCACATCTGCGTCTGGCCGATCAGGTCCAGCGCGGTGTTGGCGACCGCGATGTCCTCTTCCAGCACGGGCGCGTGTCCGCACCATTCGGACAGCCGGTGGCCAAAGACCAGCGTATTGTCCCCCATGCGGCAGAGAAACTCGAAGTATGCGGCCTTGGACATCACATCGCCCCCACTTCGTCGGGAATGTCGAAGAAGGTCGGGTGGCGGTAGACCTTGGATTCCGAGGGCTCATAAAGCGGCCCCTTGTCCGACGGCGAGGAGGCCGCGATATGGCGCGCCTCGACCACCCAGATCGACACGCCCTCGTTGCGTCGCGTGTAGACGTCGCGAGCGTTCTTGATAGCGAGCTCGGCGTCCGGCGCGTGCAGCGACCCGACATGCCGATGGCTCATGCCATGCTGGCCGCGGATGAAAACTTCCCACAGCGGCCATTCGTGGCGCGCGGTCTTCGTCTTGCTGTCCTCTTCGGGCAAAGCGCCCGGGTTGACCGAACTCATGTGCTCATCCTTTTCCTCTGTCGTGGTCCAGGCCGGGGCCGGGGACCGGGTTGCGGGACTGCCCGAACGCGATGCGGTGGCCGTCGGGGTCGGCGATGTCGAAATCGTCACAGCCGTAGTGTTCCGGGTGACGGATCGCGCTCGGTGCCGCGCCTGTGGTCTCGAACTCTGCGTGCAACGCCTCGACGTCCGAGACGTAGACGTAAGCCGCCCAGCCGTGGTTCCGATGCACATGATCGGACAGCGAGAGGCCCAATGTCACGTCCCCGCGCTGGACGATGGCGAAGCTGCCTGGCTCGCCCCAGATGCCGTGGCTGGCAAAGCCGAGCCGGTCGTAGAAGGCGACCGAGGCGGCGACGTCGGACACGTCGAGAACCGGCATTGCGCGGAGCGTCTGCATGGATCTATTCCGCCGCGACCTTCCGCGCCGCCTTCTTGCGCGCATGGGCCAGCAACCCGTCGCGCACCCACTTGCCATCCTCCCAGGCCTTGTTGCGTGCTGCAAGGCGTTCGGTGTTGCACGGGCCATTGCCCTTGATCACGTCGTAGAACTCCGACCAGTCCGGTTCGGAGAAATCGTACTGCCCGGTCTCATCGTTCCATTTCAGGTCCGGGTCAGGCACCGTGAGACCGAGGTATTCCGCCTGCGGCACGGTCTGGTCGACGAACTTCTGGCGCAGCTCGTCGTTGGTGTTCATCTTGATCTTCCAGGCCATCGACTGCGTGGAATGCACCGAGTCCTTGTCAGACGGGCCGAACATCATCAGCGAGGGATACCAGAAGCGGTTCAGCGCGTCCTGCGCCATGCGTTTCTGCTCGGGCGTGCCGGTCGCCATCTTCATCATGATGTCGTAGCCCTGCCGCTGGTGGAAGCTTTCTTCCTTGCAGATCCGGATCATCGCGCGGGCGTACGGTCCGAAAGAGGTGCGCTGCAGCGGCACCTGGTTCATGATCGCCGCCCCGTCGACCAGCCAGCCAACCGCACCCATATCGGCCCATGTCAGCGTCGGGTAGTTGAAGATCGAGCTGTATTTCATCCGGCCATCCAGAAGCATCTCGGTCAGCTCGTCGCGGCTGACCCCCAGCGTCTCGGCGGCGCAGTAGAGGTAGAGCCCGTGCCCGGCCTCGTCCTGCACCTTGGCCAGCAGGATCGCCTTGCGCTCCAGCGTCGGCGCGCGGGTGATCCAGTTGCCCTCGGGCAGCTGGCCGACGATTTCGGAATGGGCGTGCTGGCCGATCTGGCGGATCAGCGTCTTGCGATAGCCAGCCGGCATCCAGTCCTTTGGCTCGATCTTCTCGCCCGCGTCGATTCGGGCCTGGAAGGCTTCGAGCTTCGCGGGATCTTCCTGCGTCGCTTCGGATTTAACCATCTGTGCATACATCTCCGGGTCTCCCGTTCAGACATGTTCAAGGATCAGCGCGGCACCCTGTCCGACGCCGACGCACATCGTGCAAAGCGCGTAGCGCCCGCCGGTCCGCTGCAACTGTCGCGCCGCAGTCAATACCAGCCGCGCGCCCGACATGCCCAAAGGGTGACCGATGGCGATCGCACCGCCATTGGGGTTCACCCGCGGGTCGTCGTCGGCCACACCGAGTTCGCGCAGGGTCGCGAGCCCCTGCGCGGCGAAGGCTTCGTTCAACTCTATCACATCCATGTCGCCGATGCTCAGCCCGTATCGCTCGAGCACCTTGCGGCTTGCCGGGACCGGGCCGATGCCCATGACGCGCGGCGCGACCCCCGCCGAGGCCATGCCGACGACGCGTGCGACCGGCGTCAGCCCGTTGGCATGCGCGGCGTCCTCGGACGCGATGAGCAGGGCGGCGGCCCCGTCGTTCACGCCAGAGGCATTTCCGGCCGTGACCGAAAGATCGGGCCCGTTCACCCCTTTTAGGCCGCCAAGCTTCTCGACAGTGGTGCCGGGGCGGGGATGCTCGTCGGTGTCGATGACCAACGGATCGCCCTTGCGCTGCGGGATGGTCACGGGAACGATCTCGTCAGCGAAGACCCCAGCTTTCCGTGCCGCGTCCCAACGGTCCTGGCTGCGTACGGCGAAGGCGTCCTGATCGGCGCGGCTGACCTGGTACTCCTCGGCCACGTTGTCGGCGGTCTCTGGCATCGAATCGATGCCGTATTGCGCCTTCATCTTCGGGTTCACGAAACGCCAGCCGATGGTCGTGTCGTAGATCGCGTTCGCGCGGGTGAAGGCGCTGGAGGCTTTCGGCATCACGAAAGGCGCGCGGCTCATGCTCTCGACACCACCCGCGATGGTCAGGGCGTAGTCGCCCGATTTTATCCCGCGCGCGGCGAAGCCGACGGCGTCCATGCCGCTGGCGCAAAGACGGTTGATTGTAGTGCCCGGCACGGTCTCGGGCAGGCCTGCCAGCAAAGCCGCCATCCGTGCGACGTTGCGGTTGTCCTCCCCGGCCTGGTTGGCTGAACCATAGATCACTTCGTCGACGCTGCCCCAGTCCACAGACCCATTGCGTTCGACAAGCGCGGCGATGGGGATCGCCGCGAGGTCGTCGGCGCGTACAGCGGACAAAGCGCCGCCATAGCGACCGATCGGTGTTCTCACGCCGTCGCAGATGAATGCCTCCACGGGTCCCTCCCTTTAATCGACCGTATGGTCGGTTTATCACCTACCAGAGATTCGCTCAACGGATAAGTTACGAAATCTTACCAGCTCGCGTTTTTCGTAACATTATCTGTCTCGCGCACCGAGCGTCTCCGCCCAGTCCTCCAGAGCATCCACCGTCTGAGAGCCTATACCGGTCGCCTTCAGACCTGAAAGCGGGCAAGGCGTTCGGAGCCTTTCCGGGATATCGGAGACATGAAACCCATCGGCCCGGTCGAGGCCGGCCAATTCGTCCCATGTGACAGGTACGGCCACCGCCGCTCCGCTTCGCGCACGCAAGGAATAAGGGGCGACCGCCGTCGCGCCGCGGTCGTTGCGCAGCCAGTCGACGAAGATCCGTCGCTTGCGCGCCGCTTTCGACATGGTGGCGGTGAAGCGATCCGGCCAGGTTTTTGCAAGGATCGTGGCAAAGGTCCGCGCGAAAGTCTTGACGGTGCCCCAGTTCGAGATCCGGCGCAGCGGGGCGATGACATGCACGCCCTTTCCGCCGGTCACCATCGGCGCGCTGTCGAGGCCGATGGTCTTCAGCGCCGCGCCGATCTCGCAGGCCGCAGATCGAACGGCGTCGAAATCCAGACCCTCGTCGGGATCGAGATCGAACACCAGCCGGTCCGGACGTTCCAGCCGGTCACGCCTTGCGCCCCACAGATGAAACTCGATCGTGCCCATCTGTACCGCCGACACCAGGCCTTCTTCGGTGGTGACGTACATGTACTTTGCCGTCTCGCCGTCTTTCTCGCGGATCGCGACATCGCGGATCGCTTCGGGAAAGCCTTTTCCGGCGTGTTTCTGGAAAAAGCAGTCCTCGGTCAGCCCGCCGGGGCAGCGCAGCAGGGCCAGCGGCCGGTCAGTGACCTGTTCCAGCATGCGCGCGGCCACGACATCGTAGTGACGGGCGACATCGGCCTTGGTCAGGTCGGCATCCGGAAAGACCAGCCGCTCCGGGCTGGAAATCCGCACACCGCCGACTTTTGCGTCCTTGCCGGTTTCCGCCTCATGCGCGGCGCTCACCTCGCGGGCGGATTTGTCTTCGCGCAGGCCGTGAAACACGCCGTGCCGTACCGCGCCGGAGTCTGTGAACTCGGTATAGGCGATCTCGGCGACGAGGCGAGGCGTGACCCAACGTGCATCCGCGGTCTCGGACGGCAGGTCGCCGTCCAGCGGAGCGGTCTTGCGCGCCAGCGCTTTCAGTTTTGCGGCGAGCGCCGCCAGGTCCGCTTCGGAGAAGCCGGTGCCGACGCGCCCGCGATAGACAAGGCGTCCCTTTTCATGGCTGGCCAGCAGCAGTGACGAGAATGGACGACCGCGCTTGTCCGAGGGTGACCATCCGACGATCACGAACTCGGCCCGGCGCACGCACTTGGCCTTGATCCAGGCGCTGCTTCGACCCGCTCGGTAGGGCGCATCGCGGCGTTTCGACACGATCCCCTCGCCGCCGATGTCGCAGATCGCCGCCAGAGCCTCCGCGCCGCTCTGCTCGATCACCGGGCTGAGACGGATGGGACCACGCGCCGGCAGCGGCGCGAGAAGTCTCTCGAGCGCGGCGCGACGCTCCTCGAGTGGCAGCCCGGTCAGATCCTTGCCGTCGTGGTGCAGCAGGTCGAACCCGTAGAAAATCAGATCGCCATCCGTGCGCAGCGCCTCCTGCAGTGCCGCGAAATTACCTCCGCCAGACCCCGCAACGACCTCGCCGTCGATCAGCGCGGCGTCGCAAGGTATTGCCTCTGCCTTGTCCTGCAAAGTGCCGAACCTGTCCGACCAGTCCTTTCCATTGCGGGTATAGAGCCGCACACCGCCCTTGCCGATGGCGATCAGGCAGCGGTAGCCGTCGAACTTGACCTCGTGCTGCCAGTCTTCGCCGCCGGGCGGCGCATCGCGCAGCGTCGCAAGCTGCAGCTTGCGGAAACGCGGGCGCGCGCATTTGCGCCGCCGCCGAGCTTTGGCGGTCTCGCCCGATCCGATCGCGCGCAGGCTGCGCCCGGTGGTCACGCTGGTCCGGTGCTTGTTCAGCAGACCGTCCGCGCTGCGGCCGGCAAAACCGTCACGTTCCTTGATCAAGAGCCAGTTTTCGCGCGCCTGATTGCCGCGCAGACGGACCAGCACCCAGCCGCCCTGCATCCGTGCGCCGTGCAGGCGGAAATGCAGCTTGCCCGACGACAGCCCGTCTTCGACACCGTGCAAAGGCTCCCACCACCCGGTGTCCCAGAGCATCACCGTTCCGGCACCGTAATTGCCATCCGGGATCGTGCCTTCGAAACGGCCGTAGGATACCGGGTGATCCTCGGTCCGAACCGCAAGTCGCTTCTCGGACGGATCCGCCGAGGGACCCTTCGTCACCGCCCAGGACAACAGCACACCGCCCCACTCCAGACGAAAGTCATAATGCAGCCGGCGTGCGGCGTGTTTCTGCACCACGAAGTCCAGCTGGTCGCTGGCGGCGGCGATCGGGTCCGCGCTGGGTTCGGGCGTGCTCGTGAAATCGCGCTTGCGCCTGTACTCCTCGAGCCCGTTCATGAGGCCTTCTTGCCGCGCGACCCGCTGCCAGACTTCGACCGGTTCGACGTTGCCTTCGCCGAAGTCTTCGCGGACTTGCCGGTCTTGAGGCTCTTGCGCAGCGCATCCATGAGGTCAACGACATTGTCCTCGTCCCCCTTGGCCTTGTCGTCCGCCCGTGCCCGCGGTGTCTTGCCGGACCGGACCTTGCGTTTCACAAGATCCTGTAGCGCCTTTGCATAATTGTCCTTGTAGGCCGAGGCATCGAACGGCGCGCTTTTTTTCTCGATCAGCTGCGTTGCGACGTCGAGCAATTCATCGTCCGAGGCGTCATCCTCGATGTCCGAGAACAGCGGCTCGGCGCTGCGGATCTCGTCGGCATAGTACAGGGTCTCGAGCAGGATGCCGTCGCCGCAAGGCCGGATCGCGCAGAGATGTTCCTTGCCGCGCATCGTGAGTTGGCCCAGCCCCGCCTTGCCGGACTTGCGCAGCGCATCCCGAAGAACGCGGTAGGCGTCTTCGGCCAACTCGTCGGTCGGCACCACGTAATAGGGACGATCGAACCAGATCGGTGCGATTTCGGAGACGTCGACAAATTGCACCAGTTCCAGCGTCTTGCGGGTCTCGAGCTTGATCGCGTCGACCTCTTCCTTTTCCAAGAGCACGTACTCGCCATCCTCGACTTCGTACCCTTTCATGATGTCTGCGGAGTCCACGGGGCCGATCCCCTGGACGACCTTCTCGTAGCGCACCGGCTTGCCGGAGGGCTTGTGGATCTGGCGGAACGACACGCGCCGGGCGGAGTCGCGCGCGGAATGGATCTCGACGGGGATGGACACGAGCGACAACCGAAGCTGTCCTTTCCAGATCGGGCGTGATGCCATGATAGACTCCTTTTCCGGACGCCGACTTCAACGCGGCGTGAACCCTTCGCCAGTCAACGCAGCGCTCGGGGCAAAGGTTGCGATGCGCGGAACCGTGCGGATGCGGGTGCGTTCCGCAGGCATGGCAGGCGACGGCGCAACCGACAGGACAGAAGGGATCCAGCGCGCGGCCGGCCCCGGCCCCCATGCGATGCCGGGGCTTGTCGACCGCCTCGACGATCTCGCTGCGGGGGCCGATGAGGTCACTATCGGAGACCTGGTCCGGACCTTCGGCGCACAGGGTCACGCGCCGCTGCTTCTGGTTGCGGCCGTGCTGATGATTCTGCCGGTCGGAATGCTGCCGGGCGTCGGCGGAGCACTGGGGCTGGTCATTGCAGCCATCGGGTTGCAGATGTTGCGCGGCAAGCGGGGAATCTGGCTCCCGCAGTTCATCGCTCGCCGGACCTTGCCGGCATCGCAGGTCGAAGTAATCACCGACAGGCTGCGTCCGGGCGCCGCCTGGCTGCGGCGCCGGCTCAAGATCCGTGCCGAAAGGTTTTCGAGCGGCCCTGTTTCGCTGGCCTGCGTTGCCGTGTTGCTCGTCGTCTGCGGCGGGGCGATGCTTGTGATCGGCGCGATCCCGATTGCCTCGCCGCTGGTCGGCTTGCCGATCGCGGTTCTGGCTTTCGGAATTCTCGCCCGCGATGGCTATGTCGTTCTGGGCGGATATGCGCTGGTCGTCGTTGCCGTCGTATCGATCTGGCGACTCGGCGCCGTGGTCGGAGGGTAGACCCCGTTCGTCCAAGGCAAATTGGCGGTCATCATTCCGCAGCAACGAGACGCACGAATATCTCGCCCGGAAGCGTGCCGTCGAACTCGGTGCGTTTCGTGTCGGATGCATCGAGGCCGGGCAGGTAGACGGCCACGCGCTCGGCAAGCGCCAAGTCTTCGGCAAAGCGATACTCCACGGACGAGCGCTCTTGCACCGCCGCCACCGAAGTGGGTCCGTCGTGGGTGTCGAGGCGCACCCAGTACCCGGAGGCGCGGAGGTCACCTGCGAAGACTTCCGCTGCACCACGCGCTGTTACAGTGTCGGGCGTCAGGATCACGATGCGCCCGGCCGGCGCCGTCGCGCCCGGTGCGCCGAGCCAGGGGCCGGCGGCATAGCCCGGGCCGTCCCCGCGCAGCCGCGAGACGCGCCATAGCAGCGGGCCGGATGCGGCGGGCACCGTCAGCAGCGCGCCGGAGCCGCCGGTCTCGTACGTCATCAGCGGTGCGGCGAAACCGTCGGTGCCCGGTGCCTGCGTGACCTCGACGAGAAAGCTGTCGCGCGCACCACCCGGGGACGCGGTCCAGACGAGCTCGAGTTCGCCGTCCTTGAGCGTCGACGACAGGACCCTTGGTGGGGATGCCGGCCCGGCGGGAACCGGACCGGACAGCCCTTGCACGCGTTCACTTGCCGCCGGCACCGTTTTGGCCGCCTCGGCGAACCAGTGCGCCGCAAGCGCATCGTTGCGCGCCACGCCATCGCCCGCAGCGAAGATGAGCCCGAGGTTGAACTGCGCACGTCCCACCCCGCGCAATGCGGCGCGTGTGTACCACAACAGCGCCGTCTGCGGATCGCGGGGACCAGTCACGCCGGAATCGTGGAGGACCGCCACGTTGAACTGCGCCTCGCCAAGCCCGGCCCGCGCGGCCTTCAGATACCATTGATACGCGAGATCCGCGTCGCGCGGGCCGCCGAGACCCCGGTCGGCCAACAGGCCCAGCCCCATCATCCCCTCGGGCGACCCGGTCTCGGCCTCTGCCTGCCAGAGCTGTCGTGCCGTGTCGAAATCGCCCGCGGCGTAGGCATCGCTGCCGCTCTGGTCAGCCAGAAGCGGGGCCGCCAGCAGCATCACGACAGCCGCCAGGCGCGCCATCATCAGCGCCAGCTGATCTCGACGACCCGGTTCTCGCGTTCGGAGACGTTTTCGCCCGTGTCGACCTCGAGCTCGCTGTTGCCCCGTCCGAGCACTTGCAGACGTTCTATCGGAATGCCGCGCGCGCTGAGCGCGTCGGCGACCGCTGTGGCGCGTCGCAGCGACAGATTGAGGTTGCTCGTCGCGTCGCCGACGGTATCGGCGCCGCCGGCGACGATCATCACGAACGGATCGCCCTCGCGGAAGGTGCGTGCGGCAGTGTCCAGGGTCTGCGCCTGATCGGCCGAGATCTGCGCGCTGCCGCTGGAGAAATAGACGCGAAGCCATTGCGAGTCGTCCGCCTCTGCCTCTTGCGCGGTTGCGGGAGCGACGGCTGCAAGCGCCAGACCCATCGAAATGACGAGCACAAAAAACATGGAATTTTTCATAGGACTATCCTTTGTCAGTTTCTCTTGATGGAAAGTCTTGATGCCTCGAAGGCATCCGGAGCGAGCCAGATTTCGAGGCTGCCGAGGGCAGGGCGCGAGGCGAGCCATGTCAGGTCGACGATCCGCGCGCCCGCGAGCTCTGCCGCGATCCGCGCCGCGCCGGCGTCGTCGGGGTGAAAGTAGCGAACCTGGCTGGTCCGGACCGTCAGGTCCGGCGTGCTGGTCTCGATCCGGGAGAACCCGGCGTCCTGCAGGTGCCGGGTGAAGGTCTGCGCATCGTCGCCGCCAGCATAAAGTGCCACGCGCCGGGTCGCGCCGGCGGTCAGGAGCGGCTCGCAGGACTGGCATTCGAAGACGGTCGGGACCGATGCAATTGCCAGCCGATTCGGCGGCGCGCCCACGTCCGGCGATGTTTCCGCCGAGATCCACCCGGCCGGTGCGATCGCAGGTCGCGGCGCGGGCACTGAGAGGCCGGTCAGGACAACGGGCGTGCCGACGGGGGCCGATATCCGCGGCGGCGCGCCGGCTTCGGGACGGGCAAGTCGTTGCGGCGCCAGGTGTGCGGAGACGAGTTCCACGTTCGTCAACCGCGCCGGCTGATCAGATGTCGCAGCGGGCGCGGCGGGCACGATCAGGCCGTCCGCGAGGTCGGGAACAGCCGAGGCCTCGACCACCGGCAGCCTGTCCTCGCTTGCCGAAGCGCCGCTGAGGACCGGCGCGTTACTGGGACCCGGAAGCGCGTCCCGGTCTGCCGAAAGGCCAACTGACAGCGTTGCCCGCTCGACGGCGCCGGCCGGGGTCGCGGGCGCCGCCGGGGCGGCGATGCCAAGCTGGGGCAGCGCCGGGGCGACGGAGGAAGGGCCAATTCCGCCGCTGCCCATAAAACCGCCCAAAGCGACGCCCACTGCGACCAGGGCCAAGATGTGCAGAAACGGCGGAAGGGACGTCCGATGTGACCGGACGCCGGTCATTTCTTTGACCGGCTCACCCGCAGTTGGCAGTGCCGCGGCAGTTTCCCAAGGCATCGGGCGCTTGACCGGGCTTCGGGGCGCAGCGCTGGACAGGTGACGCTCCCGCAGCGCGCGGGCCTCGGCAAGCCGGTCTTCCCAGTCCGGTGCAATTCCCGGGTGGGCAGGTCGCAATCCAGTTCGTTTGTCTAATCCCATGCTCAAAATGCCGCCAATCCGCGTGGAGGACGCCCGTACCCACGCGGCCAGGGCCAAAAAGTTTCACACCCGCGAAATATTCACGCTTGGCGTGCAGAGCCATAAATGATGCCCGTGTAGACCGGTAACGCACGCGGCGGATGGCATTGGCAACGATTACCCTGGAAATAAATGCGAAAGCTGCCGGCTCGACCGGACGGATGCTCGCGCTTCGGCGGTCGGGTCGGCGCTCGCGGCCAAGACGGTCCCGTCCGAGATCATCGTCGTCGAGCGGTCCTGCGGACGCCCTCGGCTGTGGCTGCCGGGCCGCCTGCCGGCGTTGTGCTGACCGTTCGCCGGTGCCTCAGTGGTCGTGCTGTTCCGAGTCGCCGTGGTCGTGGCCGTCGAGCGTGACGCCGTAGCCCGCCGCCAAGAGAAATCCGATGCCGCCGCCGAACACCAGCCCGATCAGGAACAGAAACAATCCGCGATCCATCATCCGGCCCTATTCGTGCCTCAGCGCGTGTCGCGTTGCCAGAAATGGGCCGCCAGAGCGCCAAGCCCGACCCATGCCACCAGCCCGACCCCCAAAGTGCGCGCGGCAAACAGCGCGCCGAGTTCGGAGGGCACCGGGCTTGCAAAGCTCTCGGGCTCGGGCGCGCCGATGAGATGCGGCGCGAGCAACAGTACCAGCGCCGCTGCCCAGGCCGCCCAGGACTTTCCGAACCCGATCAGCGCCATCGCCAACGCGGTCGCAAGCACTGTGGCGAGCCACCAGACCTGCCGGGCGGTCAGGTCGACATAAGCGCTGCCCGGAACTTCCGGCGCCAGCGAGAACGCCGGGGCCATGTGCAGCGCCACGTAGCCACACAGTCCCCAGATCAAACCGCGCCGGGTGCTGATGATCGCGCCGCGCTGCTCGGCCTGCGCCATGAGGGCCACCAGGATGATCGCGTAGCCGGTGTAGATGAGCATCGAGAAGAGGATGCTCAGCGCGTCACGCATCAGGTCGATGCCGCCGAGGTCGGGTCGGTCCGGCGGGCTGTCCGCCCCGAAGTGTTCGAGCACCCCGGCCTCGTAAAGCTCGGCGTGCAATAGCACGGGCTGGACGAAAATCAGTTGCAGCGCGGCGGCGGCGAGACCGGTCGCGGCACCAGCGAGAAGGGCGCTGGTCAGAATTCTCGGCAGCATCTCGTCAGTGGCAGGGGAAGCCGGTCGCGTGGCGCACGTCATGCGCCGCGGCATGCAGGGTCGTGGCCTGCACGTGGCCCCCGACGAAAATGATCGCGGCACCGATCAGCACAGCGAAGAGCGTCGTGGCAACTCCAGTGGTCTTGGCGCCGGTCGCGCCTGCGATGCGGGGGGTCGTCGCGGTCATCTCTGTCCTCCTTGCCGTTCCGGCCGGCAGCGGCGCCTTTGTCCATCCCTAACCGATGCCGGGAAGTCCTGCCAAGAGCTAACCGGGTACTCCGGTCCGTCTCAGCAGATACGTGTCCATGATCCACCCATGTCGGTCGCGGGCCTCGGCTCGGATGCGCATGATGTGCGGTGCGGCCTCCTCCAGCGGTCCCGCTGAGAGGATCTGCTCGTCCATTCCGAGATAGGCGCCCCACCAGATCTGCAAGCCGTCGGGGTCGAGGGTCTCGAAGGCGCAGGCCCCGTCGAGCATGACCGCCACCGTTTCGGCGCCGTCGGGCCAACCTGTGTCACGCAACCGTCGCCCGGTGGTGATCTCGACCGACCCGGCCAGCGTGTTGAGCGGAATCGCGTGCGCCGCGGTCAGCGCCTGCAGCGCGGTGATGCCGGGGATCACCCGCACCTTCGGCGTCGGGTCGAGCCGCGCCGCGATCCGCAGCGTGCTGTCGTAGAGCGAGGGATCCCCCCAGACCAGCAATGCCGCGCTATGAGCGTCTGGATGAGCCGCAAGGGTCACCGCCCAAAGCTCGGCGATGGCGTCATGCCAGCGCTCGACGGCTTCGAGATAGGGCAGGTCGGGGTCGCGCACCGGCAGGTCGAATTCCACCACCCGGTCCATGCCGTCACGCACGCTTTGCAGGACGATGCGCCGGCGCAGTTCGGCGAGGTCGGACTTCTCGGGTCCCTTGCGCGGGATAAGGATCAGGTCCGCACCCTGCAACGCCTTGCGTCCTTCGAGGGTGATGTGATCCGGATTGCCGGTGCCGATGCCGACCAGAAGAAGCTCAGTCATGGCCGCTTTCCGCGAGCGGGCCATAGAGGATCAGGGCAGGTGCGGTTCCGATCTCCTCGGCCAGCCGCTTCGACAGACCCGAGACCGTATCGCGGTGCAGCGACTGCTCGGGCCGGCTCACGTTTTCGGCCAGGAGCGCGGGTGTGCTCTTGGGCAAACCGCGCGCAAACAAGGCGGCTGCAAGCCGGGGAAACGTGCGTTTGCCCATGAAAACGACCGTCGTCGCGGTGGCATCGGCAAGCGCGTCGAGGTCTATGTCCTCGGGCAGTGCGCCCGAGACGTCATGGCCGGTCACGAACTGCACGCGCCGCGCGGTGAGCCGGCGCGTCAGCGGAATGCCCGCGCAGGCTGCCGCGGCGATCGCCGAGGGCACGCCCGGCACGATCTCGTAGGCCACGCCGGCGGCGCGCAGGGCAACCAGCTCTTCCTCGAGCCGCCCGAACAGCCCGCCGTCGCCCGATTTCAGGCGCACGATGCGCTGGCCGGTCTCGGCGTACTCCACCAGCAGGCGGCTGACATGGTCCTGTTTCGGAGAAGGCCGCCCGGCGCGTTTGCCGACCCCGACGAGATCGGCGCCGCGTCGTGCATGGGACAGGATAGGACCTGCGGACAGGTCGTCGAACAGCACCGCGTCGGCGCGCTTCAGCCGGTCTACGGCCTTGAGCGTCAGAAGCTCCGGGTCCCCCGGACCCGAGCCAACGAAGCTGACGAACCCGCTCATTCGGTTTCTTCGGCGATCATGTGGAAGAAGGTGCCGGTCACGGTCCCGCGGCGCGAGCCAGTTTCCGGCACCGGCGCGCCATCGGCATCAAAGACCTCGGCCAGCGGTGCGTCGGGTTCTTCGAGGATGGTGGAGTAATGAAACTCGTGCCCGCGCAGGGCGCGGCCCACAGCGAAACCGGGCATCGCGGCCTTGAGCACTGCGCGCCGGTAGCCAAGGTGGAACTTGCGTTTCTCGTAGCTGGTCACGAGGCCGAGCAGCCCCGCCATCCGGTGTCGAACCCCGTCCTTGTCGATCAGCGCCGTGCCGAGCGCCATGTAGCCTCCGCACTCTCCATGAACCGGCCTGGTCTCGGCGTGGGAGGCGAGACCCGCGCGGAAACGCTCCGCCGCTGCGATGCGGCCCGCGTGAAGCTCCGGGTAGCCGCCCGGCAACCACACGAGATCGGCGTCCGCCGCCGGGGCCTCGTCGTTCAGAGGCGAGAACGGCAGGATTTCGGCGCCCGCCGCGCGCCAGCCTTCCAGCAGGTGCGGGTATGTGAAAGAAAACGACGCATCCCGCGCCAGCGCGATCCTCTGCGCCGGGGGGCGGGGCAGGTCGCCGGGCTTGGGCGGTGGCGTGCGGGCAGCGGCGGCACGGATCGCGGCAAGATCGACATGGTCGCGCAAAAATGCCGCGTAGTTTGCGATCGCGCCTTCGACGTCCGGATGTTCGATCGCCTGGATCAGACCGAGGTGGCGTTCCGGCAGCACCAGATCGCCGCGCCGGGGCAGGGCGCCGAGCACCGCGATGCCCGCCTTGTCCATCCCGAGCCGGGCCAGCCGTTCGTGGCGCGGGCTCGCGACGCGATTGAGGATCACCCCGGCAAGCCGCAGCTCGGGCGCATATTGCGCGAACCCAAGCGCCACCGCCGCCGCCGACTGCGCCTGACCGCCGACGTCGAGCACCAGCACCACCGGCCAGCCCATGCGGATCGCGGTCTCGGCACTCGACCCGAAGCCGGCGCGGCCCCGGGTCGCCACGCCGTCGTAAAGCCCCATCGAGCCTTCGGCGAGCACGAGGTCGGCATCAAGCCCGCGCGCGGCCACCGCCCCGATCAGACCGTCGTCCATCGCCCAACTGTCGATGTTGAACGAGGCGCGTCCCGAGGCGGCGAGATGGAAGGCCGGGTCGATGTAGTCCGGGCCGGATTTGAAGGGCTGCACCGCCAGCCCGTCTTCGGCAAGCGCGCGCAAAAGCCCAAGCATCACCGTGGTCTTTCCAGTGCCCGAAGCAGGCGCCGAGATCATCAATCCGGGCGGATTAGTCATCACCGGGGCTCCAAGCGGCCCAGCGGCTGTCGGCCGATTGCGGCCGGTAGCGCCGGTCATAGTCGGCCGCATAAAGCCGGCTTTCGTCGAATCCTTCGGCCGCGAGTGCCGGGCCGACGAGGATCAGTGCGGTGCGCGAGATCGCGGCGTCGAGCCGCCCGGAGATGTCGCCCAGGGTGCCGCGCACGATTTTCTCGTCCGGCCAGCTGGCGCGGTACACGATGGCCACCGGGCACCCGGCACCATACGCCGGGCTCAGCGCGTCGACCACGTGATCGAGGTTCTGGACCGACAGGTGAATGGCCAGGGTGGCGCCGGTGGCGCCGAAATTCGCCAGCGTCTCGCCTTCGGGCATCGACGAGGCGCGCCCCGGCGTGCGCGTCAGAACCACCGACTGCGCGATGCCGGGCAGGGTCAGTTCAGCCCCGAGCGAGGCCGCTGCGGCCGAAAAGGACGGGACCCCGGGCGTAACATCGTAGGGGATGCCCGCGGCGCGCAGCCGGCGCAGCTGTTCGCCCATGGCCGACCAGACAGAAAGATCGCCCGAATGCAGCCGCGCCACGTCCTGGCCCGCGGCGTCGGCGGCCACCATCTCGGCGATGATCGCATCGAGATCCATCGAGGCCGTGTTGACGATCCGTGCGCCCGGCGGACAATGCGCCAGCACCGCATCGGGAACCAGCGATCCCGCGTAGAGGCAGACAGGAGAGGCCGCGATCAGGTCGCGCCCGCGCAGGGTGAGAAGATCCGGCGCACCGGGGCCGGCGCCGATGAAATGAACGGTCACGGGGTGTCTCCTTCGGCCAGAGCACAGGTGGCCATGCGATCCTCGGACACCGCGCGCGGACCGTACAGCCTTGCGCCGGGACCGGCGGCGGCGAGGGCGGCGGCTTCCGCGACGCTTCCGCAGCCGTAGGCGGCCAGGCTCGCGAGCGACTGCGTCAGCGTGTTCATCATGGTTAGTCGTTCCGTTTCAATGATCTTCAAGTCGATATTCATATCTTGAGCCAGAAGGTGGGCGAGGCGGCGTTTGTGCGGGATGGTGGCCAGATACGCCGGAGCCGGACCACCGGCAAGCGCTGTGTCCAGAGCCGAACGCAGACTCGCGAGGGTGGCGCCTTGACGGTATCCGAACCCTGCCGCGATCATGTCGTCACGCTCCATTGCACGACCGGGTAGGCAGCGCGCCAGCCGGTGCGCGACCCAAGCGGCGCAGCTTCGGACAGCTCGATGCGAAGAAGCGTGCCACCACGCGCGGACTGCGAGCGCGCCAGCAGCGCTTCGGATTCCAGCGTCACCGCGTTTGCAACAAGCCTTGTCCCGGGCGGCAGCCTGTCGAAGAGCACCTCCAACAGCGCCTCCGACAGCCCGCCACCTATGAACACAGCATCCGGGTCGGGCAAATCCGTCAGCGCTTCGGGCGCCGCGCCTTCGACAATGGCGAGCCGGTCGACGCCGAGCCGGGCGGCATTTCCGGCGATGCGCTCTGCGCGGTCCGCGCGGACCTCGACGCAGACGGCCTGTGTGGTCGGATCGCTCAGCAGCCATTCGATCGCGATGGAGCCGGACCCGCCGCCGATGTCCCAGAGCCGTTCGCGCGGCCGCGGTGCCAGCGCCGACAGCGTCAGGGCGCGCACCGGGCGCTTGGTGATCTGGCCGTCGGTGTCGAAAAAGTCGTCGGCGATCCCGGAACAGCACTGTAACACCGCGCCGCTGCCCCGGACGTCGATCGCGGCACAGACCGGGTGCGAGAATTCTCTTGCGAATTGGTCTCTTGCGATGAAGTCTTCAAGTCTTTCCTGCGGGCCACCCAGCGACTCCATCACCGTCACGCGGCTGTCCGCGAAACCGGCGTCCACGAGATAGGCGGCCAGATCGGGAACGGCCCGCCCGTCGCGCAGTGTAACGATCAGCCGCGCGCCGGGGCCGAGGTGCGGACGCAGCCGGTCGTAAGGTGCGGCGTGCAAGGCGAGGCAGGTCACGTCCTGCAGGGCCAGCCCGAGCCGCGCGGCGGCCAACGAGAAGCAACCGGGCACCGGCAGGGCCCGCCACTCGCCAGGCTGCAAATCCTTCGTGATGGTGCAGCCCGCTCCGTGCCAGAACGGATCGCCCGAGACCAGCACCACGACCTTGCGGCCGCGCAGCGCCAGCAATCGGGGCAAACCGTCTGCGAAGGGGACTGGCCATTCGTGCGTTTCCGCCTCCAGCGGTCCGACGAGCGCCAGGTGCCGTTTCGGGCCGATCACGATTTCCGCCGACCCAAGTGCTGCAAGACTTGCAGGCGACAGCCCCTCCGGGCCATCTTCGCCAAGCCCGACGAGGGTCAGCCAAGGAGCCTCAGCCATGACACCGAACCTCCTGATCCTGGGCGGCACCACCGAGGCCACGGCGCTGTGCAAGGCGCTCGCCGAGCGCGAGATGCGCGCGCAGGTGTCGCTTGCCGGGCGTGTCGAACGCCCAGTGCGCCAACCGCTGCCGATGCGGAGCGGCGGTTTTGGAGGTGTCGAGGGTCTGGCGCGTTTTCTCAAGGCCGAAGCGATCAGCCATGTCATCGACGCGACGCATCCCTTCGCCGCGCGAATGAGCGCCAATGCTGTCGCCGCCTGCGCCGAAACCGGCACGCCGCTTGTCGCCTTGACTCGGCCCGCATGGCAGCGCAAGGCAGGGGATGACTGGCAAAGCGTCCCGGACATCCCCGCGGCTGCCGAAGCACTCGCCGGTCCCGCGCGGCGCATCCTGCTGGCGGTGGGGCGCATGCATCTCGCCGACTTCGCGCCCAATCCGCAGCATTTCTACCTGCTGCGCCTTGTCGATCCGCCGAAGGAAAGGCCGCCCTTTCCAGATCACGTCGCACTGGTCTCGCGCGGCCCCTTCACCGAAGAGGGTGACCGGGCGCTGATGCGTGCGCATCGCATCGATCTCGTGGTGTCGAAGAACTCGGGCGGGCAGGGCGCGTACGCGAAAATTGCCGCCGCCCGCAGCCTCGGCCTGCCGGTCGTGATGATCGACCGCCCCGAGATTCCTGCGCGACACGAGGTCTCGGAGGTGGCCGCGGTTCTCGACTGGCTCGATCATGCCGGCACCGATCTCGGCGTGTAGACCAGCGGCGCGCCGCTCCGCTCGATGATCCGCGTGGTCGAGGAACCGACGATCACGACCGTGCTCATGTCGGCCATCTCGGGCCGGGCCTGCGCCAGCGGCACCACCCGGACGTCTTCGTCGGAGCGCGAGACGGCACGCGCGAAGATGATCGGTCGCGACGCCTCGCACCTCTTTCGCAGGACATCGAGAACGCGCGCAAACCCGTCGGGGCGCGCCTTCGAGCGCGGGTTGTAGAAGGCCATCGCAAAATCGGCCTCGACTGCCAGTCGCAGGCGCTTTTCGATGATGTCCCAGGGTTTGAGGTTGTCGCTGAGATTGATCGCGCAGAAGTCGTGCCCGAGCGGCGCGCCGACCCGCGCGGCCGCCGCCAGCATCGCGGTTATCCCCGGCAGGACCCGAATGTCGAGGTCGCGCCAGCCGCTCTCGCCGGACTCGACCGCCTCGAAGACCGCGGCGGCCATCGCGAAGACGCCCGGATCGCCGGAGGACACCACCACGACGCGCCTGCCCCGGGCGGCGAGGTCCAGCGCCTGCCGCGCGCGGTCGAGTTCGACGCGGTTGTCGGAGGCGTGCAGCGTGAGCCCCGGACGTTCGGCGACGCGGGCGACGTAGGGAATGTAGCCCACGACGTCCGTCGCTTCGGCAAGTGCCGCGCTAACCTCGGGCGTCACCAGCGCCTCGGCACCGGGTCCAAGCCCGGCGATGGCAAGCCAGCCGCTCATGGCCGCCGCCCCGATCCGTGCAGGAGTACGATCGAGAAATAGGGCACGGCGCGCTCGCCGGCATCGCGCAGACGGGTAACGGTCTGGCCGGGCATCGTCGCGTATTCGATCAGCCATGCCTCGTCGTATCTGCCGACCTGGCGCAGCGCGGCGCGGATCTTGTCGATGTTGCGCCCGATCTTCATGACCACCAGAGCATCGGCGGTCTGCATGTGACGCTCCAGATCATCCTGCGGGAGCGTTGCCATCAGCACGGTCAACACGTCGTCGCCCCAGGTGATCGGACGCCCCGAGGCGGTCCAGGCCCCCGACATGCCGGTGATCGCTGGGACCACTTCGACACGGCAGATCCCTTCGAGGCGGCTGTGCAGGTGCATGAAGGACCCGTAGAAGAACGGATCGCCCTCGCAGAGCACGACCACGTCTTCGCCAGTCGCTGTCAGGGCACAAAGACGGTCGGTACAATCTCGGTAGAAGTCCGACAGGATCTCGGCATAGCGCGGGTCGTCGAACCGCACTTCCGTCGTGACAGGGTATTCCATCGCAATTTCGCGCGCGTCCTCGCAGAGCATCCCGTCGACGATGCCGCGCGCCTGGCCGGAGCGGCCGGCCTTGCGGAAAAACGCGACGTTGCGCGCACTGCGGATCAACCGGTCGGCGCGGACGCTCATCAGCTCCGCGTCGCCCGGGCCAAGACCAACGCCGTAGATGGTTCCCATGGTCATTCGCGCCGGCTCGCGATGGCATTGACGGCGGCGACGGTGATCGCGCTCCCGCCCAATCGGCCCTCGACGATGCAGCACGGCACCGGCTGCGCCGCCCAGAGTGCGTCTTTGCTTTCGATGGCGCCGACGAAGCCCACCGGGCAGCCGATGATCGCCGCGGGACGCGGGCAGTCGGGGTCTTCGAGCATGTTGAGCAGGTGGAACAGTGCGGTCGGCGCGTTGCCGATGGCGACGACGGCCCCGGCAAGCTGCGGACGCCAGAGTTCCAGCGCCGCTGCCGAGCGCGTGTTGGACATCCGCGCCGCCAAATCCGGCACCCGCGTATCCTGCAGCGTGCAGATCACCGCGTTGTCGGCTGGAAGTCGCGGGCGGGTGACGCCTTCGGAGACCATGCGCGCGTCGCAGAGGATCGGCGCCCCTGCCTCGAGCGCGGTGCGCGCCGCCACCACGAAGCCTTTGGAAAAGCGGATATGGCGCTCGAGCCCCACCATGCCGGCGGCGTGGATCATGCGCACCGCGACCTGCTCTTCGTCCGGAGCGAACCGGTCAAGCTCCGCCTCGGCCCGGATCGTCGCGAAACTCTGGCGGTATATGGTGGCGCCGTCGGTCTGGTATTCGTAGGGCATGTGTCTCAGCCGATTGCCTTGAGGATCTCGTCGGGAGGCAGGTCCCGCTGGCGCGGCTCATCCCATGCCGCTCCATCGACGACAAGGTCAATCACGCCGTCGCGGCCCACCAGGGTTACGTCGCTTTTGCGGCCTCGGGCGCAGCCTTTGGCGCAACCTGACACGTGCAGGCGACCGGCGACATGCGGGGCGATACGGCGGGCAAGCGCGCGGGTCTCGATGGTGGCGGCCGCGCAGCGCGGGGCGCCGGGGCAGGCATCGGTTCGCAGAAGCGGATCGCCAGGTGATAGGATAAACGGCGCGCCGGGTGCCGAGATGGCCCCATTGAAGTGCAACATGCGCCACGGCGTCACGGTAAGCGCTGTCGCTGCCGTGTCCTGCAGTGCGCGCTCCAGCGTGTCGGCATCCACCTGTCCGAAGGCGACGCCCGCCAGCAATCCGTCCTCGGTGCTGCCGGGAGCGGGTTCCGGCGCGATTTCTGTAGATAAGGCGGCGCGGAATTTGGCAGGCACAGTGCAGGCTTGCACGACAGTCTTCATGCGCCGCATCGACGGACCCGTGTGAGCGGAAAACCAGCGCGCGAGCTCGATCACGGCGTCGACAGCCTCGGCTTCGGTCACGGAGAGACCGCCCAGTACGCCGTCGGCCCTGACCAAAACGGCGTCCGCTGTCCCGGCCTCCAGGCGGATATCGGCGGAGACCGACCGAAGGACGGGGCGCGCGCCGAGGTCGACGGCAAATCCGAACTTCGCCGGCAGGTCGGGCATCTCGTGAAGGCGCGCCTCGAGCATTCGGGCAACCCGGTCGGTACGGTCTCCGGCGGTCCAGAAAGGCGAGACTACGATGTTGCGCCGTGCCTCTGCTTCGGGGTCCGGGTCGATCAGTTCCAGCGCGCGCAGACCGGCCACGAGGGCAGGGTGGCTGGCCTCGGTCACGCCGCGCAGTTGCAGGTTGGCGCGGTTCGTCAATTCGATGATGCCGTTGCCATGTGCCTGTGACAGCGCGCAGAGGCCGAGCGCCTGGGACGACGAGAGGCGGGCCCGCCGCGGACGCACCCGCACGATCAAACCGTCGCCACTTTGCATCGGGCGCAGCGCGCCGGGGCACCAGCCTTTCACATAGGTCTCGGGGGTCATGCCGGAGCCTCCAGGCGCGCGCGAATCGAGTTTCGGCGCGTCTCCCAGAGGCCCGCCGCGTCCAGTTCGGCGAACCGCGCCTGCATGGCCGCATGGGCACCGGGGTTCGCTTGGCGCAGGAAGCTCTCAACCTTCGCCTCGCCCAGCGTGGCCTCGTAGTAGAGATCGAACATCCGCGACGAGACCACGCCCGCGAGATGGGCGAAGGCGGCCATGTGATCGAGCGTTGCGGCGATCTCGGCCGCGCCGCGGAATCCGTGGCGCATCATGCCCGCCAGCCAGTCGGGATTGGCCGCGCGGGCCTGCACGACGCGCGCGATCTCCTCAGCCAGACCGCGCGCGCGCGGACGCGCCGGATCCGTGTTGTCGAGGTGGTACAGCGCGGCCTTGCCGCCGGTAACGCCCTGTGCCGCCGCGAAACCGGCTTCGTGCGTGGCGTAGTCCAGCGCCATCAGCAGGTCGGTTTCCGGCAGGTCCTGAAGGTGCACAAAACTGTCGGTATCCCGAACCCGGGCGCGGATCGCCTGCGGGTCATGGATGACATTTGCGCCATCATGGACCCATGCGCTGGCCTCGAGCCAAGCCTCGCCCGCGCGGCGTTTCGCGTCTTCGCCGTAGGTCTCGGCATCGGCGTTGATCCCCAGCCCGAAACTGCCCGGCGCCGGCCCGAACACGGCCGCGCGAGGAGCCTTGCCCGCGAACGGGTTCCAGTCCGGGGCCTCGTCGCGCCCCGCCAGCGCCCTGACCGCCTGCGCAAAAAGCGCGGTGAGCGTCGGGAAAATGTCACGGAAGAGGCCTGAGACCCGCAAGCTCACGTCGAGGCGCGGACGGTCGAGATCGGTGATCGGCAGCACCTCGATGCCCGACACCCGCTCGCTGCCCGCGTCCCAGACCGGCCGGACGCCGAGCAGGTGCAGCGCCATCGCGAATTCCTCGCCTGCCGTGCGGATCGTGGCCGACCCCCAGAGGTCGACGATCAGCCCCCGGGGCCAGTCACCGTGGTCCTGAAGGTGCCGCCGCACGAGTTCCTCGGCCAGTTTGACGCCCTGCGCATGGGCCGACCGTGTCGGGACCGCGCGCGGATCGGTGGCGAAGAGGTTTCGTCCGGTCGGCAGCACGTCGGTCCGGCCCCGGAACGGCGAGCCCGAGGGTCCGGCGGCAATGCGCCGCCCGTTCAGCGCGTCGGCAATCGATTGCCGCTCACCTGCCAGCGAGGCCGTGTGGGCCGCGCCGCCCGCGACATGCGGACGCCCCCAGACATGCAGCCCGTCGCCGAACTGGCTGTCCTTGATGTCACAGACGAAGCGGTCGATGCGGGTGATCGCTTCGGCGGCGGAGGATGCGGCGTCGAGCCCGAGATCGTCCTCGACACCCAGCGCCTGCGCCTCGCCGCGGATGTCGTCCTGCAGGCGGTCGCGGCGGCGCGGGTCGAGTCCGTCGGCATTCGAGAATTCGTCCAGCAGCGCCTCGAGCCGGCTCAGTCGCTCTGGCGTCGCACTTTTCCTCAAGGGTGGCGGCAGATGGCCGAGGGTCAAAGCACCGATGCGCCGTTTGGCCTGTGCGGCTTCGCCGGGATCGTTCACGATGAACGGGTAGATGACCGGCAGGCTGCCGGTCAGCACCCGCGGCCAGCATTCCGGGCCAAGCGCCACCGCCTTGCCGGGCAGCCACTCGAGCGTGCCATGCGCGCCGATATGGATCAGCACGTCTGCCTGCGACTGCAGCCATAGATAGAAGGCGACGTACGAATGCCGCGGCACCCGGGCGAGGTCGTGATACTCGTCGCCGCGCGCTTCGATCGACCCCCGCTCGGGCTGTAGGGCGACGAGCGCGGCCCCCTGTGGGGAGGCGGCAAAGTGAAAGGCACCATTTCTGCAGACCGGATCGTCCTGCGGTGCGCCCCAGGCCGCCGCCAGATCCGCGCGCATCGCTTGAGGCAGGCGGGCAAGCGCGGCCTCGTATTCGGAGAGCGGCCAGCTGATCGTTTCGCTCGCGAGCGCAGCGTCGAGACTGGCCCCGGCATGCACGTCATGCCCCGCGCGCGACAGGTCTTCGAGGATCGCCTGCGCCGAGGCCAGCGCGTCGAGTCCGACGGCATGGGCCATGTTCCAGTCCTTGCCCGGATAAGTCGAGAGCACTAGAGCGGGTCGCCGTTCGCTGGGCGCGCGCGCGGCGAGTTGGGTCCAGGCCGTGACCTGCTCGACGGCAGATGCGATCAGCGCGGGATCGGCCCGGTGCCGCATGTGTGCGCATTGCAGGTGCGGATCCCGCTCCTCGGCTTCTTTGAACGACACGGCTCCCGAAAAAAGCCGGCCGTCGATCTCGGGCAGTACGACATGCATGGCGAGGTCCGCCGGGGACAGGCCGCGCTCGGATTCGTGCCAGGCGTCGCGCGACGAGGTGGTCAGCGCAACCTGGAAGACCGGCACGCCCCCGGCATCGAGCGGCGAAGTCCCGTCCGGCCCCTGTCCGCTGAAGGCCGTGGCGTTGACGATGGCGCAAGGAGCGATCTGCGCGATCTGCCGTGACAACCAGCCGGCGGCCTGCGGCGCCTTCAGGGTGGGTGCGAAAAGACCTATTGGCTGAAAGCCGGCGCGATCCAGCGCCGCGAACAGCGCCTCAAGCGGTTCGGTGTCCGCGGCCGTCAGGTAGGCGCGGTAGAAGGTCACGACGACGCGCGGCCGCATGTCGGCGAGGAAGGCCAGCGGGCAGCAGGCCCCGAGGGCGGGCGCCCAAGCGCCGACGGTCGGCAACTGCTTCTGGCCTTGCACCGGACCGGCATAAAGGCCCGCCGCAAGAGACAGCTGCGCCAGCGCGGCTTGCGCCGCCACCGCGCCGCCCGTATCGCAGAGATGCGCGAGACGCCGCAGGGTCGAGACCGGCAAGGTCGAGGCGAGGTCGAGCGTCTCGTCGGGCCGCCCGTCTGCGGGCAGCACGGCCAGCGCCAGACCTTTGCGCGCCGCCAGCGCTTCGAGTTGCGTCAGCCCGTAGGGCCAGTACGCCCGGCCGCCGATCAGCCGGACGAGGATGCCCTTCGCCCCGGCAAGCGTTTGCTCGACATAGGTGTCGACCGACAGCGGGTGGCGCAACTGGGACAGGTTGGCAAGACGCAACGACGGCAGTTTGCCCTTGGGTCCGCCACCCCGGTGCCAACCGGCGGCGAAGGCACCGAGATCGCTGTCCGAATAGGACAGTACGACCAGGTCCGCCGGGCTCTGGCCCAGGTCGGTCGGGGTCTCCGTCTCTTCGAGCCCGTGGCTCTCCCGGAAAACGACATGCATCTGCGCGTCGCCCCTCTTGCCTTACGCGGCCGGCTGCACCGCCGGCGCAAGATCCTCGCGGATGACCGCAGCGTCGATATCGTTATGCTCGGCGATCACCACGAGGCGCCCGGCGCGGCTTTCGTCCGGCCGCCAGGGCCGGTCGAACTGCCAGCGCACGCGGGCCCCGACTGCCTGCACCAGCAGACGCATCGGCTTGCCCTCGACGGCGGCATAACCCTTGACCCGCAGGATGTTGCGGTCGCGCGCAAGTGCCTCGATCCGACCCGCCAAACTGTCGGGATCGGCGATCTCGGGAAGGTCGATCACGACACTTTCGAAATCCTCGTGATCGTGATCGTGCGGCGTGTCGTGGTGGCTGGGCCGCGCGTCGAGGTCGTTCTCGGCGGCGGCCCCGAGACCCAGCACGATGCGCGGGTCGACCGCGCCTTCGGCGACCTCGACCACGGGCAACGGGCGCGGCGCCTCGGCGGCGATTACGGCGCGGGCCTGCGCGACGCCTTCCGGACCGGCGAGATCGGGCTTGGTCAGCAGCACGATGTCCGCACAGCTGATCTGGTCCTCGAAGACTTCCGAGAGCGGGGTCTCGTGGTCGAGCGAGGCATCGGCCTGGCGCTGCGCATCGACCGCCGCCACGTTCGGCGCGAAACGCCCCGCGGCGACCGCCTCGGCATCCGCCAGCGCGATGACCCCGTCGACCGTGATGCGCGAGCGGATCGCCGGCCAGTCGAAGGCCTTCAGCAGCGGCTTCGGCAGGGCGAGGCCGGAGGTCTCGATCAGGATGTGCTCGGGTCGCGGATCGAGCGCCATGAGCGCTTCGATGGTCGGAATGAAATCGTCCGCGACCGTGCAGCAGATGCAGCCGTTGGCAAGCTCGAGGATGTTCTCGGCCGGGCACTCCGGGATCGCGCAGGATTTCAGGATCTCGCCGTCCACGCCGACATCGCCGAACTCGTTGACGATCACCGCAAGGCGCTTGCCCTGAGGGTTCTGCATCAGGTGGCGCAGCAGCGTCGTCTTGCCCGAGCCGAGAAAGCCGGTGACGATGGTGACGGGGAGCTTGACGAGATCAGACATGTTCGGTCTCCAGGGGGGGAATTCGGGCCACGCAGTTCTTGCGGAAATGTTCGGGGCGTTCGCGCCACGGGATCAGCCCGTCTGCGGTCGCATGATAGCGCGCGGCACCGTCGACCAGAACGTCCAGATCCGACGTTTCATGCAGGTTTCCGTAGACGTAGGTCCAGCGACCGGCGCCGCGCAAGGCCACCGTGCAGCCGGCGTCGCAGTTCTGCAGGCATTCCACCGGCGTGAGCGTCAGGCCTTCGGGCAGGTCGCAGGCCTGCAGCCCTTGGTAAAGCGCGGCTCCGGGACGCCGCGCATCTTGCGGCATCTCCAGCCCGCGCCGACATTTCACGCAGACCAGCAGTTCCGCGGGCGCAGTTTCGGTCATCCGGTCCTTCATCGGCGCACCTCGTGCGGGGACAGGGCAGGCGGATGACGGGTGAGCACGACCCTCCCGACTCCGGAACACCCCGTCCGGTTACGTCTTCGGCGCTGGCAGGTCTCCCGGCTTGCGGATGCCGGAGCCTTGCGGCTCCGCCGGTCGCCCGGCCTTCCCGGCGCGTGCGCCAGTGGCTGTGGGCGACCTCTCCGGTCACGGTCGCGGGGGCGGCTGCACTTGCCCGGGCACCCGGGTGTACATTCCCTTTTCACCTGCCGCACGGCAGGAACCAACGGTCCTGTCATGATCGGCTCGTGGACGGTTTGTCAAGCACCCAGCGCCTGCGATGCGCTGCGGCATTCTCCGAGATTGAGGGTCGACGGAAAGTCTGCGGGGTTGGACATCGGGTCATGGGGCTACCGGCAGGCATTTCGGCTTCCGTCAGAGATGGTTCCGGGCGCTGTCCCGGTCGATCAGACCATCATCGGTCGCGCTGGTCGCTGAGATTGTCGGCGAGTGTCCCGCGCCGTCTCATGGGGTCGTATCGGTGATCACCCGCGGTCGTGAAATCGCTTCAGTAACTGTCAGTCATTCGGACAGCACGACCGCGACCCCGCCCGGTATCAAGCGTAAGCGGAGAAGCGGTGATCCGTGCTTCGGACGGCAGGGCCAGCCAGGACGCGCCGGTTCGGGCTTGATTGCCGAGGCTCCGCGAACTGTCTCGGCGCCTCCGGTCGTTCGGCACCGCGATTTCCGACGGGTCGCGCGGTGACTGCGAGTCTGTGACGCCTCGCTCCGCAGCGATGAACCGGTGTGGCGGCTCATACAGCGTTTGCTACGGCGACTGACGCACGCCTGCACTGTGGCCTCCGTCCTGCGAACGTCGGCGGCGAATGAAAAGCTGGCGTCCGGACGGACCGCGCGGCGGACCCATAGGCGCTGCTTTCCACCGCCCCGGAATCCTGCGTGCCGCCAGTTCAAGCGACCGTTAGGCCGCGCCAATGGCAAGTTCAGGCGGTGGCTGGTGGTCGGTTCGCCGTTTCGTCGGCGATTCCCTCACGACCCGGAATTGCCGAAGTCGGCTTGCGTTCGCACTCCGCTTGGACGGCGCGACAAACGGGCCGCCTGAGTCCTCCACAATCCGGCTAGAGATGGGAGCGCCACGTCGCGCGGACACCCGGATGTGCCGGGATCTGGCATGATCAAGGTCGCCCGCGAATTCGTTGATCTGGCAGCAGATTACCTAAGGCAGCCGTGACAGCGGGTCTTCGATGCCATGCTCCGTGCTCTGAACCTCGTTGGGCTGCGAACGATGGCAGTCAGGACATTCCGACACCTTTGCCCCGCGCAAGCGACGTCTACATGCGGCGGTCGGTGTCCTGCTACGGCTCCGGGGCAAGGTTAATGGCGCGAGAGCGGCAGACCTTGTGCCACGCTGACGGCGGGATGTGTCTTTCTCGAAAATGGGGCGCTCTTGTCACATGGTCCGGCACGGCAACGCCCCGCCAATCGCTCAAAACAGGTCGAGGTCGCCAACCGTGGCCCTGTCGTCCACGACTGGCAGTCCCGCAGCGCAATCCAGCAGTGTCCGCGTGCTGTCGAGCTTGAGCGCGCGGGCAATTTTCAGCACCGGCAGGTCTTCGACGTTCGACGTGTCAGCGTGAAGGTGGAGTTGATGCGCGAGCAGCGCCAGGTCCTCCAGCGACTGGCGCAGGAAATCGAGCGTCTGCAACTCGCGGATCGCGGCATGATCGGCAGCACGGCCGGGCATGCCCCGGCTCACCGCCTCTTCTAGTGAGAATATCTGTCCTGCCATGCCGTCAAGGTGCCGCGACACACGCGACAGCACGGTGGCAAGTCTCGCTTGTCCGGCGACGCTGTCCATCACAACCGCCCGACGACCGCCTCGATGCAGTTGCGCAGCCCGGCCTGTTCGAACGGCTTTTTGAGGTAGTTGTTCATCCCCAGCTTCTTGCCGTGGTCGATGATCTGCTGCTCGGCGCGACCGGTGATCAGAATGAACCCGACGCCCTTGGTCTTCGCGTTGCTGCGCAGATGGTGCAGCAGTTGCAGCCCGTCCATCTGCGGCATGTTGTAGTCCGAGATCACCAGGTGCGCAGGATGCGACGCCAGGGTCTTGATCGCGTCCATGCCGTTTTCTGCCGTCGAGACGTTGCGGACGCCGAAGGCATCCAGGGCCTGGGTGATCAGTCCACGACTGGTGGACATGTCGTCCACCACCATGATGCGGATTTGGTCGCGCAGGGACATGTCTCGTTTCCTTCAGTTGGCGGTCGGTGCGGGCAGAATCGCGGGGTCTGTGCGGTAGGTTGTCGGGCCGGCGGTAACGAACCCCGCCGCTTCCGGGTTCGCGATGCGTTCGGAATGGCCGAGAAAGAGATGGCCGTTGCCGGTCAGCAGCTTTCGGAACCGCGGCCAAAGCGCGTTCTGGGTCGGCAGGTCAAAGTAGATCACGACGTTCCGGCAGAAGATCGTGTCCATCGCCTGCCGGACCGGCCACGGGCCGTGCAGGTTGAGCTCGCGGAACCGGGTGAGATCACGCAGGACCGGTCGTGCGGCGTATTCCGGCTCGGCCCCGTCCGTGCGTCGTTCGAAATACTTGTCGAGCATGGCCGGAGGAACGCCCGTGATCATGCGCTCGGGGTAGACGGCCGCATTCGCGAAGGCCACCACCTTGGGATCGATATCGGTGCCGAGGATGCGCAGGTCGTACCGTGACAGATCGGGGATCGCCTCAAGCAGGCACATGGCAATCGAGCAGGCCTCCTGGCCGTTCGAACAGCCTGCCGACCAGAGGCGCACCCGGCCGCCGGCGAGAAGCTTTTTCGACAGCACCGGCGCGATACGCTCCGACAGGATGTCGAAATGGTGTTTCTCGCGAAAGAAATGCGACACGTTCGTCGTCAGGGCCGAGATCATGTGCCGGCGCTCCGGCTGTCCCGCATCGGAGCAGACGAAGGCGACGTAATCGCGGAAATTGGGAAGACCCAGATCGCGCAGACGATGACGCAGCCGCGACTGGATCATCGAGGTTTTCTCGGCGACCAGTTGCAGCCCGCTTTCGCGGTAGGCGAGTTCGGCGATGGCTTCGAAACTTCGCGGGTCGAGCACGCCGTCCTGCGGCTTGGTTTCGATCATGCGGCGGCACTCCGCTCGGTGCTGACGACCGAGCGCAGATCGAGCACGCGGATCATGCGCTCGTCCATGAGGGTCAGGGCGCTGACCACGTTCGTCGCCGCGCTGGTCTGCACCTCGGGGGGCGGTTGCAGGTCGTCCGCGGTGCGCGCGATGATGTCGGAGACGGCATCGACCAGCAGCCCGGTCATCGTGTCGTCGTGCTTGACGACGATGATCACGTTGCGGTCGGTATGCTCGCGCGGTTCGAGCCCCAGGCGCAGCGCAAGGTCCATGACGGGAAGCACGGTGCCCCGAAGGTTGATGACCCCTTTCATGTAGCTTGGGGCATGCGGGAGCGGGGTTGCATGGGTCCAGCCACGGATCTCGCGGACCGACATGATGTCGAGCGAATATTCCTGGTCGGCAAGCCGGAAGGTGAGAAGCTCGATGGTGACGGGCGTATCCTTGTCGCTCATGCGGAAAGTCCTGCTGGTATGGGGGCCGCGGCGGTGGCCTGGGCGCCGATGGCATTGCTGATGATGTCGGAGGTATCGACGATCAGGGCGATCTGGCCGTCGCCGAGAATGGTGGCCGCGGCGATGCCCGGGGCGCGGTAGAAACTGTCGTCGAGCCCTTTGATCACCACCTGGCGCTGATCCTGGATGCTGTCGATGATCAGCGCCGCATGGCTGCTGTCCTCCTGCGCGATCAGCAGCACCACGATACCGTCATAGTCGCTGACCGGCGCGCGGTATCCCAGTTCCTTTCCGAGATCGAAGAGCGGAACGAAGCCGCTGCGCACCCGCACGACATGTGCCCCGGGACGCACCATCTCGACATCTTCTGCGCGCAGAGTCAGCGTTTCAACGACCACGCTCAGCGGCAGGACGAGGGTCTCGTCCGCAACCTCGACGACCATGCCGTCGAGAACCGCGAGTGTCAGCGGCAGGGAAATCGAGAAGCTCGTGCCCTGTCCGGGGGTCGAAGCGATCGAGATGCGCCCGCCCAGGGCCTGGATCGAGGTCCGCACGACGTCCATCCCGACGCCGCGGCCGGACAGGTCCGAAACCTCGCTTGCGGTGGAAAACCCGGGCAGAAACAGCAGGTTGTCGATCTCGCTGTCCGAGAGCTGCGCGTCGGGCGAGATCAACCCCTTTTGCGCGGCAATCTGGAACACGCGGTCGCGGTCGATCCCGCCGCCGTCATCGGAAACCTCGATCACGACCCGGCCCGAGCGGTGCGCGGCGCTGAGATTGACGCGACCCTGCGCCGGTTTGCCTTTGGCCGCACGTGTCTCGGCCGTCTCGAGCCCGTGGTCGACGGCGTTCCGGATCATGTGGGTGAGCGGGTCGGCAAGCCGTTCGATGACGGTCTTGTCGACTTCGGTCGCCTCGCCCTCGGTGTGCAGGCGCACATCCTTTCCCACCATCGCGGAAGCTTCGCGCACGATTCTGGACATGCGCTGGAACAGAGACTTGACCGGCTGGGCGCGGATCATCATCACGCTGTCCTGGATGTCGCGGGTCAGGCGCTGGAACTCCTCTAGGCCGTTCATGGCATCCGAATGCGGCGACAGGCCGGACTGCTCGAGGCTTTGCGCGAGCATTGCCTGGTTAATCACGAGTTCGCCGACGAGATTGACCAGTCTTTCGATGCGGTCGATGTCGACCCGGACGACGGATTTGGTCGCGGCGGCGGGTTGCGCCGCAACCTTACGGGGCGGTGCAGCGGTCGGGTCCGGGCGCGGCGGCTCTGCGGGCGCGGTGCGGTCCGGCTCGGGGGGCGCGGTGTCGTTTGGTTCGGCGGGCGCGACCTCGGGCACCTCCTCGGCAGCGGTGGCCTCCGTGTCCCCCGACAGCGTCGGCTCGGCCTCGCTGCCGCCGGTTGGAGCCTCATCCTCGGATGGGGCCGGCTCGAGGACGGGAACTGGAGGTTCCGAATCCGAGCCGTGTTTTGGATCGTCGCCCTCGACACTTTCGATGCGCAGCGTGCAAAGCCCCTCGACGAATTCGAAGACCGAGGCGATCTCGGGCTCGTCGACGTCGGCCACAAGCTCAATGACCCACGACAGGTAGCTGGTTTCGGGCGCGAGGCTTTCGAACCCGGGCAGCGCGTCAGTGTTGCAGGTGATCTTGCACTCGCCAAGTGCGTCGAGCGCGCGCAGCATGTGGAACGGTTCGTTGCCGGTTTCGAAAAGCTCGTTCTCGGGGGTGAACTCGATCCGAAAGCGCGGCTTTGCCACGTCAAGTACCAGTGCATCCTCGCCGCCGAGGTCGAGATCGAGCGACAAACGCGCCGGTTGGAAGTCGATGTTCTCGTCCGGCGCCTCCTCTTCGGCGCTGGCATCCTCGCCGAGCAGGTCGTCGAGCTGCGCGAGCAGCGCTGAGGTTTCTGCGTCCGGGAGCGGCCCGGCGTCGCGGCTCACGCGCACGAGGTCGGACAGGTGGTCGGCGCATTGGAAGAACAGTTTGAGTGCATCTGCGTCCGGGCTCAGACGATCCGCGCGCACCTCGTCGAGCGCCGTTTCGAACCGATGCGCGAATCGCACGAGCGCCTCGAGGCCGAACGCGCCAGCGCCGCCTTTGATCGAATGCACGGCGCGAAAGACGATGTTGATGGTCTCGGTGTCTTCGGCTCCGTCGTCCATTGCCTGCAGACCGTCCTGCAGGGCTTCGAGAAGTTCCTCGCATTCGATGAAGAAGGAGGCGCGGATCTCGGCCATCGGGTCGTTGCTGGACATCGCTGCGCCTCCTTATCCGGCGACCATCTTGAGAGCCTTGACCAGCTTCTCGGGATCGAAGGGTTTGACGATCCATCCGGTGGCCCCGGCCTCGCGTGCGCGGGCCTTGAGTTCCGGCGCGGCCTCGGTCGTCAGCACGAGAATCGGCGTGGCGCGATGCTTGTTCTGTCCCCGCACGGCATCGATGAAACCGAAGCCGTCCATGCGCGGCATGTTGATGTCAGTGATGATCGCGTCGGGGCGAATGTCGTCCAGCACCTCGATGCCGTGCACCCCATCATCGGCGGTATGCACGGTGAACCCGGCCGGGGTCAGGGCAAGTCGGATCATGTCGCGCATCGTGCGGCTGTCGTCGACGGCAAGAATTTCCAGCGTCATCAACGGCCCTCCGCGATCGACTCGGGCGTCAGACCCATCACGCGCAGCTGTTCGACGACGCGGTCGCTTGCCCCGACGATGCTGAAATCGTGACCTGTTACGCGCACGGCCGTCGCCGCCGCGATCACCACCTGGATGCATAGCGCGCCGAAATAGGACACTTCGGAGAGGTCGAGCACGACGTCGCGATCGTGATCCTTGAGTTGCGACATCAACTCTGCAGTGGCCGGCAGGTCGAGCCTCGGTGCCAGCATCAGGCGATCCGTCATGTCGTCCTCCCGGTGGACGCGTTCAAGGAAGTCGTCATCACAGTCTCCATCGTGCCGGACCCTCGCTGGCCGGTTTGTAGAGTGCGCCCCGTTAAGACGGCGTTACTTCGCGCCCGCTTTGCGGCGGGCCTGGGTCGACCAGGCTTGTGCAAGTGTGCCGCTCAAGACGAAAAAACCCCGCCGGGACTCCGGCGGGGCGCGATTTCCGATTGATCGGTCCGTGTCAGCCGCGGCGGCGGCGGCCCCCGGCCCGGGCGTCGCGCCCGCGGCCCTCCTGGCCCTTCTTGGGGGCCTCCTTGTTGAAGGTGATCCAGGCCATCCCGTGCGGATCGTTGTTGGTCAGGAAATTGGCGGCGCGGATCGCTTCCATTTCCTTTCCGGGGCGCGGTTTCGTCGAGCCGAGACCGGTCAGCTTGCAGAATAGTTCCGGATCCATGTCGTCGGGAAACGAGACGCCGGCGGCCAGCAGTTCCTGCTTTTTCTCCTCGATTTTCGAGGCCGGAACGGGCAGGGAGACAGGATTCATGATCGCCGAGGTCATGCCGGCGGTCATCGCCATCGGCAGGAAGGCGTTGTTGATCCCGTGCCGGTTCGGCAGGCCGAAGGAGATGTTGGACGCCCCGCAGGTGGTGTTCACGCCGAGGTCCTCGCGCAGGCGGCGCACGAGGGCAAAGACCTGCTGGCCTGCGGTCGCCATCGCGCCGATTGGCATCACCAGCGGGTCGACGACGATGTCATGGGCCGGGATGCCGAAATCGGCGGCGCGCTCGACGATCTTCTTGGCCACGGCAAAGCGCACCTCGGGATCTTCGGAGATGCCGGTGTCGTCGTTCGAGATCGCCACTACGGGCACGTTGTATTTCTTGACAAGCGGTAGCACGATCTCGAGCCGTTCCTCCTCGCCGGTGACCGAGTTGAGCAGCGGACGCCCCTCGCAGGCCTCAAGCCCGGCCTCGAGCGCGCCGGGCACGGAACTGTCGATGCAGAGCGGCACGTCGGTGATCGCCTGCACCCGGGTGATCAGTTCACGCATCAGCGGTGGCTCGACAAAGTTGTTGTCCGCGTACCGCGGATCCTCGGCCATCTTGTTGGTGAAAACCGCGCCCGAGTTGATGTCGAGCACCGTCGCACCGGCCGCGACCTGTGCCAGCGCATCGGCTTCGACGGTCGAAAAATCGCCCGCCTCGAGTTCGGCGGCGAGCTTCTTGCGGCCGGTCGGGTTGATCCGCTCGCCGATGACGCAGAACGGCTGGTCGAAGCCGATGATCGCGGTCTTGGTTTTCGATTCGACGATGGTACGGGTCATGTAGTCACTCCTGTGAGCCGCCGGAGTTCATCCTCCAGCGACGGGTCTTTGAAATCTGCAATGGACGCATGGGCCCCCGCCGCGCGGGCCTCGGCATCGGTCAGGGCCGAACGGACGGCGATGGTGCGCGCGCCCGAGGCGCTGGCCGCGCGCAGCCCCGAGGGGCTGTCCTCGAAGGCGATGGCCACCTCGGGCGCGACGCCCAGAATCTCCATGGCGCGGGTATAGGGCAGGGGGTCCGGCTTGGCGCGTTCGCACTCCTCGCCGATCACCAGCACGTCGAAATGCGCCCGCAGCCCAATCGCGTCCAGCATTGCCTCGGCGTTGGGACGCATCGCGTTGGTCACCACCGCCATCGGCCACCCGGCCGCCGACGCCCGTCCCACCAGCTCCGCGACGCCCGGCATTCCGGGATAGGGGCGCGGCAGGCGCCGCCGGAACTCGGCCTCTTTCGCGTTGCTCAGGCCCACGGGGTCGGGCTCGTCTGGCAACCATTCGGCGAAGAAATCGGCGTTCAGGCGGCCGTGCACGTTTTCCATGTAGAAGGCTTCGGTCACGTCGATCCCGCGCGGCGCCAGCATGTCGACGAAGACCTGCCGATGGATGGCATCGGTGTCGAGCATCGTGCCGTCGAGATCGAAGAGCAATGCCGGCATCAGGCCGTGGCAGCCGCCGGCACCGTGGACGCCCCGCCGTTCTCGATGGCCCAGGTGGCATTGGTCTTGATGCCGCCCAGCGGGAAGAAATGGACGTTAGTGATGTTGAAGTCCGGATGGGCGGCCTTGTAGGCGGCAAGCTCGGCCACGACCTCGGTCGGCTCGTAAGGCAGGAGCAGCTTGGTCACGTCCATCGCGCGTTTCTGCAGCACCTTGAGCGACGGGCCGACCCCGCAGGCGATGGCGAACTTGATCAGCGTCTGAAGCTTGGCCGGACCCGCGATCCCGATGTGGATCGGCAGGGTGATGCCCTCGGACTTGAGCGACTCCGCCCAGTCGATGATCGGCCTGGCCTCGAAGGCGAATTGGGTGGCGATGGCCATCTTGGCATCGGTGCGCGCCTGGAAGGCATCCTTCCATTTCATCGCGGCGGTCACGTTCGTCATGCCGCCCTTGGGGTCGATGTCGCGGTTTCCTTCGGGGTGTCCGGCGACATGCAGACGGGTAAAGCCCGCTTCGTCGAAAAGCCCGGTCTCCATCAGTTGCATCGAGCTGTCGAAGTCTCCCACGGGGGTCGAGACGCCGCCGGCGAGCAGCAGACCCTGCCGGACGTCCGCCTCGCCCTGGTAGCGCGCGATCCAGTCGGCCAGCGTCGCCTTGTCCTTGATGATGCGCGCCGGGAAATGCGGCATGACTGGATAGCCCTCGGCGTTGAGCCGCTTGGCGGTCGCCACCATGTCATCGATCGGGGTGCCTTCGATATGGGCGATGTAGACGCGCGTACCTTCGGGCAGCAGTTCCCGGAAGCTCTCGACCTTCTCGGCCGTGCGCGGCATCACCTCGATGGAGTAGCCCTTCAGGAACGCCTCGACCTCCGGCGTCGGACGCAGGGGTGCGATCTCGTCTTTGCGCTTGAAGTTCAACAGGGCCATGAGGCGATCCTTTCGGGCGAGAAGGGCGTTGAAGTCTATGATCGACAGGGTCAGGCCCAGCCGTCGTTGGCGATGAGCGCCTTGAGGCGCTCGCGGTCGTATTCGGCTTCGAGGCGCGCGGCCTCCTGGTCGGCGATGGTCTCGGGCTCGCCGGCCACTTCCACCGGTTGCGCCTTGCGCCATTCCGCAAGGTAATCATCCGTGCCGTCCGCGCCAACTTTCATCGCCGCGCGGTCGATCGCCTGCTCGAAACGCTCCGGCAACTGCCGTTTCGCGCCGCGCCGACCCTTGCCCACGATGACCTGGGCCGGGATGTCGCGCCAGTAGACGATTGTGACTTCAGGCATGTCCGATTCCATCCGGTTTTGGCACTCCATACGCGCTCGCGATCCGCCTTCTGCGCCCGATTTCGACAGAACGCGCTTCGCGAGCGACGCGCGGGCACTCTAGCCCGGCTCGGGACCGGCTTCGACCCACGCGCAGTCCCAAATTCGTCATGATGATCCTGAGCGCGGCTGGACGCGCCGTCACATTCGCTTGCACGCCGTCTGCCGTCGCGGCGCGGCTATTGCGCCTGCGCCTGCAAGCGCTTAGCTTTGTGGCAACTCGATATGAAAGGCGCGACAGATGGCGCCACAGCGTCCCAAAGGTGCGGGCGCGCTCGAACAGAAGACGGCTCTGAGCCCCGCGCCAGTTCCGCCCGATCCCGGCGAGCTTTACGCCGCTCTCGATCTGGGCACGAATAGTTGCCGCATGCTGATCGCCCGGCCCCAGGGCCGCGGCTTCCATGTCGTCGACAGTTTCTCGAAATCCGTGCAGCTTGGCGCGGGGCTCGAGCGCACCGGGCGGTTGTCGCGCGGATCGATGTCGCGCACCATCCAGGCCTTGCGGATCTGTCAGCAGAAGCTCAAGCGCAACAAGGTGCGCAAGATGCGCCTCGTCGCGACCGAAGCCTGCCGGCGCGCGCTCAATTCCGAAGAGTTCCTGCAGCGCGTGCGGCGCGAGACCGGGTTGCGGCTCGACATCATCAAGCCCGAAGAGGAGGCCCAGCTTGCGGTGATCTCCTGCGCGCCCCTGGTCAATCGCAAGACCGAGAACCTGCTGGTGGTCGACATCGGTGGCGGCTCGACCGAACTGGTGTGGATCGACCTCGCCGCCGTCCCGAAGGACGACCGCGCCCGCGCGATCATGCGCCTGCACAACGGGTTCCATGCCGCCGCAGCCGACGTGCCGGCGGCGCGCGTGGTCGACTGGATCTCCGTCCCGCTGGGCGTGGCGACGCTGCGCGACCAGTTCGTCGACGTGCAGGACGATTCCGCGCGCTTCGCCCTGATGAGCTGGTTCTTCGAAGAGAACCTCAGCGATTTCACGCCCTACCACGACACGCCGCCGACGGAGAAGTTCCAGATCGTCGGCACCTCGGGCACGGTCACCACGGTGGCGGCCAGCCACCTCGGTCTGAGGCGGTATGATCGCACCAAGGTCGACGGGTTGCGCATGTCCTCGGACCAGATCGACCGGGTGATCCGCAACTACCTCGCCCTCGGTCCGGCCGGACGCCGGGCCGATCCGCGCATCGGGCTCGACCGTCAGGCGCTGATCATGTCGGGTGCCGCGATCCTGCAGGCGCTGATGCGCTGCTGGCCGACCGACCGGCTCTCGGTCGCGGACAGGGGCCTGCGCGAGGGGTTGCTCTATGCACAGATGAGCGCCGACGGCGTTCTCGAAGACGAAGCTTTGTAGGCGAGGCGACAGGATGGCGAAGCAACCGGGAAGCGGCAAGCCGGGACGGGCCAAGAACACCTCGGGGCGCGGTCAGCGTGACCTCAAGGTCAAGGTCAAGACCGCACGCGGGCGCAAGCTGAGCTCGACGCGCTGGCTGCAGCGCCAACTCAACGATCCCTACGTGCGCCGCGCCAAGGCGGAAGGCTATCGCGGGCGCGCGGCATTCAAGATCCTCGAACTTGACGACAGGCTGCGCTTTCTCGTGCCGGGGGCGCGGATTGTCGACCTCGGGGCGGCGCCGGGTGGCTGGTGCCAGGTCGCGGTCAAGCGCGTGAACGCGCTGGGTGAGAAGTCCGGCAAGGCGATTGGCACGGTTCTGGGCGTCGATCTGCAGGAGATGGAGCCGATCGCGGGCGCCGAGTTGCATCAGCTCGATTTCATGGCGGATGATGCCGACGTGCAGGTGCGCGAATGGCTGGGTGGCAAGGCGGACGTGGTGATGTCGGACATGGCCGCGGCCAGCTCGGGTCACAAGCAGACCGACCACCTGCGCATCATCGCGCTCTGCGAGGCGGCGGCGGACTTTGCCTTCGACGTGCTCGACGAGGGCGGAACATTCGTCGCCAAGGTTCTGGCCGGCGGGGCCGAAGGCGCGTTGCAGAAGGTACTGAAGCAGCGGTTCGCCAAGGTCGTGAACATCAAGCCGCCGGCGAGCCGCTCGGACAGTTCCGAGAAGTTCGTCGTCGCGACAGGGTTCCGCCCCGATAGGTAGCAGGTTTCAGGCGGCGGGGCCGGCGTCCGGGCGCGCAAATGACTCGAGCGCCGCGGCGCGCAGGTCGTTCAGGACTTTGGGTGACAGGGTGTCATCGAGACGGTTCCGTTTGCGGCGCGACAGCGCTCCGGCGCGGTCCTGCTGGTGGATCAAGGCAAACAGCATCGCGCGCTTGCGGACCGTCGTGATTTCCGCTGCGGGTGGCGTTGCGCGCAGCGCTGGCGAAGCAATCGCGGTGACACGCGTGGCCGCGAAACGCGCTGTGTGAAAACTCATGTCCGGGTTCCCGTCCTGTCCCGATGTCGGGAATTAGACGCGGATTGTGGACATTATCGGGCACACTTGCGGCGCGCAGACGGCGCGCCTGCGCGGACGTGGCTGCGGGTAGGGATCAGATCGGGTCGATGGTGCCGGTGGCGATCATGCGCAGGGCGGTGAGCCCGGGGATGAAGAAATACTCGCCGCCTCGTGTGGTCACGAACTGCGGAATCCCGGTCATGATGTAAGGGGCCTCGTCGCTGCCCGGTTCGGACTGGATCACGAACTTGGTGTCCTCGGGCCGGGTGCCGAGCAGCGGGCAGGTGTCATTGCCCGAGTTGTTGTCCATCCCGTAGTTGATCCACTGCTGCAGGACAAATTCGAACTGGCGCTCAAGGTTTGCGCAGACGCCGATGAAGATGATCCCGTGCTCGCCATCCGCGTCCTGGTTGTCGGGATCGAAACGGCCGTAGGGCAAACCGCGCCGCAGGATGCGCCGCCGGTTCGAGATCGAAGTGCCGCCGAACTCGCTCGGCTTGTCGGAATATAGATCGGGGTCGAGGTAGTCGCGCACGTTGCCGCGCCGGATGTGCGCGGCGATCGGACATTTCAGGCCCTGCTTGTCGTCGCGATACCTGAAATCGACCAGCCGCTCCTTCCACGCCTGCACGCGCGCCTCCTCGGCCTCTGTCCTGTCGGGCTTGCCGCGCAACTCGAGGACGTCGGACCATTCCTCCTCGAAGGCCTTCAGATCCGCCCAGGTCGGCGCCGCCATCAGCGGCACGCCGTTGGACCAGCGCCCGACCATCTTGGCGCGCAGGGTTTCCGACGCCTCCTCGATCGACACGCCTCGCGCCGCGGCATAGGTCTCGGCCTGTGCGCCGAGGAAGGCCTCGAAGGCCGCGACGTCCTCGTGCAGCTTCCGGAATGCCATGAACGAGCCGTTGCGTGTGAGGCAATCCGGTGTCGAGGCGGCCGTCAGCTCCTGCGATTCGTCGACATGGCCGATGACGAATTCGCCGGTCGCAATAGGTTTCCAGGTCCCGTCATGGACGATCTTGCCGCGCCCGCGCACCCGGCGCGCCTCGGCTTCGGGGGCGAACTGACCTTCGAAAACCGGATCGCCGACGCCGTCGACAAAGCCGAAGTGTTCCCGCGGGTCGGTGCGCATCGTGCCGTCCTCGCGCCGCGCCAGCAACGCGCCGGCCTGCTGGAAGTCGGCCCCGTCCGGTCCGTGACCGGCAAGAAGGCGCACGCCGCCATCGCTGTCGCTTGCGAGCCGGCGCAGCCAATCGGTGCGTTCTTCGAGGTCCGGCACCGGCGCGCCATCCTCGGTCATCTGCGCGCTCATCGACACGAGGATGTGCGCGGCCTCGCCCGGGTCCGCCGCGGCGTACCGCCAGACCTCGTCCCAATGTGCGATCCCGCTTGGGCCTTCGTCGCCCAGCAAGGCGGCGCGCGGGTGCATGCCTTGCAGCAGCGGTTCGGGCAACGAGCGCAACGCCTCGCCCGGCAGGCCGAGCGCAGCAAGTCCGGCTCCCGAGATCGCGACGTTGAGCGTCACCTTCGGGCGGGGCACGCCGGCTTGTTTCTCGTCGTCGGGTCCACCGGCCCAGCGTTCCGCGGTGGTCACCTGTGGCTCGAGCGCCCGCAGCAGCTTGCGGCCCGCTGCCGGGTCGTCGACGTGCAGCAGGAAGTAGCGGGCATGCGGAAAGCCGAAACGGCCATAGGCCCGGACGATGTTGCCCTGAATATCGGCAAGCTCGAGCCGTTCGGTCATCGCGCGTCCCCCGGGGTCTTGAGCGTGCCGGGTGACTGGGTCGGCCCCGCGAGGTCGTCGAGGCGGTGTCGGTCGAGGAAGCGCCCAAAGTCCGCATGCAGCGCCGCGTCGTCCGCGCCCTGGTGGTCGATGGCGAAGCGTACGAAATTCTGTTGCAGGTACAGCGCCTTGAGGACCGATGCGACATCGCTGTGCGGTGCCGCGGGCCAGATCTTGAGCCCTTCGCGCACGACAAGCCCGATCGCGAAGACGACGAGAATCAGAAGTGTCAGCAGGAACAGCCAGATGCCGTCGAAATGCCAGGCCCCGCCGAACCAAAGCGCCAGCGATGCAGCCACGATCACGCCGCTGCCGATTGCCAGATAGATCGGCAGGTCCCAGCGCGGCGGTGTGCCGGTCCAGTAGTCGGTGTAGGGCATCGTCGTTTCGACCTGGTGGGCACGGATGAAAGCGCTGAAACCGGCGGCATCGTCCACCTCCTCGAAACCGGGGCAGTGTCCGAAGATCAGCCGGATCTCCTCTTCCATGTTGATCCACATTCCGCGCAGGTAGCTGTCGAGATGGGTCTCGTCCGGCGACGGCGCATCGAAATCGGCCATGAAGACGAGGTAGGGCTTCGCGAACCGGTCGATCGGCTCGGGCTGCAGCAGGTTCTCGCGCAGCAGCAGGTCCCGGATCGCGTTGGACCGGCGCCGCCCGTTGTAGCGCAGCTGGTCCAGCATGAAGAAACGCGCGAAATGCGTTCTTGGCACCCGCGCGAAGGGGCTCATGAGCCCGCTAGCGACGCTGGGTCGGTCCTGCTGCGCGACGGGCAGGGTGGCAAGCACCCGGCGCACGATCTGCTCGGGGGCGCGGCGCGCGCCGTCCGGGCCCGCCACCGGTTCGGTGCGCAGCGGCACCAGCACGGTCAGAAAATACCGGCCGCCGTCGAAATTCATGCCTTGTCCCTCATGCCGCGCGATGCTTCCAGATTTCGTCGGTGGCCGCCTGCCGGTCCTCCGCGGCCTTCAGCGAAGCGACGCTTGCCGCCGGTCCGTAGCCCATTGACACGAGGCAGTTCTGCAGTTTGCACAGCGTCTCGCGGTAGGCGCGGGCGAAGGTTTCGGGGTCGGCATTGGCGTGCAGATCGCGAAGCTCCAGCAGGGCCGAGTAGACCCGGATCGAGGCCTTGATGTCGCGCTGATTGGCGCCGGGTGTGGCGTTGTAGACGTAATCCGTATCGTACTGGTTGTGCTGGATGTAGTTCTGGAACGGCGTGGTCGGGATCGACTGGGGATAGTTGTAGTCGCCGTACCAGGCGAGGTTCAGCAGGTCCGGAATGCCGTCCGAGAACGCATCGACATATTGCTCCCAGGTTCCGTTGAAGTTCGTCGCGAAGAGCATGTAGTTGTAGCTCAGCGCGTCGCGTTCTTCGTCCGTGAGGCCCGGCCAGTCCTTGCGGTCGATCACGCACCAGCGCGCGAAATGGATAAAGTTCAGGCCCTGCACCCGCGCCAGCAGTTTCGGGAAGGCACGCAGGACGACGAAAATCCCTTTCTTGACGAGTGAATGCCAGGGCGACAGCGGCGTGACCACGTTCATCGCATAGGCCTTGCCCGCTAGATTCGACATCGCATCCCCCTTGTCCGCGCCGCAGGCCCACAATTGACCCGATCGCGCCACAGGCTTGATGCTAAACGCCTTTTGCGCCTCGCACAACGTTTCCGCATTACCGACCGACCATTTTGACCGGATCGGAGATCGACACTGAAATCGCGGCCTGCGTGTATTGCGAATTGATTTTGCAATTAACGGCGCATAAGCTTTGCCCGACAGGGATAAGCAATTGATAGTTATTGTGATTAGCCTGCGCAAATTGCGACGCGCGGATTTGAGAGACCACCGGCTTCTCCCGACATGACAGTGATCCGTTTCGACCCCGCCGCGAGGATGGCCGGGCGGAACGTCGGGCCTATTGGGGGGGTGCGATGTTAAAGAAGGTGCTCATCGGTCTGGGCGGGTTTCTGGCGTGTCTCGTCGTGGTTTTGGGCATCTGGCGTGTGGCCGATCCCACGATCAGCGATTGCACGGCGATGCTCTCGCGCGGGCTCGTTCCGCTGTCGGACGACCGACAGGACCGTTTCCTCGGCAAGGTCCGCAGCGATACCGGCAACTGTCGCGGCGGCGAACGCTTTACGGAACTGCGCGACACGCCCTGGGTCGACTGGTCGAACTACTGGGGGGCGGGCGGCGCCGACCAGCTTGTCAACTGGTGGACCCCGGTCACCTTCATCGGCACACACCTCAGCCGCGACGGGCGCGGGCTCGACGGAGCGCTGATGGACCTCGAACGCCAGCGCGTCGAGCTGATCAAGTACAACCTTTTCGACAATTACACCTATGAAACCTATCTCGAGGGACGCGACGGGCGCGATGGACGCATCCTCGACACCTGGCCCGAGATGCGGCTTTCGCCCGAGCATCCGCTGTTCGAGGTGGTCGGCGGCACAGGCGAACAGGTCTGCACCGGCGCGCTGATCCGGGCGCGCACGACGACCGGCATCTGCAATGATCTACGCAACCCGGCAATGGGCTCGACCGGCATGCAGTTCGCGCGCAACTCCGCCTTCGACGCGACCTTCCCGCGGCTCGGGCTCGACGAACTGGCGCGCAACCGGCACGGCGACCGGATCGACCTGCTGGTGCCGGACCCGCAGGTCATCAGCCGGCTGTTGCTGGCACGCCAACAGAGCGACCCCGGCGCCTGCAATGCCGGGCAGGGGCTCGCGGGCAATCCGCTGTCGGCAAGTTGCGACTACAAGAAGGCACCGTTCTTCAACGTCATGGCCGCCTACTGGATCCAGTTCATGACACACGACTGGTTCTCGCATCTCGACGAGGGGCGCAACGCGCCCGAGACCATGCCGACGGGCTGCCGGACGATCCGCGAGAACAACGAGGTGCGCCCGCTGACCCGGAAGGAAGCGACCGAGATCGGATGCCGCACCGGTGCGCGGGAAGAGGTCGCGTTGGTGGCGGAAGCCCAACCTGCACCGACCTTCGTGAGCGACGGCGAAACCTACCTTGCACGCGCCCCGCAGACCACCGCCAACACGGTCACGGCGTGGTGGGACGCCTCGCAGATCTACGGCTATTCGGACGTGTCGCACGCGCGGGCCAAGCGCGACCCGGACGATCCGGCCAAGCTACTTCTGCGCCCTTTGCGCGCCGAAGAGGGGGACGACCAAGGGTATCTGCCGATCTTTCAGGCCTGTGAGGCAGGCGCCACGGACTGCACCCCCGACCCGATCAACCCGAAATGGGCCGGCCAGGAGGCGACGGCCTTTCCGGAGAACTGGTCCATCGGGCTCAGCTTCCTGCACACGCTGTTCATCCGCGAGCACAACAGTTTCGTCGACGCCTTCCGGGCGCATGCCGCCGAACCTCTGATCGCCAAGAGCGACAGCGGTCTGCGCAACCCGCTGTTCCCGGACCGCGTGATCACCTATGCCGAGGTCAGCGACGAGGACCTGTTCCAGATCGCCCGGCTGGTCGTGGCGGCCGTGATCGCCAAGATCCACACCATCGAATGGACCACACAGCTGCTCTACGACGAGCCGCTCTATCTCGGCATGAACTCGAACTGGAGCGGGCTCTTCGCCGATCATCCGCGCGTCGAGGCGGCGCTGCACGACGCCATCGCGGATGCCAAGGCTTCGGACGATCCGCATCTCGTCGACGAATTCTACTCGGTCCTGTCCTCGGGGGCGGGGATCGTCGGCACGGGCGCACAGAAGGCGGGCTATCGCTACGACCGGACGGAGGATGCCAACAACGGGACCAACCACTTCGGCTCTCCCTTCAACTTCACCGAGGAGTTCGTCAGTGTCTACCGTCTGCACCCGCTGCTGCCCGACCTGATCGAGTTGCGCGACGACGCCAACCCGGACGCGATCACCGCCAAGCTGCCGGTGGTCTCGACCTTCCGGGCCAAGGCCACGGAGGTGATGCGCGACATCGGGATGGATGACATCGCGCTCAGCTTCGGACGTCAGCGTCTGGGAATGCTTGCGTTGCAGAACCATCCGCAGTTCCTGCAGAACCTCGAAATGCCGGCCCGGACCAAGCCGGCCGAGCGGTATCTCGACGTCGTGGCGCTCGATCTCATCCGCGACCGCGAACGCGGCATCCCGCGGTTCAACGAGTTCCGGCGGCAGATCGGCCTGCGCCAGCTGACCAGCTTCGACGATTTCATCGACAAGAGCCTGCTGATCGAGGGCGACTACACGCCCGAGGAGGAGGCTGCGCGCGCCGCCGCGCTCACGGAGCAGCGCAAGCTGATCAATCTCATGCGCGATATCTACGGCACCCATGTCTGCGACGCGAGCAAGATCATCAGCACTGCGCAAGTCTCGCCCGATGCCGCGACGCTGGAAGGTGAGAAAGGCACGGAGTTCCCCAACGACTGCCTTGGCCATCCCGACGGGACCGAAGTCGACAACATCGAGGACCTCGACACCATTGTCGGCTACTTGGCGGAGACGACGCGCCCGCACGGCTTCGCGATCTCGGAAACGCAGTTCCAGATCTTCATCATCAACGCCTCGCGGCGTCTTTTCAGCGACCGGTTCTTCACGTCGAGCTATCGGCCCGAATTCTATTCGACCTTCGGCCTGAACTGGGTGAACAACAACGGGCCCGAAAAGGTCATGGAGCCTGCGCGGGACAATGGCCATCGCATCGAGATGTTGCCGATGAAACGGGTGATGCTGCGCAACCTGCCTGCGCTGCACGGCGAACTCGAGCATGTCGTCAACAGTTTCGACCCCTGGGCGCGGGTCCGGGGCGACAACTACGCGTTGGACTGGACGCCGCGGCCCGGGGCCGAGAACGACGTGTCTTTCCAGCAATGAACGGGGAACGGGAAGCGTGAGCATGAGCAGTCTGACATGGAAATTCCGGCGCGGGTTCTGGGACTGGATCTCGATCACGATCTTCAAGGGCAAGAAGGTCGAACCGATCCCGCTGCCGCCCGAGCGTCAGCGCAAGCTGCGCGCCGTCTCGGTGGCCGAGCGCATCCCGGCGATCCGGGTGCACAACGCCAAACTCGCCGATCACATCCCCGAGGACGAGGCCAGCGGGCTCATGCTCTGGGTGTTCCGGTTCCGGTTGCTGATGTTCAAGATCTTCGGGCCAATGCAGAAGGGCCTGCCCGAGATCGACGCGGACATTGAGCGGGCGATGAACGACGCCTACGACGCCAAGTACCGCAAGTTTTATCGCGCGCCCGAGATACCCTCCGAGATGGCGGGACCTGGATATCCGGACCTCGGCGTGATGGCGGTCGAAAGTCCCTACGCGGGATTTCTGCATAAAGATGAAGAGGGCAACCTTGTCTGGGACTTCCGCGATCTCGACGGGCTCGAGACACATGACGGCTATCGCGGGATCGGCTGCCGGGTGTTCTTCGACATCGAGAACCGCAAGCCGGTCGCGCGGAAGATCGAAAGCGAGCTGGGGGAAACGGTTCCCGGCGACGCCGATTGGGAAGAGGCCAAGGCGATCGCGCTTTGCGCCGCCTCGACGCAGACGTCGCTGGTGGCGCATTTCAACCATGTCCACCTTGCCTGCGGGACGCCCTTCGCCATCGCCACGCGCAACGAATTGAGCCACGACCACGTCATCTGCCGCCTGATCTGGCCGCATGTCTTCGGAACCCAGAACAGCAACTACCTCGTCACGCGCCTGCAACTGGTCAAGGGCGGCTCCTTCGAGACCATGTTCTCGTTCACGCACGAGGCGCTGTGGAAGCTCTTCGACAAAACCTACGGCGACTACCGAGCCAGCGTCATCGTGCCTGCGCTCGACTGGTCGGACCGCGGGCTCGATGATGTCGAGATCGACGCGCCGGTGCAGGACAATCTCGTCGAGCTCTACGACGTGATGAACGCCCACGCGCAACGCTACATCGAACACTACTACGGTTCCGACGAGGCCCTGCGCGCCGACCCGCAGGTCAAGGCCTGGATCGCCGAGCTGAACCGGCTGGTGCCCAACGGTGTCGACGGAATCCTCGGCGGACGGTTGACCCGTGCCGGGCTGGCGCGGCTGATCGGCGGGTTCATCTACATGGCCTCGGTCACGCACGAGTTTCTGGGCTCGTACATGTGGGACTACCAGCTCTGGGTCGACCGCAACCCGGTGCGGCTGCGCAGTGACGGCAAGCGCATTCCGCTGGACGTGCTGCAGAAGGTGATCAACGGAAACTTCAACCTGAACGTCAACCGCGCCGTGCTGATGCAGGATCTGTCCTATTTCGCTGTCGACAACGCCGGCAAAAAGCTGTTCTGGCAATTCGAGAGCGAGTTGCGCGACCTGCAGATGCAGATGTGGACCCGTCCGCACGCGACATGGCGCGTGACGCCGGACCGGCTCGACGCCAACATAAACGCCTGAAAACGCTTTCCGATCAGTCGCTTTCGCGACGTTTTTCAAGCGGGACCGTTGCCGGGCCGGACTTGGCGAGCGGGACGGCGGCGGACAGAGCATCGTCGATCTTGTCGGCCATCATGCGCCAGCGGATTCGGGCGCAGACCTGCTGGGCTTCGCGCAGCGCGGCGAGCGCCTCGGAGGGGCGTTTCATCGCCCGCAGGGTCATCGCCTTGTCGTAAAGCGCCTGTGCCGCGATGCCGAACATGTCGTTTTCGATTCCGAGCGCGCTCGCGCGTTCGAAATGCGCAAGCGCCCGGGTCTTGGCGAACGGTGCGTTGCGCAAAAGAAACAGCGCGTTTTTCAGCAGGACGCGCAGCTCGGGCTTTTCCGACCCGATCGCCAGCGCAAGGTAGATCTCGCCCAAAACGATGTTGCCCATCGCCTCGCCGTGGACATTGCCGAGCGCGCCATGCTCGCCGACGCAGCGCTCGATCCAGGTGACCCCGCCTGAAAGGTCCCCGGTCTGGACCATCGCGACCCCGGTGGGCATGTCGACGATGTTATAGATCGACTGGAAGTCCTTGCCTTCAAGCCGGGCGGCGAGGTCGTGCAACAGCTTGAGCCCGCCTTCGCCATCGCCGGACAGCGCCATCGCCAGGCCCTTGATACCCTGGGCGATGCACTGGTCGATGAACCCGCCCGAGGACCGCGCGCCTTCCTCGGCATAGGCGATGGCGCTTTCGTAGCGTTCCGAATAGCCGTCGTTGAAGGCCACGGCGATGCAACCATACCCGACCGAGCCCGGATACTTGCGCGCGCGACCGTGCTCGATGGAGGCCAGGCCCATCTCGCGCGCGATGTCCATGTCGCCGCGCTGGGAATGTCCCCAGGCCACGAAGAATTCGCAGTACATGCGCAGGTAGAGTTCGCGGTCCATATCGACCGCATCGCGCGCGATCCTGTCGAGCTCGTGGATGCCGTCGAAGGCCTTGGCGCTCCAGCGGTTGCAGTGAAGGCCCATGAGACCGATGCAGGCATGGCCGATGGTCTCGTGATCCTGGCGCGCCTCGCCGATGGCCATCGCTTCGCGCAGAATCTTGGACGCTTCGTCGAAGCGCAGGATCTGGGCATAGGCGACCCCCAGCAGGGCAAGCGCGCGCGGGTAGCTGTTGGTATCGACCAGGCTGCGCAGCGTGTCCATGCGCGGCTCGAAGGTCGATTTGCTCTTGGCGAAATCGGCGCGCCACTGCTGTACTTCGAGCCAGTAGCGGAAGATGTCGGCATGCAGCTCGGGATCGACTTCCGGTACGTGGCTTTCAATCAATTCGACGGCGCGGGCGAAATTCGCATCCGCGACCTCGAGCGAGAACAGGCTGAGGCTCTTGCGCCCGGCGGCCGCGAGATAGCGCACCGTCCGGTCGTGCAGTTCGGAGCGTTCGAAGTGGTAGGCGAGGATGTCGGCCACGTCCTCGGTGCGCCCGGCATGTTCGGCCTCGATCGCCAGCCCGACATCGGCGTGCAGCTTGGTGCGAGCCGCGGCCATCAGCGTGTCGTAGATCGCGTCCTGCACAAGCACGTGCTTGAAGAAATACTCGGTGTCGCGGTTTTCGACCCGGCGCACGAGGTCGTGGTGCTCGGCCTCGGCCAGCAGGTCCTCGACCGGGCTGTCCAGTCCCAGCAGGTCGCGGATCAGCTTGCCGTTGAAGCGCCGCCCGGCCACGGAGGCCGCCTGCAGCATCGTGCGTGTGTCGCGGTTGAGGCGGTCGAACCTGTCCATGACGAGGTTCTGGAGGTTGGCGGGCAGAACCACGTCATCCGGTTTTTGCGGTTTGCCGGCGCTGGCGGTGCGCTGTTCCTGAAGGAATCGCGCAATTTCCTCGGCATAAAGCGGATTGCCCTCGACCTTGTCGACCGCGAGCCCGACCATCTCGGCCTCGAGCCCGGTAATCCCCAGTCGCTCGAACAGCAGCCGGATCGTGCCCTCTTTGCTAAGCGGCTGAACCCGCAGCGACGACACGTTGTCGAGTTTTTCCCAAGGTGGCGCGTAATAGGGTCTGAACGCGCAGACCAGCATCAGGCCGGTGTCGCCCTCGTCGCTGCGCGCGATGCGGGTGAGCAGTTCCTCGGAGTCCGGGTCGACCCAATGCAGGTCCTCGATGAAAAGCACGACCTTGCGGGTCCGGCAGGCCTGCCAGAGCAGGTCCATCAGGATCTGCCGCATGCGCTGTCCGATGACATCGGCGTTCTTGCTGGGCCGCGCACCGCCGTCTTCGTCCAGCGACAGCAGCATCATCAGGTAGGGCAGGGCCTCAGGATCGGCGAACCCGATCTGCTGCATGTCTGCCGCAAGCTTGGTCTCGACCACGTCGCGCCCGTCCTCGCGGGTGATCCCGAATGCGTTCCGTACGAGTTCGACAAGCGGTAGGAACGGCGTGCCGGCGCCGTCGGCATGGCAGTCACCCTGCAGGAAGAGAACGTCCTCCATACCCTGCAGGCTCTTGCGGAACTCGTGCATAAGGCGCGACTTGCCGATGCCGGCCTCGCCGATGACATGCACGATCTCGTAGTTTCCGGCGCTGGCGCGATCGAAACGATCGCGCAGCCGCGACAGTTCGGCGTCGCGTTCCTGCAACTCGGTCAGGCCCATGGTGCGCGAGACATCGAAGCGCGACACGCCTTCCTTCATCGCGTCAAGCCGATACATCTGCTGCGGCCGCGACTTTCCCTTGACCTTGCGCGTACCGACATCGGTGACCGAGACCTGGCCGCGTACCAGCGACAGCAGCGGTTCGCTGACGTAAATCGAGCCGGGTTCGGCCTCGGCTTCGAGCCGCGCGGCAAGGTTCACGGTGTCGCCGATGGCGGTGAAGCGCAGGCGCTTGTCGTCGCCGACCTCGCCGACGACAAGCTGGCCGGCATGAACCCCGACACGCACGCGCGGGCGCACGCCATGCTGAGCCTCGAGATCGTCACTGACCTCCTCGATGGTCTTCTGGATGCGCAGGGCCGCGCGGCAGGCGCGCAACGGGGCATCCTCGATCGCGGTGGGCGCGCCGAAGAGCGCCATGATGCCGTCGCCACGAAACTCCTGGACCGAACCGCCCTGCGCATGCACGGCTTCCATCATCTTGGCAGAAACGATCTGGATCAGCCGGAAAGCGGCCTCGTCACCGATACGCTCGGCGGTCTCGGTAAAGCCCTCGATATCGGCAAACAGTACCGAAACCTGTCGCCTCTGGCCCTCGATGCCCGCGCTCAGCGCCATTCGTTCGTATCCCCTCGACCGGCCGGCAACGCGCCAACCGCCGCCTGCCTGCCTTGCTAGCCTTCGTTTTCCGGCGGCTCCAAGGTTCGTCCCGACGGGACGTTTTCCCGGCGGCAGACAGGCATGTGTCGTCGGACAACATAATCTCAGCAACCGCTTCAGGAGGCAAGCATACTCGCGCCTCGGTTACGCGACAGAACCGCACGCGTGGCCTGCAGGTCAACGCGTCATTCTCGACCGTTCCGGGTAAGAACTTCGATGCGTCCAAAACGGCTCTCGTTCCTTGCTGACCCAAATATTTCGCGCGAAGGTTGCGTTGGCGGGCAGTTTTTCATTGTGAGCGGGCAGGTTAGCCCTCGAATTGCATTTGATTTTGTGCCAGATTCCCGGTGTGCTTCCGGGAGGCAGACCGGGGGTGCCGTTCGCCCTTTCCAGGGAGCGCAAATTATCGAACGCTCGTTGTTTTCATTCATTTGGACCCATTCCAAACGGGATCAGCTTGTCCTGCTGATCTTCACGATCGCACTTTTCCCGTTTCTCTTCCTCACGCTCGAGCTTCCCAAACGGATCATCAACGACGCCATCGGTGCCGGCAGCCGGCAGATCGAGGTCCTGGGCGTTGATTTAGATCAGGTCACCTTCCTGTGGTTGCTGTGCGGGACGTTCCTTGCCGCGGTGCTGGCCCACGGGCTGATGAAGATGCGCATCAACACGATGAAGGGTATTCTCGCCGAACGCCTGCTGCGCCGCCTGCGCTACAATCTTATCGCCCGTATGCGGCGCTTCCCCTCGGCCTATTTCGAGCGCACCTCTCAGGGCGAACTGGTGTCGATGGTCACCGCCGAGACCGATCCGATGGGCGGGATCATGGGCGACGCGTTGGCCCAGCCCGTGATGCAGGCCGGACAGATGCTGACGATTCTGTTCTTCCTGTTCCTGCAGAGCTTCTGGTTCGGGCTTGCGGCGGTTGCGCTGATCCCCTTGCAGGCCTGGCTGATTCCGAAGCTGCAGCGCCAGATCAACCGGATGAACAAGGAGCGGATCCGCGAAGTGCGCACCCTTGCCTCGCTGATCGGCGAGAGTGCGGCGGGGGCCGGCACGCTGCGGGCCCACGGCGGCTGGCGCTACCGTCTTGCGCAGATCACGCGACAACTCGGGGCGGTCTACCGCATCCGCTTCCAGATCTACCAGAAGAAGTTCTTCATGAAGTTTCTCAACAACTTCATCACCCAGCTCACGCCGTTCTTCTTCTTCGCGGTCGGCGGCTACCTCGTGATCGAGGGCTCGGTATCGCTCGGCGCGCTGGTCGCGGCACTCGCGGCCTACAAGGACCTGAGCGCACCTTGGAAGGAACTGCTGGTCTACTACAACCAGGCTGCCGACATGACCGTGCGCTGGGAAATCCTGCACGACCGCTTTTCGCCTGCCGGCATGCTCGATGCCCGGCTCTTCGAGGATGAGCCGGAGCAAATCCCGCATCTCGACGGGGCGCTCGAACTCGAGGATGTGACGGTGACCGACGCCGATGGAAACCCGGTGCTCGAGAACGTCAGTGCGCGGTTCGCGAAAGGCGCGCTGGTCGGCATCGAGGCGCGCAACGACGAGGACCGGCAGGCGTTTTCTGCTGTCGTGACCCGAGAGGTGCTGCCCAGCAGCGGCCGGGTCACCATCGATGGGCAGGATCTGTCACGGATCCACCAGTCGGTCATCGCGGCGCGGATCGGACATGCCAACTCGCGTCCGATCCTGTTCCAGGGCTCGTTCGGGGAAAACGCGCTGATGCCGCTGCGGCCGCGGCCGCCGCAGGGCTCCCGCGTGGACGACGACACGCTCGAGGCCACGCGCGCCGGCAACAGCCCCGACACGCTGACCACCGAGTGGCTCGATCCACGGCTTGCCGGTCTCGACACCGTGACCGATCTGCGCAGCTGGTGGCTGTCGCTTGTCGATGCGATGGGCAGCGGCTCGGCCCTGTTCCGGCGCAGCCTCGACCAGGACTGCCGCGAGGACATGGACCCGGCGCTGGCGAACCGCCTTGTCGAGGTGCGTCCCAAGGTCTGGGCGGCGATCGAGGCGGCGGGGCTCCAGCGCCATGTCCACCGTTTCGACCCCGAAACCTACAACCCGGCGCTTGGCGTCGCCAACAACCTCTTTTACGCCACGCTGCGGCGCCCGATGAACCACGAGGAACTGGCCGAACAGACGCGCCTCTTCGAGCTTCTGCGCGAACTGGGGCAGGAGGAGACGCTGCTGGAGCTCTCCACGGATGTGATCGAGATGCTTGCGCAGATCTTCGGCACGGACGGGACCGAGCACCCACTGTTTCGCAACGTCGGTCTCGACCCGCGCCTTTTCGAAGCCGCGGCGCGTCTTGTGCTGGATCGCAAGGGCGACGTCCACAAACCACTCAGCGAGGCCGAGAAGATCATGCTGATGACCCTGCCGGCGCAACTGCCGGCGGAACAGTTCGGCGCACAGTTCTCGAAACAGATCCAGGACCGTGTGCTGAAGGTACGCGCCGCTCACGCCGAAAAGCTGCGCGTCGAGCTCAGCGACATCTTCGTCGCCATCGATCCCGACCGCGTGGCGCCGGGACTGTCGGTGCTCGAAAACGTTCTTTTCGGCATGGTCTCGGATCGGGCCGGAGCCCGGGCCGAGGAGGTGCGCAAGATCGTATCGGACGTGCTGGACGCGGAAGGGCTGCGCAACCAGGTGATGCAGCTGATCTACGATCTGCAGATGTCCCACTCCGGTCTCAACTTGCCGGCGCTCTTCGCCGAGCCGCTGGCGCTCAGCCGGGCCACGGTGAAGCGGCCCGACATCCTCGTACTCGACCAGATTCTCGCCAGTTACGACAGTGACGCGCGCCAAGAGATGCACGAGAACCTGCGCAAGCTCATGCCCGATACGACGATGATCTACCTCTCGGACGCTTTCGGCGATGCCGAGCGCTTCGACCAGTTTCTCGAGATCCGGCAGGGTCGCGTCGTCTCGGCGGGTCTGGCGACGCCGGACATCGACGAAAGCCACGCCGGGGCCGACCTCACGCGCAAGCTGCGCGCCCTGGAAAGCACGGACCTGTTCTCGGGGCTCAGCCGCAAGCAGCTTCGACTGCTGGCCTTTGGAGCCAAGTGGTATTCCGCCTCGGCGGACGAGATCATCTTCAACAAGGATGACGATCCGGGCGACGGGGCCTACATGATCCTGTCTGGCTCCGCCGGGCTCTATGATCCGCTGCCGGACGGAACCCAGGACCTCGTCGCGACGGTGGGGCCCGGCCGCCTCGTCGGAGAACTCGGCCTGATACGGAACGTGCCGCGTGCGCTGACGATGCGGGCGCACACGGATGTCGAGGCGCTGCGCCTCGGCGCCGAGGAGTTCCTGGCCGTGGTCGAAAACGACGCCTCGACCGCCTTCAAGCTCCTGCAGGTGGTTGCGGGATACGCCGGGCACTAGGGCGCCCTGAACGGCTAGGCATTGTGTTGCATGGTGCCGGCGGCAAGCATCGTTCCCACGCGCCAAGTGTTCCGATCCAACGTCGCCCGAGCCTGTACCTCGATGGCGCCGAAAGAGATCTTTGCGTCAAGAAATGGTCGAAACCTTACCTCCGGACTCACGCCTATCGGTATCGACGCGGGCGATTTCGGCGCCTCCGGCTCGTATTCTGAGCTCTCCCAGACCTATGTCTACGCGCTGTCACACGGCGGCGAATCCGGATCTCTCCGCCGACGAGTCGACACCCCCAGCGCACGGAATTCGAGAGGCTCCGCTTTCCCGCTTGGGCGCGGCCCGCGTGGACGCTTGACCCACGAAACTTGCGGACTCTCGTCGCCGCGACGCGTCACTGCCTACAGACGCGGCGAATACCGATTGTCACTCTCTTGCGACCTCCGGTAGGCTGTGCCGGTTGAAGAGAGGTGCAGGCATGGAATTGATCGCGAAAGCAACGGCATTGGTGGGCGGCACGGTCGCGATGATGCGACGCATGGGATCGCCGGGTCACCAGGCCTTCGGCAAGAACCCCGAGATACCCGAGGCCAAAAAACAGGGCATCATGACGCTGAAGATGCCGGTTGCGGAAGGCTGGAAGGATGGCCGGTTGCCGATCTGCGCGCCCGGGCTTGCGGTCAACGCCTTCGCCTCGGGCCTCGATCACCCGCGCTGGATCGAGGTGCTTCCGAACGGTGACGTGCTGGTAGCCGAATCGAAGGAGCAGCCCGGCCCGCCGAAAACCCTGATGGACCACGCCACCCAGGCGACGATGCGGCGGGTCAAGGCGATCGGCAAAAGCGCCAACCGGGTCACCCTGTGGCGCGACGCCGACGGCGACGGTGCCGCGGAGACCCGCGAGGTCTTCGTGGAGAATCAGAACCAGCCGTTCGGTATGGCGCTGATCGGCGACCGGTTCTATCTCGGCAACACCGACGGCATCCGGGTCTTCGAGTACCGCGAGGGCGCGACCGCTCTGTCGGGTGCGGGCGAGATGCTCGTGGAGTTCAAGCCGCATGGGCACTGGACGCGCAGCCTGATCGTCTCGCCGGACGGCACGAAGATCTATGCCGGCGTCGGGTCGCTGTCGAACATCGGAGATCAGGGCATGGAGGCCGAAGAAGGCCGCGCCGCGATCTGGGAACTGGACGTGGCGACGGGCGAAGCGCGCATCTTCGCCTCGGGCCTGCGCAATGCCGTCGGCATGGCGTGGGAGCCGGAGACCGGGAAGCTGTGGACCGCGGTCAATGAACGCGACGGTCTTGGCGACGAGACTCCGCCCGACTACCTGACATCGGTCGAAGAGGACGGGTTTTACGGCTGGCCCTACTGCTACTGGGGCCAGACGGTGGATGACCGCGTGCCGCAGGATCCGGAGATGGTGGCCCGGGCAATCACGCCCGATTACGCTTTGGGCGGCCACACCGCCTCGCTCGGCCTCTGCTGGCTGCCCGAAGGCACGCTGCCGGGCTTCGGCAACGGCATGGTGATCGGTCAGCACGGTTCGTGGAACCGCTCGATCCTGAGCGGGTACAAGCTGATCTTTGTGCCTTTCGAGAACGGAAAGCCGAGCGGACCGTCCCGAGACATTCTCTCCGGTTTCCTGTCCGAAGACGAAAAGCTTGCCTACGGACGTCCGGTCGGGGTGACCATCGGCCCCGACCGCAAATCGCTTCTGATGGCGGATGACGTCGGCGACGTGATCTGGCGAGTGTCGGCGGCCTGAGTGCGCCGCGGGCAACACCGTCAAGGTGCCCGGTTTCGATTTTGTGTTGGCCGCGAACTGTTGGGGTGAGCCGTCGATGGCGTCTGGAACAGTGTGCTTCCCGAACGCCCGTCGCTGTGACGGCTATGAGCGTAGGATAAGGCGCCGTGCGACCGATTGGCTTGATCCGACTTGCCGCCGGACAGGCGCCAAGTGTGCGGACATTGTCCGAGACATGTGCGATCTTGCAACCCAGATGCCACCCGCCCGGACGGACCAGGTTGGTCCGGGGTGCGCAGTCGGCACAATTGAGACTTGGCAGAACGGGCAGGACATGCTTGCCATGGATCCCGAAAGATGTGCCCGAGGAAGGACCGCATGTCCCTGAACCTTGCCCACGCGACGCACCGCGAAAGCCTCTGGCGCTTCTTGCTGCTGGTGATGGTGCTGGTGGCCTATTTCGCGGCCATGAGCTGGAAGTACGACGCCGCGACCGGTGCATGGCTCGCCGCGCTCTCCTGGAGTTTCTTTGTCCTCTGCACACCGGTCGCCGATGGAGGCTTCCTGATCGCCTTCCCGGTCCGGTTGCTGTTCGGGACTCGCATGATCTGGACGCAGGTCGCGGTCTGGGCCGTGGCTGTGGCGATCAACGTCGTGGCCCTCAGTGTCGCGCCCGACGCCTATGACGACACGGCGCTGACCGGGTTGCTGCGGACGATCCTTCTCGAGCCGTGGCCGAACTGGTCGATCCTCGCGCTGTCGGCGGTGGGCACCGGGCTTTCGATCTGGTTCGGCGACGAGATGATGGACGTGACCGCTCATGCGCAACGCCAAAAGCAGCACCGGCACGGCTTCACCCACAAGGTGATCGCGACCGTCGCGCTCGGGGTGCTGACCATCCTGGCCTACTATCACCTTCTGCGCGATCTGGGGATCGAGATGCCCGGCGCTTAGGTGGGCGCCCTTAACCGAAGCCGTCGCGCGACCTGACAGCGAGATCTCCGGCAACTATGCGGGAAAAGGCGCCTATACAAGTGGCAGCCTTCACTCTGAAAGCATGTCACGAGATTGTCTGGCGATGTCGGAAAAGTGGCAGCCCGTAGGGGAATCGAACCCCTCTTTCCAGGTTGAAAACCTGGCGTCCTAACCGATAGACGAACGGGCCACTCTCGGTGAGCGGTTGATTAGGCAATCGCTGCAGCCGGTGCAAGCGGAAAATTTTGCCGGTCGGAAAATTCTCTGCACGACGCGGGGTCAGGCCGGCGCGGCGTCCTCGAGGCGCAGCTGGATGCTGCTTTTCCCGCGCCAGGTGTTGAGGTCGAGGCGTCCCGCGAGGTGAAACCGTGCGCCACCATGCGCGCTGAGCACGGGGCCGAGCGGGCTGTCGAAAGCTCCGAATCCGATCGCGTCAATCATCGTGCCGGCGTCATCGCAAAAGCGCAGCTTGAGATGGTTCTCCCCGACCCGCTGGACATGACGGATCGTCATGTCGGCAAAGGCGTAGCGCGGGGCAGGGGCGGCGGCCCCGAACGGGCCGGCGCGGTCGACCATCTGGGCCAGATCGAGCGTCGCGGCACGCGGCATCAGGGTGCCGTCGAGACGCAGGTCCGCAGGCCCCGCCAGGTGCGCGCCCTGTTTTTCCAGCAGTGCGTCGAGCCGGGCCATGGCCGCGTCGAGCTTGTCTTCCGCGACGGTAAGCCCCGCAGCCATCTTGTGGCCACCACCGGCGATCAGCAGCCCCTCGGCGACCAGCCGATGAATGGCCGCACCCAGGTCGATACCGGACACCGACCGGCCCGAGCCCTTGCCGATGCCGTTCTCGAACCCGATCACAATCGCGGGTCGGTTCGAGGCTTCCTTGAGCCGCGAGGCGACGATACCCACGACACCGGGATGCCAGCCCTCACCGGCCGCCCAGACAAGGGCGGAGCCAAAACCGCGGGCTTCGGCCTGCGCGGTAGCCGAGGCCCGTACCGCGGCCTCGATGTCGCGGCGCTCGGAGTTGAGCAGGTCGAGGCGCTGCGCCAGCGCCTCGGCCTCCTGCGCGTCTGCGGTGGCCAGCAGCCGCGCGCCGAGGTCGGCGGCCCCGATCCGCCCGCCGGCATTCACCCGGGGCCCGAGCAGGAAGCCGAGGTGGTAGGACGTCGGTGCGCAATCGAGATGCGCCACGTCCGACAGCGCCGCGAGGCCCGGGCGTTCTCGCCTCGACATGACACGCAGGCCCTGGCGCACGAAGGCCCGGTTGGCGCCGACCAGCGGGGCGACGTCGGCCACGGTCGCCAGCGCCACGAGATCGAGAAGGCCCATCAGATCGGGCCCGGCGCGCCCGGCCTCGCGCAGCCTGCGCCCGGCCTCGACCAGCATCAGAAAGACCACGCCGGCGGCGCAGAGGTGCGCCAGCGACCCGTCCTCGTCTTGCCGGTTGGGGTTGACCACGGCAAGGGCCGGCGGCAGCGTCTCGCCGCCGAGGTGGTGGTCGAGCACGATGACATCCGCCGCGGAAGCTGCGGCGATGGGTTCGTGAGAAAGCGTCCCGCAATCGACGCAGACGATCAGGTCGTGATCACTTGCCAGCGCTTCCATCGCCGCGACGTTGGGCCCGTAGCCTTCGTCGATGCGGTCGGGGATGTAGAGCGTGGCGGCATGGCCCATCTCGCGCAGCCAGACCAGCAACAGCGCGGCAGAGGCGCCGCCATCGACGTCGTAATCCGCAAAAATCGCGATCTTCTCGCGCCGGTCCAGTGCGGACAGGAACCGTTCGGTGGCGGCTTCCATGTCTCTGAGCCTGCGCGGGTCAGGCAATGTCTCGCGCAGCGACGGGGCCAAGAAGGCTTCGGCCTCTTCGGGCGGCACTTCGCGCCGGGCCAGCACCTGCGCCACGGCCAGCGGCAGACCGGCGCGCTGCACCAGCATCTCGGCGGCGCGTTCGGCCTCAACACCTGGACCAACCCAGCGCCGTCCGGTTAGGGAAGCTTCCACCCCCAGAAAGCTCACGCTGCCTCTCCTGCCATCCGCGCCCCCGGCACCTCGCCGCCGGTTCAGACGCTCGACGTCGGCGTCCGGTAATTCATGCGGCGCACCGACCCGGTCTTCGAACGCATGATCAGCGTCTCGGTGGTCAGCCAGCCCGGCTCGCGCTTGACGCCGGGCAGGATGCTGCCGCCGGTGACGCCGGTCGCGGCGAAGATCACGTCCTGGGTGACCATCTCGTCGCGGTTGTAGATGCGGTCGAGATCCTCGATCCCGGCCTTCTTGGCGCGACCCTTCTCATCGTCGTTGCGGAACAGCAACCGTCCGTACATCTGGCCGCCCATGCACTTAAGCGCGGCGGCCGCCAGGACCCCCTCGGGAGCACCGCCTGCGCCCATGTACATGTCGATCCCGGTGCCCGGCTCGGCACAATGCATCACGCCGGCCACGTCGCCGTCGGTGATCAGCCGGATCGAGGCGCCGACCTTGCGCACCTCGGCGATCATCTCGTCATGGCGCGGGCGCTCGAGAATGCAGACGGTGATGTCGGAGGCGGCGCAGCGCTTGGCCTTCGCAAGCGCCTTGACGCGCTCGGCGGGGCTCATGTCGAGGGTCACGGTGTCCTCGGCGAACCCGGGCCCGATGGCGAGCTTGTCCATGTAGACGTCGGGCGCGTGCAGCATCGAACCGCGCGGACCCATCGCGATCACGGTCAGGGCGTTGGGCATGTCCTTGGCGGTGAGCGTGGTGCCTTCGAGCGGATCAAGCGCGATGTCGACGCCCGGACCGTTGCCGGTGCCGACCTCTTCGCCGATGTAGAGCATCGGGGCCTCGTCGCGCTCGCCTTCTCCGATCACCACAACGCCCGCGATGTCGAGCATGTTGAGCTGTGTCCGCATCGCGTTCACCGCGGCCTGGTCGGCGGCCTTCTCGTCGCCGTGTCCGACCAGCCGGGCAGAGGCCAGCGCGGCGGCTTCGGAAACGCGGGCAAGGCCCAGCGACAGCATGCGATCCTGGAAATCGGCGCGGTGGGGCATCTGGCTTCGTCCTTCGAGAGTTTGCTTTCCCCCGTTGTGTTACGGGCGGCAGCCCACGATCACAAGATGATTGCGCTAAATCACGCGGTTGCCCGATGGCCGTATTGAGTCTTGTGCCGTCCTCAGACCTCTTCGATGCGCAATGCGACGGGATCGGTGGCCAGCACGCCCGTCGATCCCATCGCCTCGAGCGCGCCCGACAGGGCCGCGGGCGTGGTCTTGTGCGTGACAATCAGCACCGGGGCGGCTGTGTCGTGGCGGCCGTACTGGCGCATCCGGTCGATGGACACACCGGCCTCGCCGAGCACCGCAGCGATCTTGGCGAGCGCCCCCGGCTTGTCGTCGAGACTCATGCGCAGATAGTAGGGCGCTGGGGTCTGGGCGATCGCGCGGTTGGCGGCAGCCAGCGTCGTTGCGGGCTGCCCGAAGACCGGCCCGGTCCAGCCGCGCGCGATGTCGCAGATATCCGACAGCACGGCGCTTGCCGTCGGACCCGCGCCCGCGCCGGGACCCCGCAAAACGATCTGGCCCACGGCGTCGCCTTCGATGACAACCATGTTGGTGCCGCCCTCAAGCAGGCCCAGCGGCGAGGTCGCCGGGACAAGGCAGGGCTGCATGCGCTGTTCCAGCCCGCGGCCGGTCATCTGCGCGACGCCCAGCAACTTAACGCGGTAGCCCATGTCACCCGCGGCGCGGATGTCGTCGAAGCTGATGCGCCCGATGCCTTCGAGTTCGATTCCGGCGAAATCGACCTTCGTGCCAAAGGCCAGCGCGGCGAGGATCGCGAGCTTGTGCGCGGCGTCGATGCCCCCGACGTCGAGTTGCGGGTCGGCCTCGAGATAGCCCAGCCCATCGGCTTCGGCAAAGGCGGCCTCGTAGGTCAGCCCGGCGCTTTCCATGCGCGTCAGGATGTAATTGCAGGTGCCGTTCATCACACCCATGACACGGGTGATCTCGTTGCCGGCGAGACCCTCGCCGAGCGACTTGATCACCGGGATTCCGCCGGCGACCGCGGCCTCGTAGCGCAGCGCGCGGCCCGCGGCCTCGGCCTGCTCGGCCAGGGCCTGCCCGTGCAGGGCCAAGAGCGCCTTGTTGGCGGTGACCACGTGCTTGCCGGCGGCGATGGCCGCCTCGACCGCGTCCCTGGCCGGGCCAGAATCGCCGCCGATCAGTTCGACGAAAACATCCACATCGTCGCGCGTTGCCAAGGCCACGGGATCGTCCTCCCAGCCGTAAGAGGCGAGCGAGACGCCGCGGTCCTTGTCGCGCGCGCGCGCCGAGACCGCCGAGAGCGTGACCGGGCGCCCGGTGCGGGCTTCGATCAGCTCGGGATGCTGGCGAAGGATGCGCACGACGCCCATGCCGACTGTGCCGAGACCTGCGATACCAAGGCGAAGCGGCGGTTGGGACATGAAGTGTTTCCTTCGATCAGCGGAGCGGTGCGCTGTCCCTCTAACCGCTTGCCGGGACAGGTGCAACGCGGGTGGGACGGGTTCAGTCGGGGACGCGCTGCAGGCGCGCGCGCTCGGCCTCGTCGATGCCGGCGCCGCGCAAGGCGTCGGCGCGGGATTGAAGCCCCGCGACGCGGGATTCCAAGGCACCCTGGGTCGCCGGCGCGTCGATCTGTTCGGCCTCAATCTCGGCGATCAGCGGCTCGATGGGGACAAGATCGGGATAGTCCGCGGCGGCCGAGGCCGGTGTGATCACGGGGTCGATATCGGGCGCGTCGCAGGCCGCAAGCGCGGCCAGAAGTCCAAGAGCGAAAAGCGGGGCGGCGCGACGGCGCATGGCAGCACATCCTGTCTGGTGGTCCCGTCTTGCCGCACCGAGGAAAAACACGCAAGCCGGGGTTTGATCTGAACGCCTGTTCAGATAATCATGGCCGCCATGGCCAGAACCGCAGGCTCGCATTCCGACATCACCGGCCCGCGCGTGCGCGCGGCAGCGCTGCGGCTTTTTGCGCGGGACGGTTATGCCGCGGTTTCGATGCGCCAGATCGCGCGCGAGGTCGGAGTTCAGGCCGGGGCGCTTTACAACTACACGCCCGACAAGCAGAGCCTGCTGGCCGACCTGATGATCGGGCATCTGACGCAGCTGCTCGAGACGTTCCGGGACGATTCCAGTTCAAGCCCGGCGGCGCGGCTGGAGCATTTCGTGCGCTTCCATATCGGGTTTCATCACGAACGCCCCGATGCGGTGTTCATCGCCTACATGGAACTGCGCAACCTCACGGCCGAGAACTTCGCCCGCGTCGAGTCGCTGCGCCGTGTCTACGAAGACCGGCTGGAGGCGATCCTGCGTGACGGGGTCGCCACGGGCGCCTTCGACATCGAGGACACCAAGCTCGCGACGCTTGCGGTCATCGCGATGCTGACCGGGGTGACGACCTGGTTCCGCGAAGGCGGGCGGCTGAGCCTCGACGATGTCGAGACACGCTACTGGAGCATGGTGCGTAGAGCCGTGGGCGCCTGAGACGAGGAACCGGGGCAGGCGGGGGCGCTGCCCCCGTCGCTGCGTCGCCGCGACTCCCCCGGGATACTTGAGAACCAGAGACGGGCGCGCCCGGGGCGACGGGCATCAGGCGCGCCTGCGGTCAATGGGCCGGTTTGATGAAGGTGCCGTTGTTGAGGTCGCGCATCGCCTGCAGGATCTCGTCTCGGGTGTTCATTACGATCGGACCGTGCCAGGCCACGGGTTCGTTGATCGGTGCGCCCGAGACCAGAAGGAAGCGGATGCCCTGCTCGCCGGCCTGTACGGTCACCTCGTCGCCCGTGCCGAAGCGGATCAGGGTGCGGTCTCCGGACATGTCCCGGATGTTGACCTCTTCGCCTCCGACCTCCTTTTCGAGCAGCACGCCGCCGGGCGCGCTCGCATCGGCGAAGGCGCCGGCGCCTTCAAAGACGTAGGCAAAGGCGCGACGGTAGGTGTCGATGCGGAAGGTCTTCCGGACACCGGCCGGCACGTAGATGTCGAGGTATTGCGGATCGGCGGCGATGCCGTCGACCGGACCGGTCTTGCCCCAGAAGTCGCCGGTAATCACGCGCACGGTCGTCCCGTCGTCATCGGTCACCACGGGGATGTCGGCGCCAGAGATGTCCTGGTAACGCGGTGCGGTCATCTTCTGCGCGGCGGGCAGGTTGCCCCAGAGTTGAAAGCCGTGCATCTGGCCCGACGCGTTCCCGTGCGGCATCTCCTGGTGCAGGATGCCGGAGCCGGCGGTCATCCACTGCACGTCGCCCGCGCCCAGAGTCCCGCGGTTGCCCAGCGAATCCGCGTGATCGACCGTGCCCGAGAGCACGTAGGTGATCGTCTCGATGCCGCGGTGCGGATGCCAGGGAAACCCCTTGAGATAATCCTCGGGGCGTTCGTTGCGGAAATCGTCGAAGAGCAGGAACGGGTCGAGCTCGGACGGGTCCTGGAAGCCGAAGGCGCGGTGCAGTTTGACACCGGCGCCTTCCATCGTGGGCTGGGCGCGGCGGGTTTCGAGAGTGGGTCTGAGGGACATGGGTCACTCCTTTCATCTCAGCTTGGCGCAAAGATGGTCAGGCTGCCGTCGCGGCGCAATCCCCGCGTTGCGAACCGGGCCTGTGCCGGAATGCACAGGATGCGGGCCGGGCGGCAAAAAAAAACGGGCGCGCCGAGTTTGCAGCGCGCCCGTTGACCTCGGGTTTATCCGGGCTACTGGTCGAGAACCGATGCCTTGTCGTAGCTTGCGGTGAAACCGTCGAGCGAGAGGCTCAGTTCGACCTGCTGGTCTGGCGCGAGGGCGGGCACGATGGTGAGAATTGCTTCGCGACCGCGCTTGAAGGCGTCGACATCGGCACTGGTGAAGCCGACGCGGGCGTAACAGCCGATCGGGTTGCAGAAGGCGAAGGGATACCGCCGAGCCGAGCCGCCGTCGACGCGGATTGTCAGTTGCTGCTGCAGGGCGGTCTCGAGCGGAACGACAACTGTCGCGCCGGCCGCCGCCTGGTTGCCTGACGGCAGGCGGAAGAGCGAAAACTCGGCTACCGGGGCGCCCTGCGCATCCTCGAGAAGCTGGTACATCTGGCAGGGATCGGTGTCCGTGTCGGTGCGGATGCAACGCATGCTCCACGCGCCGATGGTCTCGGTGACATAGGGCTGGCCCAGTTCAGAACCCTGGTCCGCGCTCTCGCCCAGGCTCAGGTCCGCACCCGCGCCGCCGGTCGCAGCGTCGCCGTCCTGCTCGGCCGGGGCCTCGGCGGCGGTATCGGCCGAACCGGTCGCGGCATCCGTATCGGCTTCGGCCTCGGTCTGGGTGTCGGTCTGGGCCAGGGACGTCGCGGGAAGCACGACGCCGAGCGGCAGGGCAAGGGCCGCGAGCAGCGGCAGGGCAGTCAAGGTCTTGGGCATGTCGGGTCCCTGTTCATTGTTTCGCTCGCGGATGTAACACGGCCCGCGGCGAGTGTCAGCGAGGCGTTAGGAATTTTTCGGGGTCGCGGCCATTCGCAACGGTGTCGGGATCGGGGTCGTTTGGGACCTCCGGCAGACATGAAAAGAGGGCGCGCAGGGCACCCTCTTTCCGGAATTTAGTTTTCTCCCCGCCGGACTGGCCGACTTATGCCGCGGACGTTACGCAACGGTCGGTGAGCCGTCAACCGGAAAGTCGCGGGCGGCGGATCGAGCGGAAATTTCTCGTGCAGTTTCATGCTGCTGCGCAGCAAAAAGGGCCGCACCGTTGGAGCCGGTGCGGCCAGTCTGACAGGGAGGATCGTCCGGGACCCGGAAAGGACAAAGGGCCCGGACGGATTGACTATGGCAGGCACAGGTTAACATCGTATGTTGGCTGTCAGCGGCAATCATCGGTAGGAGGACAGGCGGCATGACGCAGGACATCTTCATCGGCGGCGGCGGCCCGGATTACGCGGTGCGCCAGTTCCTGTCCATCGGATACGCCAACCGGCACGGGTTGATCGCGGGCGCCACCGGCACCGGCAAGTCGGTGACCCTGCAGATCCTCGCCGAAGGCTTCTCGGCGGCCGGAGTGCCGGTGTTCCTGTCGGACGTGAAGGGCGATCTGTCGGGGCTTGCCGGCGCGGGCAGCGAAGACTTCAAGCTGCACGGGGCCTTCACCGAGCGCGCGCAGACCATCGGGTTCGAGGACTACCGCTATGCCGCGTTTCCGGTCACCTTCTGGGATGTGTTCGGCGCGCAGGGGCATCCGGTGCGCACCACGGTTTCCGAGATGGGGCCGCTGCTGCTGGCGCGATTGCTGAGCCTGACGGATGCGCAGGAGGGCGTGCTCAACATCGCCTTCCGGCTGGCCGACGAGGAAGGCATGCCGCTTCTGGATCTCAAGGACCTGCAGGCGCTGCTGGTCTGGATCGGCGAGAACGCCTCGGACCTCTCGCTGCGCTACGGCAACATCTCGACGGCCTCGATCGGGGCGATCCAGCGCAGCCTGCTGGTGCTGGAGAACCAGGGCGGTACGGGGCTTTTCGGCGAACCGGCGCTGGAGCTCGCCGACCTGATGCGCGTCGATGCCGAGGGGCGCGGGCAGATTAACATACTGGCGTCCGACAAGCTGATGAGCGCACCGACGCTTTATGCCACCTTCCTGTTGTGGCTGCTGTCAGAGCTTTTCGAGGAACTGCCCGAGGTCGGCGATCCGGACAAGCCGAAGCTGGTGTTCTTTTTCGACGAGGCGCATCTTCTCTTCGAGGATGCACCGAAGGCGCTGGTCGACAAGGTCGAGCAGGTGGCGCGGCTGATCCGTTCGAAGGGGGTCGGTGTCTACTTCATCACCCAGAACCCAGCCGACGTGCCCGAGGACATCCTCGGCCAGCTCGGCAACCGCATCCAGCACGCGTTGCGGGCCTTCACCGCGAAGGACCGCAAGGAACTCAAGCAGGCTGCCGAGACCTATCGCGAGAACCCCGAGTTCGACACCGAAGAGGCGATCCGCGAGGTCGGCGTCGGTGAGGCGGTGACCTCGATGCTGGAGGACAAGGGCGTGCCGGGGATCGTTCAGCGCACGCTGATCCGGCCGCCATCCTCGCACCTCGGGCCGCTGCCGGCCGAGGATCGAAAAAAGGCGCTCGAAACCTCGCCGATGGCCGGAAAGTATGACGCAGCGGTCGACCGGGAATCCGCCTTCGAGATGCTCAAGAAACGGGCCGAGGCGGCCGCGGCAGAGGCCGCGAAGGCCGAGGAAGCAGCCGAGGCGGAATCGAAGCTGCGCGAGTTCAACTCGGCCCGTCGCTACGAGGGCCCTGCGGTCGGGCGGTCGACCAGCCGCAAGAGCACGTCACAGACCGAGACGCTCGGCACCGCGATCACAGGGATGGTGATCAAGGAACTCAAGGGCACCACGGGGCGCCGGATCGTGCGCGGTATCCTCGGCGGCCTGTTCAAGGGGCGCTGACAGTCCGGGGGTCAGCGCTCGGGGATCAGGCCACGCGGGCTGAAGCGCAGGACCAGCAGCAGCACGATGCCCATGGTGAAGAACTTCATGTGCGCCACGGAGTCGTTAAGGTGCGTCTTGAGTGCACCCTCGGCCATGCCGGAGGTGACGAGGTTCATGATCCACTGCCCCGCGACCTCGACCTCGACCCAGAGGAACCAGATCAGGAAGCCGCCCAGCACCGCGCCAAAGTTGTTGCCCGACCCGCCGACGATCACCATCACCCAGATCAGGAAGGTGAACCGTAGCGGCTGGTAGATGCCCGGCGACAGCCCGCTGTCGAGCGTGGTCATCATCGCGCCCGCGATGCCGCAGATCGCCGAGCCCAGGATGAAGACCTGCAGGTGGCGCGCAGTCACGTCCTTGCCCATCGCCTCGGCCGCGACCTCGTTGTCGCGGATGGCGCGCATCATGCGGCCCCAGGGGCTGTGCAGCGCGCGTTGCGACAGGATCAAGAGCACGATCAGCACGGCGGCGAAGAGCCCCGCATAGGCGAACTTCACGTAAAGGGTCGAGGCGGTCACCGCGTCCACGCCCAACTCGGCCCAGCGCCCGGTGAACTCGGGATCGTTCTGCAGGTCGATCTCGTAAGGCACGGGGCGCGGCAGGCCGACGACGTTCTTGACGCCGCGCGACAGCCAGTCCTCGTTCTTCATGACCGCGATGATGATCTCGGCGATGCCGAGGGTGGCGATAGCAAGATAGTCCGAGCGCAGGCCGAGCGCGGTCTTGCCGATGACCCAGGCCACGCCGGCGGCGAGCAGTCCGCCGACGGGCCAGGCGAGGATTGCCGGCAGGCCGAGCCCGCCCAGGTAACCCTCGATGGCCGGGTTCACCGCCTCGATCGCCTCGACATTCGGGTCGAAGATCGCGCGGTAGATGAAAAAGCCCGCGATGAGCAGCGCGGTCAGCGCCGCCATGCGTTTCCTGCCCGGCTTCATGCGCTTGGCGAGCAATACGGCGGCGATGATCGTCGCGGCACCCACGAAGAGCGCGCCGAGAATGCCGGCGCCGCCCGCCGACCAAGCCTCGCGAATGGGCGGCATCGAGACGAGCACGGTCGCCAGACCGCCAAGCGCCACGAATCCCATGACGCCGACGTTGAAAAGGCCCGCAAAGCCCCATTGCAGGTTCACGCCCAGCGCCATGATTGCCGAGACCAGCCCCATGTTGACGATCTGCAGCGCGGCGTTCCAGCTCTGGAAGGCGCCGACAAGGCAGATGAGCACGGCCATGACGGCAAAAAGCGCGGTGTTGCGAAGGGCCGGGTTCATACCGCTTTCCCCTTGAAGATACCGGTTGGCTTGAAGAGCAGCACGACGATGAGGATCATGAAGCTGACGGCGAGCTTGTAGTCGGTGGACATGAGCTGCACGAGGCTCGAGGGCGCCATGCTTTCGGGCAGGAAGTAGGTCAGCACCTTTTTCCAGGCATAGGTCACCGTGACCTCGGAGAAGGCGATCAGGAAACCTCCGGCAATGGCCCCCAGCGGATTGCCGAGCCCGCCGACAATGGCCGAGGCGAAGATCGGCAGCAGAAGCTGGAAGTATGTGAAGGGCTTGAACGACTTATCGAGCCCGTAGAGCACACCGGCGATGGTCGCGAGGGCGGCCACGATCATCCAGGTGATCGCCACCACGCGCTCGGGGTTGATGCCCGAGAGCAGCGCCAGATCCTCGTTGTCGGAATAGGCGCGCATCGACTTGCCGGTGCGCGTCCGGTTCAGGAACCAGAAGAGCAGCGCCACGACGATGACGGCGGTGACCACGGTGATGCCCTGCGTAGTCTTGATCGCGAGCCCCTCGTCGAGTCCGGTCATCTCGCGGAAGGTGCGCGCCGAGATGATGAAGCGTTCGCCGTCGAGAAAGTTTTGGTCATCCGGGCCGATGATGAAACGCACGATGCCGTTCATCACGAAGGTGACCCCCAGCGAGACGATCACGAGGATCACCGGCTTGGCCTTCTGTTCGCGGTAGAAGCGGTAGACAACCCGGTCGGTGGCCAGCAGCAGGCCCATGCAGGCGAGAATGCCGAAGGGCAGGGCGATCAGGGCGGTCGGCAGCACACCTAGGCTCAGACCCCAGCTCTGGAAGAGCCAGGTCACCAGCACGGTCACCATCGCCCCGAAGGCCATCGTGTCGCCGTGGGCGAAGTTCGAGAACCGCAGGATGCCGTAGATCAGCGTCACCCCGAGCGCGCCAAGCGCCAGCTGCGATCCGTATGCCATCGCCGGAATGATGACGAAATTGGCGAGGGTGACGAAAGCGTTGACGAGGTCCATCTCTCAGCCCCCCAGGAAGGATTTGCGCACTTCGGGGTCTTCCAGCAGTTCCTTGCCGGTCCCGGTGTAGGCGTTGCGGCCCTGGACGAGGACATAGCCCTTGTCCGCGATCTCGAGCGCCTGGCGCGCGTTCTGTTCGACCATCAGGATCGGGATGCCGGTGCGCGCGACCTCGATGATGCGATCGAAAAGCTCGTCCATGACGATGGGCGACACGCCGGCGGTCGGTTCGTCGAGCATCAGCACCTTGGGCTGGGTCATCAGCGCCCGGCCCACGGCGACCTGCTGGCGCTGGCCGCCCGAGAGTTCTCCGGCGGGCTGGCGACGCTTCTCGCGCAGGATCGGGAACAGGTCGTAGACCTGTTCCATCGTGTCCGAAAAGTCGTCGCGCCGGATGAAAGCGCCCATTTCGAGGTTCTCTTCTACGGTCATCGAGGTGAAGATGTTCGAGGTCTGCGGCACGAAACCCATGCCCTTGACCACCCGGTCCTGCGGGCTGAGCGCGGTGATGTCCTCGCCGTCGAGCCGAACGTGACCTTGGCGCACGTCGAGCATCCCGAAGACCGCCTTCATCGCCGTCGACTTGCCGGCCCCGTTCGGGCCGACGATCACCGCGATCTCGCCGCGGTCCACCGCGATGGTGCAGTCGTGCAGGATGTCCGGCCCGGCACCGTAACCGCCCGTCATGCTGTCGCCGATCAGGAACGGACCGCCGGGAGAGGGCGTGGCCTTGCCGCCTTTCTTCACCGGGCGCGCCTGTCCCATCTTCGACCCGTCGCCCAGCGACAAATCCTTGTTGCCGCGATCGTCATAAGGCTCGCCGCTCATGCGCGCGCCCCCCTCATCCTGCGCGCCCGTTGGTCCGGGCGCTTCGTTTTAGCGCCGTCATGCGGTCGCCTTGTTCTTGAGACCGGTGCCGAGATAGGCCTCGATCACGTGCTCGTTGGCCTTGATCTCGTCGAGCGTGCCTTCGGCCAGCACCTTGCCCTCGGCCATGCAGATCACCGGGTCGCAGAGCCGGCCGATGAAATCCATGTCATGCTCGATCACCACGAAGGTGTAGCCGCGCTCCTGATTGAGCCTCAGGATGGCGTCGCCGATGGTGTTGAGCAGGGTCCGGTTCACGCCCGCGCCGACCTCGTCCAGAAACACGATGCGCGCGTCGACCATCATGGTGCGGCCGAGCTCCAGTAGCTTCTTTTGCCCGCCGGAGATCTGCCCGGCCTTGTGATCGGCAAGATGCGAGATCGTCAGGAACTCGAGCACCTCGTCGGCCTTGGCCTTCAGCGCGCGCTCCTCGTCGGCGATCCGCTTGCGCCCGAACCAAGTGTTCCAAAGGGCCTCGCCCGACTGCGCCCCCGGCACCATCATAAGGTTCTCGCGGCAGGACATCGAAGCGAACTCGTGCGCGATCTGGAAGGTGCGCAGCAGTCCCTTGTGAAACAGCTCGTGCGGCGGCAGCCCGGTGATATCCTCGCCGGCCATCGTCACGCGCCCCGAGGTCGGTTTAAGTACGCCCGCGATCACGTTGAAAAGGGTCGTCTTTCCGGCCCCGTTTGGCCCGATGAGCCCGGTGATCGACCCCTGGTCGATCTTCAGGCTCGCCCCGTCGACGGCATGAAACCCGCCGAAATGCTTGTGGACGTCGTCAACGACGATCATGCAGCCATCCCCGTCGCGCCTTGGCCGGCGCTCTTGTTCGTTGCGCGCCACTTTTTGGCGCCGTTGCTATTGGAAACAGCCCGGGAAGCGCCCCGGGCTGTCTCTCTTACACGATCCGGATCACTTGAACCCGATGGTTTCGTTCTTGCCGTCCTTGACCTCGATCATGCGATAGGTCCCGGCGCTTTCGCCCGGTCCGATCAGCTCCACGGCCGACGCCCCGACGTAATCGATGTCGCCGCCGTCCTTGAGAATGCCAAGTGCCTTCTCGAGTTCGCCGGGATAGATCTTCTCGCCCGGCTCGTTGGCGACTTCCATGATCTTCGGGCCGTATGCGGCCGGATCGGTCGAACCCGCCGCCTGCATCGCCAGCATGAAGAGCGCCGCCGCGTCGTAGCTTTCGGGCGTGTAGGGGGAGGTGCCGTCAAAACCGCCGGCCTCGGCCATTTCCGACATCTTGTCGGCGCCTTCGCCGCCCGAGCCTGCGATCTGGCCATAGGAACCGTCGAGCGCGGGGCCGACGTTCTCGGGCAGGCTGTCGCCGATCATGCCCCCGGGCAGTCCGAACGTGTCGAAGGCGCCGGTGTCGAGCGCCGCGTTGATGATCCCGAGCCCGCCCTGGTCGAGATAGCCCGCGACCACCAGCAGGTCACCGCCCGCGGAGGCCAGCGCGCCCATCTCGGCGGAATAGTCGGCCTTGCCGTCCTCATGCGCGGTCACGATCGTCACCTCGCCGCCGATCGCCTTGAACGAATTCTCGATCGCGTCCGCCAAGCCCTTTCCATAGTCGTTGTTGGTGTAGGTGAGCGCGATCGAGTTCACGCCGCGTTCCTGAAGGATCTCGGCCATAACCTCGCCTTCGCGCGCGTCCGAGGGCGCGGTGCGGAAGAAGAGGTCGTTGTCTTCCATCGTGGTCAGCCCCGGCGAGGTCGCCGAGGGCGAAATCATCACCATGCCGTTGGGCAAGGCCACGTTCTGCAGGATCGCGCCGGTGACGCCCGAACAGTCGCCGCCGATGATGCCGGCGACGCCTTCGCCGATCAGGCGCTCGGCGTTCGAGGTCGCCAGGCCGTTGTCGATGCAGCCGGTGTCGGCGCGCACCGGAACAACCGTGGCCCCGTCGAGCAGCGCACCGCTGTCGGTGACTTCCTGCATCGCCATCTCGGCGCCGGCGGCCATCGCCGCGGTCAGGGATTCGATCGGGCCGGTGAAGCCGATCAGGATGCCCAGCTTGACGTCCTCGGCATGTGCGCCGGACAGGGCCGTCGTCGCCAGCAGCGCCGTCGCGGCGGAGGTCCGCAGCAGTTTCTTCATTTTGGTCTCTCCCGTGTTGGAACTTTCGTTCGACGGTCAGGCTATGCCCGGCCTGTGGAAAAGAAAAGCCATTTCACCGCCCCTCCAACCCGCCCTTGCGGCAGTTTCGCGCAGCGGTGGCCAAGACGTCGCGCCCCGCTAGATATCCCCGGGACCGTCCCTTGACCGAAAGAGTGTTTCATGTCCGCCGCAGTCCGATTGATCGCTCTGGCCTTGTGCTCTGCCTGCACGACGGGTGTCGATGCCGACCTGCCGTCGGGTGTGCGCATCGAACCGGTGGTCGAGGGACTCGATGAACCCTGGGGCATCGGTGTGCTGCCGAACGGTGCACTGTTGGTGACCGAGCGGGCCGGACGCCTGCGGCTCTTCCGCGACGGCGCGCTCAGCGATGTCGCCGGCCTCCCGGAGGTCGCGGTCGCGGGGCAGGGCGGTCTGCTCGACATCACCCCGGCGCGCGATTTCGCGACCAGCCGCACGCTGTTTTTGACCTATGCCACGCCGCAGTCCGGCGGCAGCGGCACGGCCTTGGCCTCGGCCCGCCTCTCGGCGGACGCGACGCGGCTCGAGGCGTTGCGGGTGCTGTTCGAGATGGCGCCGGGGTCGTCCGGCGGCCGCCACTTCGGCTCGCGGGTTGTCGAAGCGCCTGACGGCACGCTCTTCGTCACCATCGGCGACCGCGGCGATCGGCCGTCTTCACAGGACCTCGACCGACACAACGGCAGCGTGATCCGCGTAACCCGCGACGGCAGCGTCCCGCCCGACAACCCCTTCGCAGGCAGCGCCGGTGCGCGGCCCGAAATCTGGTCCTATGGCCATCGCAACCCGCAAGGGGCGGGTCTCGATGCAAACGGCACCCTGTGGATCTCCGAGCACGGCGCGCGCGGCGGCGACGAGGTCAACAGGATCGAGAAAGGCGCCAATTACGGCTGGCCGGTGATCTCCTACGGGGTGCACTACTCGGGCGCCCGGATCGGTGAGGGCACGGCGAAGGAGGGCATGGAACAGCCCGCGCTTTACTGGGACCCGTCGATCGCGCCGTCGGGCCTGCTGGTCTACCAGGGCGAGATGTTTCCGGACTGGCAGGGCGACATCTTCGTCGGATCGCTCAAGTTCGATTACATCTCGCGGATCGAAGTCGACGGCGATACCGCCCGCGAGGCGGAACAGATCGAAGCCGCCGAGACGGGTCGCGTGCGCGACATCGTCAAGGCCCCGGACGGCAGCATCCTCTTTCTCTCGGTCACCGACGGCACGCTCTATCGGCTCACGCGCGACTGATCCTCTCTGGTTCGAAAACATCCCCGCCGGAGGCACGCGCCCGTCAGGGCGCAAACAAGAACAATGCCCCGGAGGGGCGCACTCGGATCAGATCGACAGACGCGTCGCGTGGCTGCCGCGCTCGCGGTACGGCGTCGTGTCGTAATGCGCCCGGTAGCATTTCGAGAAATGCGAGGGGCTCGCGAACCCGCAGGCAAGTGCGACATTGATGACGCTCATGTCGGTCTGCATCAGCAGATTGCGCGCCTTCTGCAGGCGCAGCTCCATGTAATAGCGCTTGGGCGAGCGGCTGAGGTAGCGCCGGAACAGCCGTTCGAGCTGGCGCGTCGACATGCCGACGTTCTTGGCCAGCACCGAGGGGCTGATCGGCTCCTCGATGGCCTGTTCCATCATCTGGATGACCTGGCTCAGCTTCGGGTGGCGGACGCCGATGCGCGTGGGCACGCTCAGGCGCTGGGTGTCCTGGTCGGTGCGGATCGACGAATAGATCAGCTGGTCGGCCACCAGGTTGGCGAGATCCTCGCCATGCCCGTCCGCGATCAGCTTGAGCATCAGGTCGATCGAGGAGGTGCCGCCCGCGGTGGTCATCCTGTTGCCGTCGACAACGAAGACCGACTTGGTCAGCGTAACGTCTTGGAATTCTTCGGCGAAACTGTCCTGGTTCTCCCAGTGGATCGTCGCCTTCTTGTCGTCCAGAAGCCCGGCGCGCGCCATCGTGTAGGCCGCGGTGCAGAGCCCGCCGACGCGCAGTCCCTTGCGCGCCTCGCGGCGCAGCCAGGACAGCACCTTCTTCGTCGTCGCCGCCTGCACGTCGATGCCGCCGCACAGCATCACAGTGTCGTCGCGGCCAAGCTCGCCCAGGTCCCCGTCGAGCTTGAACTGTGCCCCGGCCGAGCACGGCACCGTCTCGCCGCCCTCGCCGACCACGATCCAGTCGTAGATCCGGCGGTCGGCCATGCGGTTGGCGATGCGCAGGCTTTCGATCGCCGAGGCGAAGGACAGGAGGGTGAAGTTTTCCAGAAGCACGAAGACGAAGCGCTGCGGTTTTTCCTCAGCGGCGGTCGTGGCGGTGGCGTGGCGCGGCGGCATGCGGGTCTCATGGTCGTGTCGGAGAGGCGGGACGCGCCAGATCCGGGGCGGCTCCGATCCCGGGAAAGCTTGCCCATGCGCGATCCGCGACGTCAAGGGGTCGAAATTGTGATATGGTCACCGCCGCCGAGCTTTTGTATAGAGGCCCGCACTTGAGCGGGCCGCGGAGGGCGCGGCCCGGACACGGGAGTTGAAACGATGAGCGAATGGAACAAGTCGAGCTGGCGTAGCCTTCCCAGGGTCCAGATGCCGGATTATCCGGACGTCGCGGCCCTGAACGCGGTCGAGGCACAGCTTGCGCGGTTTCCCTTGCTTGTCTTCGCGGGCGAGGCGCGCCGGCTCAAGAAACACCTCGGCGCGGCCGGGCGGGGCGAGGCCTTCCTGCTGCAGGGCGGGGATTGCGCCGAAAGCTTCGAGCAGTTCTCCTCGGACCTGATCCGCGACACGTTCAAGGTGATGCTGCAGATGGCGATCGTGCTGACCCACGGCGCCAAGGTGCCGGTCATCAAGGTCGGACGCATGGCGGGCCAGTTCGCCAAGCCGCGCTCGGCCCCGACCGAGACCGTGGGCGGCGTCGAGCTTCCGAGCTACCGCGGCGATATCATCAATGAACTGGCCTTCACGGCCGACGCCCGGATCCCGGACCCGGAAAAGATGTTGCGCGCCTACACCCAGGCCGCCGCGACGCTGAACCTGCTCCGGGCTTTTTCGACCGGCGGTTATGCCGACGTGCACCAGGTCCATTCCTGGACGCTGGGCTTTACCGAGAACGAGAAAGTCGACCGCTACCGCGAGATCGCCAACCGGATCTCCGACACGCTCGACTTCATGCAGGCGGCCGGTGTCACTGCCGAAACCGCGCACACGCTGCAGTCGGTGGAGTTCTACACAAGCCACGAGGCGTTGCTGCTGGAGTACGAAGAGGCGCTGACCCGGGTCGATTCGACCACCGGGAAGTGGCTCGCGGGCTCCGGACACATGATCTGGATCGGCGACCGCACACGCCAGCCGGACGGCGCGCATGTCGAGTACGCCAGCGGCGTGCAGAATCCGATCGGCCTGAAATGCGGCCCGACCATGCAGGCCGACGATCTGAAGCGGCTGATGGCCAAGCTCAACCCCGAGAACGAAGAGGGGCGTCTGACCCTGATCGCGCGCTTCGGGGCGGGCTCGGTGGGTGAACACCTGCCGCGGCTCATCAAGACGGTGCAGGCCGAGGGCGCCAACGTGGTCTGGAGCTGCGATCCGATGCACGGCAACACCATCAAGTCCTCGTCCGGTTACAAGACCCGGCCGTTCGATTCGGTGCTGCGCGAAGTGCGTGAGTTCTTCGACGTTCATGCCGCCGAAGGCACGATCCCGGCGGGAGTGCATTTTGAGATGACCGGTTCGGACGTGACCGAATGCACGGGTGGCGTGCGGGCGGTCAGCGACGAGGACCTGTCGGACCGCTACCACACGGCCTGCGACCCGCGCCTCAACGCCAGCCAGGCGCTCGAACTGGCCTTCCTCGTGGCCGAGGAAATCTCGGACCGCCGCGCGGCACAGCAGGCCAAGGCGGCGGTCTGACCGAGGCGGCGCCAGCAACTGCGACAGCGGCGCTGACAATTTGGGGGCTCGCGCATGGCGCGGGCCCCCTTTTCGTTGGTTATGCCAAGAAAAGGAAATTGCCGCCCGCGCGGACGCGGGCGGCAGAATGCACACCAATTGGCTTGCTGAAATGACGTGGGGTGCGCCGGTGGGCGGCGTCAGTCGTCGGACTTGACGAGCCGCAAGTGGGGTCGGCCCTTGGCCGGGCGCGGAGGGCGTTGCGACCGAAACGGCGCCGCCGCGTCACCGAAACCGGGTGCCGGGTCAGTTTTGGCGGGTAGTCCGGCGTGCGTCGGCTTCTCGGGTGCTGTGTCAGCACGCGCCGGCGTTACTGTCCCGGCCACGATCGGGCGCATAGCGCTGCCTGCGATGTCGAAACGGCGTGGACCGCGCCCCATGTCCCCCACGGCCACCAGCGCGCCGAGGATCCGGCTCACGTCTCCGAGGTCGCTTTTCAGGGGCAGCAGCAGCATGCGGGCGTCGATGGCGGGTGCGCCGGCCCCGGCGGGCGAAGACAGACGCAGCGTGCAGCAGGCCGGGGTCTCGAACACTTCCTCGAGCAGGTCGCCGACCTGACGGCGCGAGCTGGGATTGATGAACGAGGTCAGCGGCATGCCGCGCACCTCCATCCCCATCAAGTCGCTCAGATGACTTCCGGCGATGCGCAGGCGCGCGATGCCCGGTGCGATGCGCTCGACGATAAAGGCGTATTCGAGCGCGTTCTCGATTCCGCGTGGATCGATCTCGGCGCGGTTCGGCATCAGCCGGCCACCGCGCAAACCTTCCCAGTAGGCTTCGACCTGAGCCAGTGGAGAATAGCCGGACTGGGAGACATTCCGTGACATCGCAACCACATTTTGCGGATTTTGCACGCTCTTGTCCATTGTCGTTCACCTTCCGAATGCGGCCGGTCTGCGCCCGGGCCGGAGCGGTCTCTGCCGCGTCAGACCCGGGTTGCCCGGGACCGGCGCGGCGTGGTCGTTACCGTTTCGTTACCTGGAAATTAATACCAAGAATTTTCATCAAACGGCGTGGGAACTTTCCAACTGGTTAACCTGACGCACGTTGCGCCGAGTGCCTGCGGCCAAAGGGTCGGGGGTTGTCCTGCCGCGCCAATTCGCCATAAGGCAGACTTCAAGACCAATTCCGAGGATGTTCCCCGATGCTCCGATCCATGACCGGTTTCGCCTCCGCCACCGGGACGCTCGGCCGATACAACTGGTCCTGGGAACTGCGCTCGGTCAACGGCAAGGGGCTCGACCTGCGCTTCCGCGTTCCGGATTGGATCGAGGGTCTTGAAGTCGGGTTGCGCGCAACGCTGGCCTCGGCGGTCAAGCGCGGCAATGTCACCTGTTCTCTGCGCGTGTCGCGCGACGAGGCTGCGGGCGGTCTTTCGCTGAACAAGGCGCAGGTCGCGCAACTGCTCGAAGCGCTGGCGACGGTCGAGGCGATGGCGTCGGAAAAGGGTGTCGCGCTGGCGCCGTCGCGGGCCAGTGATCTTCTGGCTCAGCGCGGCGTGATGGACCAGTCGGGCCCGGACGAGACCGAAACCGTGGCGCTGCGCGGCGCATTGCTGGCACAGTTCGCGACGCTGGCCGATGAGTTCGACACGATGCGTGAGGCGGAAGGCAAGGCGCTTGCCGCGGTGCTGCGCGGCCAGCTCGACGAGGTCGACGCGCTGGTCGCTCAGGCCGCCGGCGCGCTCGAGGCGCGCAGCGCAGAGCTTGGCGACACCCTGCGACGCAACCTTGCCAAGGTGCTTGACGGCGCCGAGGGTGCGGACCCCGACCGGGTTGCGCAGGAACTGGCGCTGATCGCCGTCAAGTCCGACGTGACCGAAGAAATCGACCGGCTGCGCACCCATGTGGGCGCGGCCCGTCGGCTGCTCGACGAGGGCGGCGCCGTGGGTCGCAAGCTCGATTTCCTGATGCAGGAGTTCAACCGGGAGGCCAACACGCTCTGCTCGAAATCCCAGAACGCGGAACTGACGCAGATCGGGCTGGCGCTAAAGGTGCTGATCGACCAGATGCGCGAACAGGCGCAGAACGTGGAGTGAGGCGATGAGTGGCACCCGGCGCGGCCTTCTGATCATTCTCAGTTCGCCCTCCGGGGCGGGCAAGTCGACGCTGGCGCGGCGTCTGCGCGACTGGGACCCCGATATCGTCTTTTCGATCTCGGCCACCACCCGTGCCCCGCGTCCGGGCGAGGTCGACGGGCGCGAGTACCACTTCTCGGACGAGGCGACATTCAAGCAGATGGTCGACGACGGCGAGATGCTGGAACATGCCTTCGTCTTCGGCAATTTCTACGGCTCGCCGCGCAAGCCGGTAGAGAAGGCGTTCGAATCCGGCCAGGATGTGCTGTTCGACATCGACTGGCAGGGGGCGCAGCAGATCGCCAACTCGACGCTCGACACGCACACACTGTCGATCTTCCTTCTGCCGCCCTCGATCGCGGCGCTGAAATCGCGGCTCGAGGCACGCGGGCAGGACGACGCCGCGACCATCGCGCGCCGGATGGAGAAAAGCTGGGACGAGATCAGCCATTGGGACAGCTACGACTACGTGCTGGTCAATGACGATCTCGACACCACCGAGGCACAGCTGAAGACCATCATCACCGCCACGCGCCTGCGCCGCAAGCAGCAGCCCGACCTCGTCGAGCACGTGCGCGGGCTGCAGGCCGAGTTCAAGGATCTGACATGACGCTTTACGCATTGGACGACGTGACGCCGAAGGTTCACGACGATTGCTGGGTGGCGCCGGATGCGAACGTCATCGGGCGCGTCGTGCTCGAGGCGGGCGCTTCGGTCTGGTTCGGCGCGACGCTGCGCGGCGACAACGAGGAGATCCGCGTCGGACCGGGCAGCAACGTGCAGGAAAACTGCGTTTTTCACACCGACATGGGGTATCCGCTGAGCATCGGTGCCGATTGTACCATCGGTCACAAGGCGATGCTGCACGGCTGCACGATCGGGGACAATTCGCTGATCGGCATGGGCGCGACGGTGCTCAACGGTGCGAAGATCGGCCGGAACTGCCTGATCGGGGCCGGGGCGCTGATCACCGAGAACAAGGTCATCCCCGACGATTCGCTCGTGGTGGGTGCGCCCGGAAAGGTCGTGCGCGAGATCGACGCCGATACCATCGCCGGCCTGACCGCAAGCGCCGAAGCCTATCAGGCGAAAATGCGGGTGTTCCGCGACGGGCTGCGCAGGCTGGAGGGCTAGCATGAAAAACGAAACCTCCTCGCTGGTGCGCCCCAACGCACTGCCCGAAAGCGCGTCGCGTCCGGTGGTCACGCCGCTGTCGCCTTCGGTGGTCTATGCCTCTGACACGCCCGACATGCTCGACGCGCAGTACGAGGGGCGGCTGCAGGGCTACACCTACTCCCGCGAAGGACATCCCAACGCCGATGTCGTCGGGCGCCGGCTCGACCGGATGGAGGGCGCGCCACATCCGGGGATCGTGACCGCCTCGGGGATGGCGGCGGTGTCGGCGGTGCTTCTGGGGCTGTTCAAGGCCGGCGATCATGTGATTGGCGGCAATCAACTTTACGGGCGTTCGCTGCGGATGATGAACGAGGATCTGCCGCGCCTCGGGCTTGAAACCTCTCTGGTCGACGTGGGCGATGTCGAGGCCGTGCGCGCGGCGCTCAGGCCCGAGACCCGGCTGATCCTCGTCGAGGCAGTGTCGAACCCGACGCTGCGCGTGGCCGACATCGCCGGATTGGCGCGGCTCGCGAAAGAAACCGGCGTGCTGCTGGCGGTCGACAACACCTTCACCACGCCGCGCGCATTCAAGCCGTTCGAGGCCGGTGCGGATATCGTGATCCATTCGCTGACCAAGCTGCTCGCCGGGCATTCCGATGTCATGCTGGGCTATGCCGCCGCTGCCGACGCGGCGCTGGCCGAGCGGCTGCGCGTCTTTTCCATAACCGCCGGCCTGACGCCAAGCCCTTTCGACTGCTGGCTGGCCGAACGCGGCATGCTGACCTTCGATCTGCGGTTCGACCGCGCGCAGGCCACCGCACAGGTCCTTGCGGACCACCTGTCGGCTTTGGGCGGCGTGCGCCGGGTGATCTACCCGGGACGCGCGGATCACCCGGACCACGCGCGCGCCGACGCGCTGCTGGAGGGTAGGTTCTGCAACATGGTGAGCTTCGAGCTTGACGGCGGCCGAGCCGAGGCCAATGCCTTCACCCGTGCCGCCGAGGGGCTGTCTTTTGCGCCGACGCTGGGCGATGTCGGCACCACCCTGTCGCATCCCGCATCCTCGTCCCACCGCGCGCTGAGCCCCGAACAGCGGGCCGCGCTGGGTATCGGCGAAGGCTTCTTCCGGGTCTCGGTCGGGCTGGAAGAGCCCGACGCGCTTTGCGCGGTTTTCACCGAGGCCGCGGCCGCGGCACGGACCCGCTGAGCGGTGGTCGCCCGGGAGTACGCTGATCTACTGGGCGCGCTGCCGCTGCCGGCTCTGGTCATAGACCGGGAGGAACGCATCGCCGCCTCGAACACCGAAGCGCGCGCCGTCATCGGGCAGGGGATCGAGGGGCGCAACTTCGTCACCATGCTGCGCCAGCCGGCGCTGATCGACGCCGTCGAAGGCACCCTGCGCGACGGACAGGCCCGTACCGTTCCTTACCTCTCCAACGACGGCGCGCAGGACACCACCTTTCAGGTCACGGTGCGCACCGTCGATTCCCTGAACGTCGTCCTGCTGTGCTTCATCGACGTGACCCACCTGGAGCGGGCGGTGCAGATGCGGCGCGACTTCGTCGCCAACGTCAGTCACGAACTGCGCACGCCGCTGACTGCGCTCACCGGATTCATCGAGACACTGCGCGGCCCGGCCCGCGAGGATGCCGCGGCCCGCGAGAGGTTCCTCGACATCATGGACGGCGAGGCCAGCAGGATGAACCGGCTGGTGGGCGATCTGCTGTCGCTCAGCCGGGTCGAGGCCGACGAGCGTGTGCGACCGCGCGGGAAAGTGGTGCTGACCGATATTCTCGCCTCGGTGCTGCGCACGCTGACGCCGCTGGCAGACGAGGCCGGAGTTGTCTTCGAAACCCAATTTCCCGACGGGCCGGTGACGATTCTCGGCGACGCCGACCAGTTGATGCAGGTTTTCACAAACCTCGTTGAGAACGCGATCAAGTACGGCGCGGCTGGCGGGCGCGTGACGGTGCGAATCGAAGTCGCCGAGCGTGACCCCGCGCTGCGCGCTCCGGGTGTGCGCGTGTATGTTGCCGACGACGGTCCGGGCATCGATGCGGTGCACCTGCCGCGGCTCACCGAACGCTTCTATCGTGCCGACAGCCACCGCAGCCGCGCCCTGGGCGGTACGGGGTTGGGGTTGGCCATCGTCAAGCATATCGTCAACCGCCACCGCGGACGTCTGCGCGTCGAAAGCGAGTTGGGGCAGGGGGCGTGCTTCATCGTCATCCTGCCCATGGACGTGCCGGCTGCCTGAGCGTTTTTAGCCGCGGTTCCCTAGCGTAACATGGGGGTCGCACGGTGCTGTGTCACATGCCTGTTACAAAACTGTCGCAAAAGCATTGCGTCCGACCACTAGGCAGCGGGCAAGGTCGCCATGGGGGTGATCGACCGCCACCAAGCCATATGCAGGAGACATCATGTCGCTCGTGAAACTCACAACATCCGCGCTCGCGATTGCTGCCGTCAGCGCCACCGCCGCATCCGCCCGGGACCAGGTCCAGGTCGCCGGATCCTCGACCGTTCTGCCCTACGCGTCCATCGTCGCCGAGGCCTTCGGCGAGAACTTCGACTTCCCGACTCCGGTGGTCGAATCGGGTGGCTCCTCGGCCGGCCTCAAGCGCTTCTGCGAAGGCGTGGGCGAGAACACCATCGACGTCGCCAACGCCTCGCGCCAGATTCGCGAGAAGGAAATCGCGGCCTGCGCCGAGAACGGCGTGACCGAAATCATCGAGGTGCGCATCGGCTATGACGGCATCGTCTTCGCCTCGCAGCAGGGCGGACCCGACTTCACCGCCTTCGAGCCCTCCGACATCTTCAACGCGATCGGCGCCAAAGTCCTGAAGGACGGCGAAGTGGTCGACAACCCGCACAACACCTGGGCCGAGTTCAACGGCGACCTGCCGGACGTCGAAATCGCGATGTTCATTCCCGGCACCAAGCACGGCACCCGTGAGGTCTTCGAAGAGAAGGTCCTGCTGATCGGCTGCGAAGAGACCGGCGCGATGCAGGCCATGCTCGATGGCGGCATGAGCGAGGACGACGCCGAGGACGCCTGCCTCGACGTGCGCACGGACGGCAAGTCGGTCGACATCGACGGCGACTACACCGAGACCCTGTCGCGCATCGACAGCAACACCAACGGCATCGGCGTGTTCGGACTCGCGTTCTACGAGAACAACACCGACAAGCTGAAGGTCGCCACGATGAGCGGCGTCGAGCCGAAGACCGAGACCATCGCCTCGGGCGAATACCCCGTGTCGCGCCCGCTGTTCTTCTACGTGAAGAAGGCCCACATCGGCGTGATCCCCGGTCTGAAGGAATACGCGCAGTTCTTCGTAGCCGACGAGGTCGCAGGACCGGGCAGCCCGCTGGCCAACTACGGCCTCGTGGCCGATCCGGAGCTGGCCAAGACCCAGGCCGCCGTGGCGGACGAAATGGTCATGGGCGGCGGGTCCTGATCGCCTGAACGCGAACGAAACTCCGGGGGCGGTGCAACTACCGCCCCCGGGGTCGTTTACGACACAAGTCATCACTGATCGGGGGTAGGGCGCATGCCCATCATCTGGCTCTTCGCCATCGTTCTGGCCATCGCCACGGCAGGGTTCCTGTCGGGCCGGACCGGGGCGCTGCGGCAGGCCGCGGGGGACAGCCGCGTGCTGCACTCGCTGCCGTCCTACTACGGCTGGAACGCGGCGCTGAAATCGGTGGTGCCCGCAGCGCTTCTGATCGTGGTCTGGCTCATCGCGCAGCCGATCTACGTGAATTCCGTTGTCTCGGGCATGGTGCCCGATGCGGCCATCTCGGACAGCTCGTCGCGCGGCCTGGTCATGTCGGAAGTGCGTCGCGTCGCCGACGGGCTCGACAGCGCCGTCGCGACCGGCGCCATGACCGATGCGCAGTCACGCGGCAGCGATATCGACGTCGAGGCATTGACCGACCGGCTGCGCGAGGCGGGCCAAGTCATCACCTCGCAGATCACCGAACCGGTGCTTGCGGCCGCGCAGAGATACCGCACGATGAACGCCACAGGCTACGCGATCATGACCGGTCTCGCCGTCCTTGTCGCGCTTGCCGGTGCCGCCTGGGGGTTCCGCGAGGCGCGGCCCGCCTTCCGCGCGCGCAACACGGTCGAGCAGGGCGTGCGCGCGCTGCTGATCGGTGCGGCGTCCATCGCCATCCTGACAACGGTCGGTATTGTGTTGTCGCTGGTCTTCAACACGGTCGAATTCTTCCGGCTCTACCCGATGGCGGATTTCTTTACCTCGCTGGAATGGGCGCCGAGCTTCTCCGGGCGCGGTGGCAGCTCTGAACTCGGCATTCTGCCGCTGCTCTGGGGCACGTTCTACATTTCGCTGGTCGCCCTTCTGGTCGCGGTGCCGATCGGGCTTTTCGCGGCGATCTACCTTTCGGAGTACGCCTCGAAGCGCGTTCGCGCCGTCGCCAAGCCGCTGCTGGAAATCCTCGCGGGTATTCCGACCATCGTCTACGGCCTCTTCGCGCTGCTCACCGTCGGGCCGCTGCTGCTGACGGTCTTCGGGCGCGACGGGCTGGGCTGGATGCAATCGGCCTCGGCGGTGATGACCGCAGGGTTGGTTATGGGCATCATGCTCATCCCCTTCGTCAGCTCTCTGTCGGACGACATCATCAATGCGGTCCCGCAGGCGCTGCGGGATGGCTCCTACGGGCTCGGCGCCACGCAGTCCGAGACCATCCGCCAGGTCGTCCTTCCCGCCGCCCTGCCGGGCATCGTCGGGGCGATCCTTCTCGCGGCTTCGCGCGCCATCGGTGAAACCATGATCGTGGTGCTCGGGGCAGGGGCCGCGGCCCGGCTGAGCCTGAATCCCTTCGAGGCGATGACGACGGTGACCGCCAAGATCGTCAGCCAGCTGACCGGCGATGCCGACTTCGCCTCGCCCGAGGCTCTGGTGGCCTTCGCGCTTGGCATGACGCTTTTCCTGATCACATTGGCGCTCAACATAGTCGCACTCTACATCGTGCGGAAATACCGGGAGCAGTACGAATGACCGACGCGCGTATCGACCCGACGGACCTGCCGCGGGGCAACGGCTCGCTCACGACCGCGAATGCCCGCACCCGGAAGCGCAATGCCGCCGAGAAGCGGTTCCGTTACTACGGCATGGCCGCAATCGGCATCGGCCTCTTCTTTCTGATCGTCCTTGCCGTCTCGATCGTGCGTTCGGGCCTGCCCGCCTTTACGCGCACGGTACTCGACGTGGAACTGACGCTGAGCCAGGAACAATACGACGAGGCCGAGAGCCAGCTGCTGAAGACCGGGGCCTACGAGACGTATTTCGTCGACTCGCTTGACGCGCAGCTCGAAGAACGCGGGATGGACGTGCCCTTCGACGCCGCCGCGATCCAGCGCATCGCCGGCAAGGTCGGTAGCCTGATCCGCAGTCACTACCAGGCCAACCCGGGCGATATCGGTCAACCGGTCAGCTTCAACTTGCCGGCTTCGTCCCGCGTCGACGGCTACTTCATCGGTCGCGTGACCCGCGAGGGCATGCAGGACAGCCGGTTTCTCGAAAAGACCGACCTCGACCTCGTCGATGCGCTGGCCGATGCCGGGATCATCCATACCGCGTTCAACTGGACCTTTCTGACCGGCGCGGATACTGGCGTGGACAACCCCGGTGGCGCCGGCATCGGCGCCTCGGTGATCGGGTCGTTCTTCATGATGCTGGTCGTACTGGTGCTGTCGCTGCCGATCGGGGTCGCGGCCTCGATCTACCTCGAGGAATTCGCGCCCAAGAACTGGTTCACCGATCTCATCGAGGTCAACATCTCGAACCTCGCCGCGGTGCCATCGATCGTTTTCGGTATCCTCGGCCTCGCGGTCTTCATCCAGTTCATGCATCTGCCGCAATCGGCGCCGCTGGTCGGCGGGCTGGTGCTGACCCTGATGACCCTGCCGACGATCATCATCTCGACCCGCGCTTCGCTGAAGGCGGTGCCGCCGTCGATCCGTGACGCGGCACTCGGCGTCGGCGCCTCGAAGATGCAGGCCGTGTTTCACCACGTGCTGCCACTTGCGATGCCCGGCATCCTGACCGGCACGATCATCGGTCTGGCGCAGGCCCTGGGCGAGACCGCGCCGCTTCTGCTGATCGGCATGGTCGGCTTCGTTGCGCGCGGCTATCCGGACGGGTTCCTCAACGGCTTCGTCGAACCGAACTCGGCGATGCCGGCGCAGATCTACACCTGGGCCGCGCGCGCGGACGTCAGCTTCTATGAAAAGGCATGGGGCGGCATTATCATCCTGCTCGTCTTCCTGCTGACGATGAACACACTGGCGATCATCCTGCGCCGCCGGTTCGAACGCCGCTGGTAGGAAAGGGCGCGACATGAACGACATGAGAATACTGGAGAGAGACGTGGACAGCGATGCCATCAAGATCGCCGCACGGGACGTCGAGGTCTTCTACGGCGACACGCACGCGATCAAGAGCGTCTCGGTCGATATTGAGGACAAGACCGTCACCGCCTTCATCGGGCCCTCGGGCTGCGGTAAGTCGACCTTTCTGCGCTGCCTGAACCGGATGAACGACACCATCGACATCTGCCGCGTCGAAGGCGACATCCGCATCGACGGCGAGGACATCTACGACCGCCAGGTCGACCCGGTGCAGCTGCGCGCGAAGGTCGGCATGGTGTTCCAGAAACCCAACCCGTTCCCGAAGTCGATCTATGACAACGTGGCCTACGGGCCGCGCATTCACGGGCTCGCGCGCAGCAAGGCGGACCTCGACGAGATCGTCGAACGCTCGCTGCATCGTGCGGCGATCTGGAACGAGGTGAAGGACCGGCTCCACGCCCCCGGGACCGGCCTGTCGGGCGGCCAGCAGCAGCGCCTGTGCATCGCGCGCGCGGTGGCCACCGAACCCGAGGTTCTGCTGATGGACGAACCGTGCTCGGCGCTCGACCCGATCGCGACCGCGCAGGTCGAGGAACTGATCGACGAGCTGCGCCAGAACTACTCGGTTGTGATCGTGACCCACTCCATGCAGCAGGCGGCGCGCGTCAGTCAGAAGACCGCCTTCTTCCACCTAGGCAGCCTCGTCGAATACGGCGAGACCGGGCACATCTTCACCAACCCGAACGACCCGCGCACCGAAAGCTACATCACCGGCCGGATAGGATAGACCATGCAGGGACAGCAGCATATCGCCTCCGCCTTCGACAGGGATCTCGAGGCTATTCAGGCGCAGATCATGAAGATGGGCGGTCTGGTCGAGAACGCGATCCGTCTTGGCGCACAGTCGCTCGAGACCCGCGACGAGGAGTTGGCCGAGCAGGTCCGCAAGGACGACAAGGCCATCGACGGGCTCGAGGAGATCATCAACGAAGAGGCCGCGCGGGTGATCGCGCTGCGCGCGCCGACCGCCACGGATCTGCGTCTCGTGCTCAGCGTCATCAAGATCAGCGCCAACCTCGAACGTATCGGCGACTATGCCAAGAACATGGCCAAGCGCACCGGCGTGCTGGCCCAGATGGCCCCGGTCGACGACAGCGCCAGCGCGCTGCGGCGCATGGCCCGCGAAGTCGAAAGGATGCTCAAGGACGCGCTCGACAGCTATGTGCAGCGCGACGCCGAACTGGCCGCTGACGTCATCAACCGAGACCGCGACGTCGACCAGATGTACAACGCGCTGTTCCGCGAGTTCCTGACCTTCATGATGGAGGATCCGCGCAACATCACCGCCTGCATGCACCTGCATTTCATCGCCAAGAACGTCGAGCGCATGGGCGACCACGTCACCGCCATCGCCGAGCAGGTCGTCTATCTCGTCACGGGCGGGCAGCCCGACGATCCGCGGCCAAAGGCCGACGAGACCTCGACGATGGTCACCGGAGGGTAGGACGGATGAGTGCCGATCAGCCGCGCGTGCTCGTGGTCGAGGACGAACCGGCTCAGCGCGAGGTGCTGGCCTACAACCTCGAAGCTGAAGGGTTCGCGGTGTCACGGGCGCAGGACGGTGAAGAGGCGTTGATGCTGGTTGACGAGGTTGGGCCGGACATCATCGTGCTCGACTGGATGATGCCGCACCTGAGCGGCATCGAGGTCTGCCGCCGGCTCAAGGTCCGCACCGACACCCGTGGCATCCCGATCATCATGCTGTCGGCGCGTTCCGAGGAAGTCGACAGGGTGCGCGGGCTCGAAACAGGCGCCGACGACTACGTGATCAAGCCCTATTCGGTCATCGAACTGATGGCACGGGTGCGGGCGCAGCTGCGCCGGGTTCGGCCCGCTGCGGCCGGCGAGCGTCTGGAATACGAGGATATCGTGCTCGACGCGACGAGCCACCGCGTGAACCGTGGCCCGGCCGAACTCAAGCTCGGACCGACCGAGTTTCGCTTGCTGTCGACCTTCATGGAGAAACCCGGGCGTGTATTCTCGCGCGAGCAGCTGCTCGATCGCGTCTGGGGCCGGGACATCTATGTCGACACGCGCACGGTGGACGTCCACATCGGCCGGTTGCGCAAGGCGCTCACACAGCACGGCGGGTCCGACCCGCTGCGCACGGTGCGCGGCGCGGGCTACGCGCTCGGTTAGCGCATACGTCGAACAGCAGCCAGGGCAAGGGAGGTTCATTGCACTCGTGGAGTGTGCGGCCAACCCTTCAGAAGTGGCCCACGTGGCGGGTGAAGAACGTGTCTCGCCCGCCCGGCTGCAGTCAACCCGCGTCGCTCATGCCCGAGATGTCAGGTTTTCGAAAATTTTTGGATAAATGTTTCCTTGTGTGACCTCGATCACTGAACGTGTCTCTCGGGTCTGGCAAAGTGCTGTCATTGAACCAAAAGCCCTAGTCCTACCACCTCCGTGGAAATGCATTGAACTCAGACATTTGAACTGCCTCTGCCGCCCGGCCATCGCGGCGACCCGAAAGGGCGCGGATGGTTGGGCGTGCAATTGCCGCGCGGGACCCTTGACGGGCCACGAGACGCGGCCTTCAGCCCGACTGTGCCTTCATGGCCCAGGGTCCGTGTTGGCCCGTGCCGCCGTCAATGCGTTCGAACCCATGCGCTCCGAAGAAATCCCTCTGGCCCTGGATCATGTTGGCGGTCCCGCGCGCAGTGCGCATCGCGTCGAAATAGGCCAGGCAGGACGACAGCGCCGGCATCGCGATGCCATGCGTCGCACCCAGCGCCACAACGGTCCGCAGTGCGTCATGGGTGTCTTCCAGATGCCGGGTGAAATACGGTGCGAACATCAGGTTGCGGCTCGCGTCTTCGGTCAGCGCGTCGGCCATGTCGTTGAGCATCGCCGAACGTATGATGCAGCCCTCGCGCCACACGCGGGCGATCTCGGGCAGGGGCAGTTTCCATCCGAACTGCTCGGACGCCGCGGCGATCATCGTGAAACCCTGCGCGTAGCTGAGGATCTTGCCTGCGATCAGCGCGCGTTCCAGAGTGTCCATGTCTATTGCGTCCCGGTCGATCCGTCGCGGAGCCGCCCCGAAGATCTCTTCGCCGCGCGCGCGCTCGTCACGCCGCGACGAGAGGTTGCGCGCCACTACGGCCGCCTCGATCCCGGGGATCGGCGCGCCGAGATGCTGCGCCTCTATCACCGTCCAGCGTCCGGTGCCTTTCTGCCCGGCGGCGTCGACGATGACTTCGAGCATCGGCTTGCCGGTCGCGGGGTCGGTGGCCGCGGCGACTTTGCCGGAAATCTCGATCAGATAGGATTTCAGAACGCCGTCGTTCCAGCCGTCGAAGACCGTCGCGATCTCGGTGGCGTCCATCGCAAGGCCGTCGCGCATCACGCCATAGGCCTCGGAAATCAGCTGCATGTCGCAGTACTCGATGCCGTTGTGGACCGCCTTGACGAAATGCCCGGCGCCGGCTTCGCCCATCCAGGCGGCGCACGGTTCACCCTCGTAGTCGGCGGCGATCTTTTCCAGCACGTGGGAAACGCGGTCCCAGTAGACCTTGCGACCGCCGCCCATGATCGACGGCCCGAAACGCGCGCCTTCCTCCCCGCCGGAGACCCCGATCCCCAGGTAGGGCAGATCCCCGGACGCCTCGGCGCGCCGGTTCGTGTCGTGGAAATTGGCGTTTCCGGCATCGATGATCAGGTCATCGTCGCCCAGCAGTGGACGCAGACGCGCGATCTGCTCGTCGACAGCGTCTCCGGCCGGGACCATGACGATAATGGCCCGCGGCGTCTCGATCGCCGCAACGAAGTCCTCGAGCGTTTCGGTCGGCGTGATCCGGTCGGCCAGCGTGCCGGCGTCGCGATGAAACGCCTGCGTGACCGACGTCGTGCGGTTCCAGACCGCGATGCGGAAACCGTTGTCGGCAATGTTCGAGGCAAGCGCTGCGCCCATGGTTCCAAGACCGATCAGGCCGATTTCGGATTTGGACATGTCTGGGGACCTCCGGCATCATGGCGTCTCGCAGCCAGACTGACCGCCCAAGATGCAATGTCAACGGCATCAGACTGAAATCGAGAGGAAATCCGGCTATGACAGTTTTACCATAATACAGATTATCCGAAGTAGTATAGTGTGCTGATCCGTCCCCAGTGATACTGGACTTGCCCGCCTTCGAGCGTCTAGGCATAGTCAATCCGACCTGTAGGACTTTCCATGCTTTCCATTCTCGTTCTGAACGGCCCCAACCTCAATCTGCTGGGTACGCGCCAGCCGGATGTCTATGGATCGACGACGCTCGCCGATATCGAAGGCATGTGCGCGCGCCACGGCAAGCAGATCGGGTTCGATGTCGAGTTCGCACAGTCGAACCACGAAGGCGTCATGGTCGACCTGATCCACGCGGCGCGTGGACGGCACGTCGGCATCGTGATGAACGCCGGCGCCTACACGCACACCTCGATCGCGCTGATGGATGCCGTGGCGTCGGTCGAACTGCCGCTGGTGGAACTGCATCTGAGCAACGTGCACGCACGCGAGGACTTCCGGCACACGTCCTACATCGCCAAGGTGGCCCTGGGGATCATCTGCGGGTTCGGTGCGCAGGGCTACCTGCTCGCCATGGATGCGATCAAGGCTCACGTGGCAGATTGACATAGATGCGTAACTATCTGCACTTCCTCGCGAATTGCCAAAGCATGGAGGAGCTTTGGAAGGCGCATACCGCCAAGATGGCGGAGTTCGGCTTTGACCGGCTGATCTATGGCTTCACGCGCTACCGGACGTCGACGTCGCTGGGCGATCCGGAAGACTTCATCATTCTCAGCAATCATCCCAAGGAGTACCTCGACGCCTTCATCGGTGGCGGGCAATACTTCCACGCGCCAATGGTGCGTTGGGCGCTGGCGAACGAAGGCGCGATGGGCTGGGGTATGCTGGGCCAGATGGTCGAGACCGCGACCCTGACTCCGGCCGAGCGGAAGGTCTATGACTTCAACATCCGCATGAACGTAACGGCTGGCTATACCATCAGCTTCAAGTCGATTTCGGCGCGGTCCAAGGGGGCGATCGCGCTGACGGCCCGACAGGGCATGACCCAAGCCGAAGTCGACGCGGTCTGGCAGGAACATGGGCGCGACATCCACCTGATGAACAACATCGCCCACCTGAAGATCCTCACCCTGCCCTACAACGCGCCCAACCGCGGGCTGACGCCGCGCCAGCGCGAAGCGCTGCAATGGGTCGGCGACGGCAAGACGATGCAGGATATCGCAACGATCATGGGGCTGACGCCGGCCACGGTCGAAAAGCACCTGCGCCTCGCGCGCGAGGCCCTGTCGGTCGAGACCACGGCGCAGGCCGTACTCAAGGCCGCGTTCAGCAACCAGATGTTCGTCCTGGAGGCCTGAGGGCACCTGGCTGCAGCGATCCAAGTGTCGAGATTAATTCTTTTTCGCGGCGGTCAAGGTTCGGGTAAGGAATCCCCTACTTTATTGACGTCACGTCATCGCGCATTCTGAGATCGTTCCGTGAGTGGTGGCTTAGCCGCTGGAACTCCGGGCGGGACCCTTGGAATTACTTGGCTCTTCCGTCCGACCGGCTTAATCCCCGGACCCCGGCCCGGCGGCGTATTGATCCGCCGTCGGGTCGGACCCTTGCCCCGTGCGCACCGCTCCCCAGGTGGCGCAGGAAGGGATCGGGCGGGGTCGTCTTCGATGATGGCCCCGCCCGTTGCATCCGTGCCCCGGACACGAAAAAGGGCGGCACCGGTCCCGGCACCGCCCCTGTCGGACGTTTGTCGTGGGTCTCAGCCCTTGACGGCCTTGGCGACCTCTGCGGCGAAGTCCTCCTTGACCACTTCGATACCCTCGCCCACTTCGAGCCGGACGAAACCGGTGATCGTGGCGCCGGCTTCTGCTGCGGCGGCGCCGACGGTCAGGTCCGGGTTCACCACGAACTGCTGGTTGAGCAGCGTGACCTCGGACATGTACTTCTTCATCCGGCCTTCGATCATCTTCTCGATGACCTGCTCGGGCTTGCCGCTTTCCCGCGCGATGTCGATCTGGACCTGGCGCTCCTTCTCGACGACCGCCGGGTCGAGATCGTCCTCGGACAGCGACGCCGGGTTGACGGCGGCGATGTGCATCGCGACCTGCTTGCCGAAGGCGTCGTCGCCGCCGGTCATCGCGACCAGAACACCGATCTTGCCCATGTTGGGTGCCGCGGCGTTGTGCACGTAGGACACGACGGTTTCGCCCTCGACCGAGGCCATGCGGCGCACGGCCATGTTCTCGCCGATGGTCGCGATCTTGTCGGTCACGACTTCCGAGACCGGCTTGCCGCCCATGTCCGCATCCTTGAGCGCGTCGATGTCCGACACGCCGAGCGCGACTTGCGCGATCCCGGCGACCATCTGCTGGAACTCGGAGTTCTTGCCGACGAAGTCGGTTTCGGAGTTGACCTCGACGGCCACGCCACGTCCGCCGTCGACGACGACGGCCACAAGGCCCTCGGCGGCGGTGCGGCCGGATTTCTTGGCGGCCTTCGCGAGGCCCTTGGTGCGCAGCCAGTCGACCGCGGCTTCCATGTCGCCGTCGTTTTCGGTCAGTGCCTTCTTGGCGTCCATCATGCCCGCGCCGGTCGTGTCGCGCAGTTCCTTGACCATAGATGCTGTGATTGCCATCCGGGGTGCTCCTTCAGAAATACGGGTGTCGGGACGGATCGGACCCGTCCCCTGTGTCAGGCGTGTGACAGCCGCGCCGGGATGCGGCGCGGCCGTGCCTCGATCAGGCTTCCGCCGGGGCCTCGCCGGCCTCTTCCAGCGCTTCCTCGGCGGGTGCCTCGTCGAGCGCACCGATGTCCACGCCGGCGGCGCCGAGCTGGGCGCTCATGCCGTCGAGGGCCGCGCGGCTGGCGAGATCACAGTAGAGCGCGATCGCGCGGGCCGCGTCGTCGTTGCCCGGGATGATGTAGTCGATGCCGTCGGGCGAGCAGTTGGTGTCGACCACGGCCGCCACCGGGATGCCGAGCTTGTTGGCTTCCGCCACGGCCAGCGCTTCCTTCTTGACGTCGATGACGAACAGCAGGTCGGGACGTCCGCCCATCTCGCGGATTCCGCCGAGCGAGGCCTGCAGCTTCTGCTGGTCACGCTCCATGCCGAGGCGTTCCTTCTTGGTCAGACCCGCGAAGCCCGCGTCGGACTGCTCGTCGATTTCCTTCAGGCGGTTGATCGACTGCGAAACGGTCTGCCAGTTGGTCAGCGTGCCGCCGAGCCAGCGGTGGTTCATGTAGTACTGGGCGCACTTCTCGGCCGCCTCGGCGACCGGTGCGGATGCCTGGCGCTTGGTGCCGACGAAGAGCACGCGGCCGCCCTTGGCGACGGTCTCGCGGATCGCGTTCAGCGCCGCGTCCAGCATCGGAACGGTCTGGGTCAGGTCGAGAATGTGGATTCCGTTGCGCGCGCCGTAGATGAACGGCGACATGCGCGGGTTCCAGCGCTGGGTCTGGTGGCCGAAGTGAACGCCGGCTTCGAGCAGCTGGCGCATGGTGAACTCTGGAAGAGCCATGTCGTTTTTACCTTTCCGGTTTCATGCCTCGGCGGGGGTCTCGACGCGATCTGCGCCAACCGGCGGACCGTCGGGGATGTCTCCCCCGAAAGGCCCAATCCCCGCCTGCGGGTTTCAGTGGCGCGCGTATAGGCCAGTGCACCATGCGGCGCAAGGGCGTTTTGCGCCAAAAGCCGGGACGTCACGTACTGGTGGCTTGCGTGGAACGGCCGGCCAGCCGTAGAGTTGCAGTAATGAAGCGGCACCAATGCCGCCGGGAAGCAACAGGAGTATCCATGACCAACCGTCTCACAGCCGCCGTTCTCGCGCTGGCACTCGCCCTGCCCGGCGCACTTGCCGCCGCGCCGAAACAGCTCACCCCCGCAAATCCGCAGCCCGGGAGCCTGTCTCCTGGCCTCGCGGTGAACTACGCCATCCCCAACGAGGTCCGTACGCTTTACGACGCCCAGAAGGCGCTGGAGAAGCGCGCGCTGAAGGGCGACCCGCTGGTCGGCCTGTCCTACAAGGACACCAGCGAGGGCGACCCGGTGCTGACCACCAAATTCGCATACAAGGTCGCGGCACACATCAAGGGCTATATCCGCTTCGATGCGCCCGGCGAATACAAGGTGAACTTTCTCAGCAACGACGGCGTGCGCGTCAACATCGGCGGCCAGCAGGTTGCGGAGTATGACGACATCCACGCCTGCGAGGCAACCGGCTGGCAGTCGGTGCAGGTGCCGCAGGCCGGCTGGTACGAGATCGAGACCCTGTACTTCCAGCGCAAGGGCACATCCTGCCTGATGATGCAGTGGCAGGCGCCGGGTCAGAAGGCATCCTACGTTCCGAACTCGGCCTTCGGTCACTGAACGGGCGGCGGCCTCGCGGCCGCCCTACCCCGCCACCTGTGCATCGACGACATCCGGATCGGCCTCGAAACCGGCGCGGACGGCTGTCTCGCACGACTTCGCCAGCGATTTGCGATCCGGAGCGCCACGAACCGGAACTGGAGCGTGGTAGCGCACGATGACGCGACCGTGACGCGGCGCGGACAACATCAGCAGCAGGTGCCCGCCGAACGTCATATCGCCATACCATCCATAGAACCGCGGATCGGCTCCTTCGGGCGGGACATATCGCAGCGAAACCGGCTGAACCGAGATCTCCTCGCGCAGGCCGGGGTCGAAGAAGGCCTGAAAGAGCGTTGGCTTGAACGGCAGCACGACCGTCCCGTCAGTGCTCGTGCCCTCGGGGAAGAACAGCAGCTTGTGTCCGGCCAGCAGTCGGTCGCGGATGGTCTCGGTCTGCTGCGCCGCCTGGCGCGGATCGCGTTCGATGAAAACGGTGCCGGTCGCGCGCGCGAGCCAGCCGATGCCGGGCCAGTCGGCAACCTCGGATTTCGACACGAAATAGATGCGCTTGCCGGCGTTCAGCGTGAAGATGTCGAGCCAGCTCGAGTGGTTGGCGACCACGACGCCGCTGCCCGTCATCGGCTGACCGCGTTGGACAAGCCGCAAGCCAAGAATGCGCAGCGCGTTGCGGCAGACAAACACGGTGAGCGTTGGCGTCCAGGGGCGATGCAGCCCGTGCAAGGGCCGCTCGGCGAGGCGTATCAGCAGGGTCAGAAGCAGCCCGCCAAAGACCAGGAACGCCATCGGCACACCGCGCAGAACCACGCGCAGCCAGCCCCGGGCAGATATCGCCGGCCGTTCGGGCGGCGGCGGGCCCTGCCAGGTCGGGCTCATTCGGGGTGGGCGCCGTAGATGCGGGCCTGCCGCGCGTTGACGCGTGCGGTGTCGAGGACAAGGCAGACGTCGACCGTATTGAAGACGCGGTCCACGAAGGCGCCCTCGCCAACGTGACCGCCGAGGCGCAGGTAGGCCTTGATCAGTGGCGGGACATCGCGCATCGCGGCCCGCCGGTCGAGGGTCTCGGGCGCGACAAGGTCCATGGGCTGAAACACATCCGGCAAGGCGCGCACGCGCAGGTCCGGCGGCGCAAGGTGACGATGATACAGCAAGGACAGCGGCCCGGCCAGCGCCGCGACGTCGGTACCGTGAAAGCTCGCGGTGCCGAACAATACTTCTGCCCGATGCGCGCGAATGTACGCCACCAGCCCGCTCCAGAGATGGAACAGTGCCGGCCCGCCCCGGTGATCGGCCCGGATGCAGGACCGGCCGAGTTCGAGCAGCCGGCGGCCCGAGCGCAGCAACGGAGCGAGGTCATATTCGCCGGCGGAATAGTATCCGCCAGCGGCGTCCGCCCGGTCCCAGCGGAGCAGCCGGTACACGCCGACCACCTCGCCGCCGGACGGCTCGCGCAGCAGCAGGTGATCGGCTGCATCGTCCCAGTCGTCGCGCTCGAGGCGCCGGTCGTGATCCACGCGCGGCCCTCCCGCGCCAAGTTCGTCGACGAATACCGCATATCGCAGCCTCTGCGCCGCCTCGAGATCCTGCGCGGATCGGGCCAGTTCGACACGATACTGCTCCGTCGGGAATAAAGCTGTGCCGGTCATGGTGCCGATCGCAGAACGCTCCGTTCCGGGTTGGGCCGTTTTACCCTCTAGCGGGATATTGTCGCGGGGTTTACAATTGTTAAGTGACATTAACCATTCGGAAACCAAGTTCAGCGATCAAAGACGGGTACCAGCATCACCCGGGAACTTTCGATGACGACCTTGCCTTTGTTCGGAAAATTGACGGTGACCTTGCCACCGATGTTGCTTTGCACCTGCCCTGTGCCCCAATCCGGTTCCGCCGGATGGCGGACCAGCATACCGGGGGAGAGAATTGAGTTCGGATCGTCCATCTCACGCCTCGCTGACGGAGCCCGATGACATGGGCCAGTCCAACATCTCCCTTGCCGCCCTGATCGGAAGCCGCATCTGCCATGACCTGATATCGCCTATCGGCGCCATCAACAATGGTCTGGAACTCTTGGGGATGAGCGGTGGCACCCCGGGTCCGGAGATGGAGCTGATCCAGGAAAGCGTCGGCAATGCCTCGGCCAGGATCCGGTTTTTCCGCATCGCTTTCGGCCATGCCGGCGAGCAGATGATGGGCCGGTCCGAGGTGATCTCGATCCTCAACGCGGTGATGCAGGGCGGCCGGCTCAAGGTCGCCTGGGGTCCGCTCGATCCGCAACCGCGTTGCGATGTGCGAATGGTCTTTCTCGCCTTGCAATGCCTGGAGAACGCGATGCCCTACGGCGGGCGCATCGAGATCGTCGAGAGCCGCGGCGCGTGGCAGCTTCACGGCCGCGCCGACAAGCTCAACATCGACGACACGCTGTGGTCGATCCTTGCGACGCGCGATCTAGGCGCGGTGCTTCAGCCCGCGCAGGTCCAGTTCGCGCTGCTGCCGATGCTGGCGCTCGAAACCGGTCGTCGTGTCGTCACCGAGATCTCGGAGACCGAGCTTCGCCTGGGCTTTTAGTCCCGCACGGTTCCGTTCCCGGTCACCCGGTACTTGAAGCTGGTGAGCTGCTCCGCTCCGACGGGACCGCGCGCGTGCATCTTGCCGGTGGCAATACCGATTTCCGCCCCCATGCCGAATTCGCCGCCGTCGGCGAATTGCGTCGAGGCGTTGCGCATCAGGATCGCGGAATCGAGCCGTGACATGAACCGCTCGGCGGTGGCGTCGTCCTCGGTCACGATGCAGTCGGTATGTCCCGAGCCGTATCTGCGGACATGGTCGATCGCCGCATCGACATCTTCGACCGTGCGCGCCGCGATGATCATGTCGAGGTATTCGTGCCCCCAGTCATCGTCGCTCGCGGGCACGGTGCCGTCGATCGGTTGCAGCGACGCGTCCGCACGCACCTCGACACCTGCCTGCAGCAGTGCGCCGATCACGTCGCGCCCGATGGTGTCCGCGACATCCTCGTGGATCAGCAGGCATTCCGCCGCGCCGCAGATGCCGGTGCGGCGTGTCTTGGCGTTCAGCACGACGTTCGACGCCTTTTCGGGGTCCGCGTGCTTGTCGATATAGATGTGCACGATGCCTTCCAGATGCGCGAAGACCGGCACCCGCGCCTCGCGCTGCACAAGCCCGACCAGGCCCTTGCCGCCGCGCGGAACGATGACGTCGATATGCTCGCTCATGGTCAGCATCTCGCTCACCGCTGCCCGGTCACGAGTCGGCACGCGCTGGATCGCCGCCTCAGGCAGATTGGCATCCTTGAGCCCCTGCACAAGGCAGGCATGGATCGCCCCGGAAGAATGGAAGCTTTCCGAGCCGCCGCGCAGGATCACGGCATTGCCGGCCTTGAGACAGAGCGCCCCGGCATCGGCCGTGACGTTGGGCCGGCTTTCGTAGATCACCCCGATGACACCCAGCGGCGTGCGCACGCGCTCGATATGCAACCCGGTGGGACGGTCCCATTCGGCGACGACCTCGCCCACCGGATCACGCTGTTCGGCGATCGTGCGCAGGCTGTCGACGATGCCACGGATGCGCGTCTCGTCGAGCTTGAGACGGTCCATCATCGCGTCGGACAGGCCCTTGTCGCGCCCGTAGGCCATGTCCTTTGCATTGGCCGCGATGATCTCCTCGCGCCGCGCCCAGACCGCATCGGCGGCCGAGATCAGCGCCGCGTGCTTGCGCTCGGCACTGGCGAATGCCAGCTCGGCCGCGGCCGCCTTGGCCTTGCGACCGATCTCGGCCATCAGGGCGGGGATATCGTCGAGGTCCTTCATGCCGTGTCTCGCTTTCGTCGGTTCTGCCCGTGCGGGTGATCTAGAGTGCCATATCGTCGCGATGGATCAAGGCCGCGCGCGCCGGGTAGCCGAGAACGGCCTCGATCTCGCTGCTTTTTCGTCCCTTGATCAGCCGTGCCTCTGCACCGGTGTAGCGCGCAAGGCCGTGGCCCAGCACGTGGCCGCCGCGATCGGTGATCGCCACCGCGTCGCCGCGCGCGAAGCTGCCGCTCACGCCGGCGACGCCCGCCGGTAGAAGGCTCTTGCCCGAACGCAGCGCAGCGACCGCCCCGTCGTCCAGCGTGATCGTGCCGCGCGGCTTCATCGCAGCGATCCAGCGCTTGCGCGCCGCCTGCGGGTCGGTCTGCGCGGTGAACCACGTGGCTGCGGCTCCGTTTTCGAGCTGTTTCAAGGGGTTGAGGCGCGAACCTTCCGTGATTGCCATGGCACAGCCGGCGGTGGTCGCGGTCTTGGCCGCCATCAGCTTGGTCTTCATGCCGCCTTTGCTCAGACCCGAGCCCGCGTCCCCCGCCATCGCTTCGATCTCTGGCGTGATCGTCTCGATCACATCGAACCGGCGCGCGGCGGCGTCACTGGCCGGGTTGGCGTCGTAGAAGCCATCGACGTCCGAAAGAAGGATCAGCTGATCGGCCCCGACGGTCACCGCGATCTGTGCGGCAAGGCGGTCATTGTCGCCGAACCGGATCTCGTCGGTGGCCACGGTGTCGTTTTCGTTCACGATCGGGACCACGCCGAATGTCAGCAGCTGGTGCATCGTCGCCCGGCTGTTGAGATAGCGCCGCCGGTCGGTGCTGTCCTCGAGCGTCACAAGCACCTGCGCGGTCTTGATGCCGTGCGGCGCAAGGCCCTCCTCGTAGGCGCGTGCCAGCCGGATCTGTCCGACCGCGGCTGCGGCCTGGGACTGTTCCAGCGGCAGTTCAGTCGCCGGGAGCGCCAGCACGCCGCGCCCCAGTGCGATCGATCCCGAGGATACAAGGATCACGTCCTTGCCCAGCGACTTGAGCCAGGCCACGTCCTCTGCCAGCGCCTTCAGCCAGTCGGCGCGCAATGCGCCGCTCGTGCGGTCCACCAGTAGAGCGGAGCCGATCTTGATGACGATCCTTCGCGCCGACGTCAGGGACGCCACGGCGCATCCTCCTCGTCCGCGTCGTCGCGGCGGCGCAACCGGTCGTCGTCGATCTTGCCGCGCAGCGCCCGCAGCACCTCGGTCACGCCGTCGCGCGACACGCCCGACATCTGCATCACCGTCCCGCCGCTGGCCCGCTCCAGAGCCGCCGCCGCCTCGGCGCGCGCGTCCTCATCGAGTGCGTCGACCTTGTTTAGAACCGTGATCCGCGGCCTTTCTGCGAGGTCGCCGCCATAGGCCTCGAGCTCGCCGATAATCGTGTCGTAGTCCTCGGCCACGGTGTCCGACGTTCCGTCCACGAGGTGCAGCAGCACTGCGCAGCGTTCTACGTGGCCCAGGAACCGGTCGCCGATCCCCCTACCTTCGGACGCGCCCTCGATCAGACCCGGAATGTCGGCCACGACGAATTCCACGCCGTCGACGCCGACCACGCCGAGGTTCGGGTGCAGCGTGGTAAAGGGATAGTCCGCGATCTTCGGCCTGGCGTTCGACGTTGCGGCGAGAAAGGTCGACTTGCCCGCGTTTGGTAGGCCCAGCAGGCCCACGTCCGCGATCAGCTTGAGCCGCAGCCAGATCGTGCGCTCGACACCCTCCTGGCCGGGGTTGGCGCGGCGCGGCGCCTGGTTGGTCGAGGACTTGAAGTGCAGGTTGCCGAAGCCGCCGTTGCCGCCGCGTGCAAGTTCGACGCGCTGGTCGACCTCGGTCAGATCGGCGATCACCGTCTCGCCATCCTCGTCGAGGATCTCGGTGCCCACCGGCACGCGCAGGACGATGTCGTCACCGTCCTTGCCGGTGCGCTGGCGTCCCATGCCGGGCTGGCCGTTCTTGGCGAAGAAATGCTGCTGGTACCGAAAGTCGATCAGCGTGTTCAGCCCCTCGACCGCCTCGGCCCAGACCGATCCGCCATCGCCGCCGTCACCGCCGTCGGGGCCGCCGAACTCGATGTATTTCTCGCGCCGGAAGCTGACGCTGCCGCCGCCGCCCGCGCCGGAGCGGATGTAGACTTTGCACAGGTCGAGAAACTTCATGGCGACGCCCCACGCGCGCCCGAACGGGCGATTGACTTCTAATGGCAAGCCTTATCGCGCGGGGCGCGAGGGCTCAATGCTTCTTGGCGGGCCCAAGCTTGCGGCTGTAGGTCCAGGTCGGCACCGCGGTATCGCGCGCGACCGAAAATCCTTCGGCGTCGCCGAGGTACTCGAACCCGCAATGGGTCAGGACGCGGGCCGACGCCGGGTTGTCCTGGAAGACCGAGGCGAACATCGCGTCGTTGCCGAGCGGGTTTGCCCGGACCAGTGCCTCGACCGCCTCGGAGGCAAGCCCGGTGTTCCAGTAGGCCGGTGCCACCCAGTAGCCGACCTCGGACTGGTCGCGGTCCATCTTCTTCAGCGAGATCAACCCCATGACCTCCGCGCCGTCAGTCTTGGTGCCGTCGATGGCCCAGACATCCTCGTCCCGGCCCGGTTTGAGCGCGCGCGCCACGAAAGCGTCGGCCGCGCCCGGCGGCAAGGGGTGCGGGATCGAAGTCGTCATGCGTGCGACCCTTTCGTCGCCCGCATAAAGCCCGATCAGGCCCGCATCGGATTTCCGCAGCGGACGCAGGTCGAAGCGGTCCGTCTCGATCGCCGTCTGGTCCGGAAAGGTCGTCAGTTCCATCGTCATGTTCCTCCTCCGAACAGTACGAACAAGACGGATGCGACTGTCAGGGTCGCAAGCGTCCACATCATGTAAGGTTCCAGCGCGGTTCCCGCGAGGGTTCGCGCGGTCCAGTCACCGGCAAGTGTCCACAGCGGATGCAGGACCAGTTGGCAGGCCAACAGTACCGCCGCAATGGTTGCCGTCGCCTCAAGGGCTGGCGTGCCCGGCGCAACGAACGCCGTGAAGCCACCGACGATCATCGCCCAGGCCTTGGGGTTGAGCGGGTGCACGACAAGCCCCGCGAGAAACCCCGGCGCCTGCCCCACACCTGCCGCGCGGTCGATGCGTGTGTGCGCGATGCGCCAGGCGAGCCAGCAGATATAGGCCGCCGAGGCATACTTCAGCGTCTCGAACACCCAGGGCGCGCGGGCCGAGAGCTCCATCAGCCCGAACCCAATCGGCCAGATCACCAGCTGCTTGCCGAGCGCGACGCCTGCCACGAAGGGCAAGGCCGCGCGCAGGCCATAGCGCGCGCCGGCGGTCATCAGGGCCATGTTGGCGGGCCCCGGCGTGCCGACCTGGCTGGCGGCGAAGACGGCAAAGCTGGCAACGGCTACGGACATGGTGTCCCCTCGGGCCGGTGGTGCGGGTGCAACGAGAAAGGGGACCGGCGGTTTCGCCGATCCCCCGATGTGTCTCACCTTGCGGGTTCGGACTTACTCTGCGGCCTCCGCCGCTGGCAGGACCGAGATGAAGGTGCGGTTCTTGAGACCCTTGTGGAAGGTCACGGCGCCGTCGGTCGTGGCAAAGATCGTGTGATCCTTGCCCATGCCGACGCCCTGGCCCGGCCAGAACTTGGTGCCGCGCTGACGCACGATGATGTTGCCGGCAATCGCCTGCTCGCCGCCGTAGAGCTTCACGCCAAGACGACGGCCCGCGGAGTCGCGACCGTTACGGGATGAACCGCCTGCTTTCTTGTGTGCCATATCGGTGTCTCCTTAGCCTTTGGCCAGTTCTTTGGCCTGTTCGATCCAGCCTTCACGCTCGATCCGGCCCTTGAACGACAGTTTCTCGTCCATCTGGGCGACGTCTTCGTCGGACCAGGCGGCGATCTGGGCGAAGGTCGTCACGCCCGCGTCATGCAGCTTTTTCTCCAGTGCCGGACCCACGCCCGACAGCTTCTTGAGGTCGTCCGCACCGGCAGCGGCCTTCGGTGCCTCTGCCTTCGGAGCCTCTGCCTTCGGAGCCGCGGCTTTCGCCTTGGGCGCTTCCTTCGCGGCCTTCTTCTCGGCCTTCGGCGCCGGGGCGGAAACCGCGGTCGAGGCACCAAGAGCGGCCTTCACGCCGGACTTGTCGGCACCCGAGGACAGGATGTCGGTCACCTTGACCAGGGTCAGCTTCTGGCGGTGGCCCTTCGTGCGCTGCGACGAGTGCTTCCGGCGGCGCTTGACGAAGTGGATGACCTTCTCGCCTTTGATCTGCTCGACCACCTCGGCCTGGACGCCTGCGTCTTTCACGAAGGGCGCGCCCACGACCGGGCTGTCGCCGCCCAGCATCAGGATCTCGTTGAATTGAACCGTTTCGCCGGCATCGGCAGCAAGTTTCTCGACGCGCAGGACATCGCCCGCCTGAACCTTGTACTGCTTGCCACCGGTCTTGAGGACCGCAAACATGCGTTTCTTCCTTGTCTCACCGCGTCCTGTGGTCTCCCCTCGGGGGATGTTGCGGGCCGCAAGGCCACCTCGGACAGCGCGCCCTCGCTCAGGGCGTTTTTTAGAAAAATCAAAGGTGCCCGGTCGGGGCACCTCAATCACGAAGCCGCCATGTGCACCAAGGGCCACGCGTTGTCAAGCGCTCTGAGTGTTACCCACGCCAGTCTGCGAGCCTGTTTGAGGCCGCTCCTGCCGGGACGTCTTAATGCAAGCGTAGTCGGCCACGAGGGTCTACAACTCGCTGGTCGACGCCGAAAGCGCGACGAGACGTCCAAGCGCGTAGGACAGATCCGAATAGACCGCGCCGAACCCATCGAACAGTGCCGTGTTCAGCGCCTGCCCCGCCGCGGTGCGCGAAAACGCCAGATAGGCCTCCATGTCCTCGGTGGGCAGCGGCTGGTAGGCCAGCAGCGCGAAACCGTGGATCCAGGTCTCGGTCTCTTCGCGGATGCTTTCCTCGTCGCTCCAGACATCGTCGACGATCTCGTCCTCGCTCATGTCGACCATGCCGCCTTCGACGAGGCCGACCAGGAACCGGTAGCTCGCATCCATCGACGCGGTGACGTTGCGTTCGGTCAGATCGTTGGCCGCGATGAACGCATCGATGCGGTCGATCAGCGCATCCGGGGCCGCGCGCAACGCCTCGTACTCCTCGGTGATCGCGGCTTCGATCGCCGGATCGCCCATCGCGATCCTTGCTGCATTCTCCAGCGTCACGATCCGGTCACCGCGTTCTGAGGCGAAAAACGCAACGGCGGCGTCGAGTTCGTCCTCTTCGAGCCCTTGGTCCAAAGCGGTGCGGATCGCCTCGGAGATGCGCCCGGCGTCGTAAAGCTGATCGATCTGCGCGGCCCAGAAATCGCCGCCCTGCCCGTCCAGCATCGAGCTTTCGAGTTCGGCGGCATAGTCGTGCCCTTCGTCGCGCATGATCTGCGCAACCTCGCCGATCTTCAGCGCATCCACCAGCACCGTGAGCCTGGCATCGGCCAAGGCTGGCACCGCGGCCAGCAGACCCAGTGCGAATGCGGCGGTGCGCAGCACCTTACAATTCCTGGCTCGGCGACAGGCTCTGCAGCCGTGCGGCCAGCGCCTCGAAGCGGTTGGCCATGATCTCGAACTGCACCGCGTTCATCAATTCGTAGGTCCGCTGCATCACGGGATGTTCCAGCGCTTCTGTATAGGCCGCGATCTCGGCGTCGCTGAAATCCTCGTAGGTATAGGCCGCGTTCGACAGCGCGCCGGTCTGCAGCGCGAGGCGCAGGCCGACCTCGTCGCTCCGCATCGCCTCGCGCAGGTCCGCCTCGTCCATCTGCAATTCGACCACGCCGGCCCCCGCCGCGGCCATCAGGAAACGCAGCTGCACCTCCTGGATCGCCCGCACCGAGGCATCCTCCGAACCGATCGCCGAGATCAGCGCTTTGAGTTGTTCGAGACGCGGGTCTCCTTCGCGCACCATATCGGCCACCATGCGGTCGCCGGTCTCGGACTTCTGAACGTCATCCTCGACCATGTGCGAGGCGTTTTCGGTCTCGACCAGCCGCTTTCCAAGGTCGGATCCGTAGAAGCCCATCGCGTGCGTCAGCATCTCCTCGTCAATCGTGGCGCTCAGGATCTCGTGCGCAAGCCCGAGCATCAGCGCCTCATCGAAGACCTCGTCGACAAGCCCGGTCCACTGGGCGCCGAAGTCCTCGGTCTCGACGCCGATCATCTCCGGAGCGCTGCCGGCGGAAAGCTTGATGCTCTCGACGGCGACGTCGAAGCCCGTGACTTCCAGAAACGCATCGACACGCGCGCCATCGATCGCGCGGGCGGGCTGAACCCAGGCCAGTGCCAGGATAAAGAGCAGGGAAAGTTGCGCGCAGCGGCGCGTAAGGGCTGTCATTCGGGTCCTCCGGTCAGCGGGTCTGTTCCGAGATTAAGACATTTGGCCGCGCGGACAACGCAATTCGCCGCGATGACGGCGAGTGTCGACGTGCCGTCGAAATCGAGGCTTGTCATCGTCGTAAATCCCGACTAAACGCCCGGGACCAGACCCCCGCGGAGAGGTGCCGGAGTGGTCGAACGGGGCGGTCTCGAAAACCGTTGTGGGTGCAAGCCCACCCAGGGTTCGAATCCCTGTCTCTCCGCCACTAAATCACTGAAAACTCAATAGAAACAAGTTCTGCGCCGTGCGGCAGCGCTCGTGCATAGCGCTGCCAAAAGGCTTCAAAGGTGTCATACTATGACACCTTTTGGGCTTTCCCGTTGCGCCGACTATGCCCCCTTTCGTCTGGTATCCGCATGGATCGCCTTTGCTGTCGCGGTGCGTGGCCCAGAAAAAAGGGGACCCTGCTGCCGCAGGATCCCCCTTGTGGACTGGCTATTCCGAGCCCTACCGAAACCCATTGTCCCCATCGGAGCGTGCGCGCTCCTGTTGCTCTTGGGACAGGTAACGGAAGTAGTATCGTTCCGTCGTCAAAACCGAACCGTGCCCGATGTACTTCTGCACCTTGTAAACGGACCACCCTTCGCGCAATCGCTCGATGGCGAACTTGTGGCGAAGGTCATGAAGACGGGCTTCAAATCCGGTTTCCTGACCATACTCCCAGAACAGGTTCGAAGGATCCTTGTAAAAGCCGTGTTCGGTTGAATTCCAGAACACGTAAGAGCCGGCGTTCGAACGTGGGATCTGACGAAGGATATCGATCGCCTTCGGCGACAGCTCGATGGTACGCACCTTGCCTCCCTTGGTGTTTGTCAACGTCGCATACACAGAGCCTGCAGTCGGGTTCTCCATCCCCGAAATGTCCGACCACTTCAGGCGAGCCATTTCCGTAACCCGTCCGCCGGTCGCGTCGAGAAACCTCGGGAAGAAGGCCAAGGTTCCCGGCGCTCGCTGGCAAAGCCTGGAGATGGCAGCCTCGGTGGGCATTACGATTCCAGGCAGAACCTCTTTCATACCCTGCTTCTCAAACAGCCTGACCGGATTTTCGCTGATCCAACCGTCGTTCTTCATCGATGTCATGAGTTGGAGAAACGCGGTCAAATCGCGGTTTACGGTTGAATTGCTGACCTTCTCGGATCGCCGGCGCGCTACGAACTCCGATACGATCGCGACATCGACTTCTTCTGCTTGGATGGTTCTGACATCCAGGTTGCGGCCGTCACAGATATGTTCCATCACCCGAAGGATCTGGCGAACACTTGTCTGATACCGTTTGCGCGTCTGCTTGCCCCAACCTGAATTGTCCTGCTCCAGCAAGTCGTAGAACTTCACCACCCCTGCCGAGAACGTCCGGTCCAAACCTCCCGCTTCATCAAGTGCTCTCAGTTCTTTCAGGCGACGCTTTGCGCCTTTCTCCGCGACGCTGACAGAAGTTGTTCGAAGCGACTCTCGGTATGTGACACCTTTGATTTTGACCCGGAGCCAATAGAACTTGCTGTTCGGCGGCTGGTAGACGTTTTTTGGCAGCTTTTTGGTGCCTGGCATTTGTTTCCCTCGTTTATCCATTGGAGGGCCAAGTCGTGATCGAATGTCCAAAGTCCGCCGTGTTTGGCAGCCCCTGGGATACGGTCATTTATCGCGTGCTCGGTGATTGCCCTGCGAGACAGACCACTCAGCTTTGCTACGACAGACGCCTTGAGCCTCGGTTTCATCATGTCGAGGACATTGGCCGCTTCTTCAGAAACCAAAATTTTGGTTTGGTTCGCGCTTTGACCCATTCGAAATTTCTCCGTCACTGGTGTTGGTGACGGGGAAGTCAGAACGGAAACTTCCGGTCGGAATTTGGTTTGATACCCGGATCGTGCGATGCATTCAGTCTGAACCCGCCCCGGGAAACCGGTACATTTCGCGCGTTCGGCGATGACGGGCTTACCTGCGGGTAACGCGATCTTGTCTGTCCCACCTTCAGCAGAGGCCGAGCCAGACCTCATGGATGGATTTTGGCGGCAACCGAGACGCGGCGTCCGTTCCTCAAAACTGTCCCGACATTGGTGTACGCCTTCGATGCCCGAGGCGCCTCAAAAAGGCGTCGACCCGAGCTAAGCGGAAGGCGCCAGCGGTCTTGGCAGGCTGCCGAAGAAGTCTGGCTTGAAGGATGTTGTTCCTGCCGCGACGATTTGAGGTCGGTTCTGTGCGGCATCGGCGGCGGACACCGAGTTTGGGGCGCTCCATTTGTCACGCTGCCAAGAGCTTCGGTAGCCTGGCCAGATTGCAGGCCGCCATGTTCATCGTGAACTGCGCGCCGAAAACACCCACAAGTTGCGTACGCACCTGCGCAGTTGCGTAGCTGCGTGCGTGCGTGCGTGCGGGTGCCAGGTCTCACCCAGCCTCCAGGTGGCCGAAAAAAAGGTGGGGAAAATTTTCTCGGACCGTCGGTCGAACACACGTCCTGTTCGCGGGGCCATTCCCGGTTCCGAACGAAATCTGGAGTGAATAATGAAGAAAGACAGGTTCAACCGTGGCAAAGACTGCGCACGCACATGCGCACCTGCGTATCCCCGCAACCACGTTGAAACAAAGGCGGAGATATGAAGACCATACTGATTGCTTCGCGTAAAGGCGGAGCCGGCAAAACGACGCTTGCAAAAAACCTGGCTGTTGCAGCGTCTCAGGATGGCGGCCTGTCGATGATGATGGACATGGACCCGCAGGGCTCGCTGCGGGAACGGTACGACGCACGCGAAGCTCAGAAACCGGTAATGCCCGCCAGAGATCCGAAGCCTACGGAACTGGCTCGAACGATCGAAGCCGCGCGCAAACATGGTGTGGACTACCTGTTCATCGACACGCCGCCGACCTCTGAAGACTGGCTATTGGACGCAATGAAACTTGCAGATCTCGTCGTGGTGCCGGTGAGACCCTCGCCGACGGACCTGAGAGCCGTCCGGACAACTCTTGCTTCTGCACGCAAAGCACAAGCCGAGTACTGTTTTGTGTTGTGCCAAACGGCACGAACCAAGATCTCGCTCGAGGCCGCCCGCGCGCTTGCGCAGCACGGACGCCTTGCCCCGTCCGATATCATGATCCGGGTCGTGCATGCCGAGACCGATGTATCCGGTCTTTCGGCAATTGAAGGCGGTGACGCAAAGGCAAAGACGGAACTGGCTGCAACCTGGGAATTCATCAAGGAGGTGCTCAATGGCCAAACCACCATTTGATCTCGCCGGCATTCTCGGCACCGAGCCCCCCGACAACAGCGCTCGCCAGATGCAGGACAAGTCAGGGCCGTCAAAGCGGCTTTCACTTGTCCTCGACGCCGAGACATACGCTGCCCTCAGGCAAAGAGCCTTTGCGGAGGAAACCACGCATCAAGCACTCTGCGAACTGGCGGTCAGGCTTCATCTCGGCCTTGCTTAGTTAGCTACGCGCGCACGCAGCTGCGTAGGTGCGCAGCTGCGCAAAAAAGCACCCAAATTGTTCCCGCTCCGTCGAACCGCCAGTCATGGCGGTTCGCAAGGATTACGGGTTGAGATCGCGTGGACAAGAGACCTTTCACGTTGGCTGTAGCACCCTGCAAAGCGCCATTCTTCAAACGGCAACGGGTTGCTGATACCAAGGGAGAAACCTCCGCCAGAATGGTCTGCGGAGCACCTGCAACTCCCCCTTCACTTTGTCGCGTTCCATTTCAGCCTGAATGGCTCTCTCTTTCCAGAACCCCATTTGACGCACGACCTCGTCATCCGATCCCGCCTCCTCGATGAGTTGCAGAAGATCACGGCCGACCCAAATCTTTTTGTCGCCCCTTTCAGCTCGTCAGGCGTAATGGTCCCGAGCACGTTCGTTGCCAGATTTCGGCCCCTCGCGTTCCTGAGGTTTTTCTTCGCCGCATGGGCCCTCGGATCTGCTTTGAAGAGCGTGTTTTTCGCCCTTTTTGAACGTGCTGGCAAACTCCAGCGTTGCGTTCGCTCCGGCCTCCATTTTTGCCAGTTGTTGTGGATCGATTGTCGGATTCTCGTTAGTCATGGGGTCCCTTTTTGTTAGAACCAACGTTGGTTCTAACGGGAGATTGGACCTATCCACCGTAATCGGAAAAAATTGGCAAAGGTTTGACTCGAGAATCCAAAACCCGCTGATCGCAACCCAGACGACGCGCTTCCGCGAGAAGTTCCCGGTCGTCGTCTTCACGCCCAAGTCCTTCACGGCGGTAAGGGCCGCCCTCGACGATCAGGCGCAGCGGGCGGTCAACATCTGTCCGGGCGTCTTTGTATCGACCGTCGGTCTCAAGGTTCCGGCCGTTCTGGTCGTCGGGCTGATAAACTTGCAAACGCGTCGTCTTCGGCCCAGAGCGGACCTCCGTCTTGACGTGGAGCGCCGCGTCGCAGCTTCACCAGACTGGTCATTCGCTGCACGCGCAAAATTGGAAAAAGCCAAGTTCTGGCACCTCAAATGTACAGATCGCTTCGCCACAGTCGTCTCACCTCAGAAGATCTCGATCACGACCACAGTCATGCTCGTTGACAATTTCCTTGGCCTTCAAAGCTGCGATAGGATCGCTTAAACTTTGTCGTCCGTTATGATTTCTTGGGGTCATTATGCTAACAAGCAGCGCGCTCTTCCATCTTTGGAAACGGCAGGTGTTTCTCCGAAATCGCCACGACGAGCTTTCGTCGCTCCTTGGGTGTTCTTGGCTTCATACCGGCATCTATATGATTGGATGCGCCGACCGTGTGGTGTACATCGGGCAGAGCAATCAACTCAGCCAACGATCTATCGATAGTCTGGGGCGCGCCTATCACAGGATCCCAGACACGTCGCTTCCATGGTCTATGGCATTCGCGCCCTGCGCCTACGAAGACATGGACGAGTATGAAAGCGCAGCCATTCGGGCCTATGCGCCCGAGTTCAACACTTCGGTACCAAGCGTGCAGAAAAGCCTCGGGCGAATGCCGGTCATAGCAGGCACGGCACAAGTCTTCGCCGATCAGGTGTCGCCAAGTACGGCCTTTTTCCCGGAAAGCGTGAAGCGCCAGATTAATGCGGCTTCCAAGAACTCGACGCCACCTTGGAAAAAAGGAAAGGCGATCTCTCCGGGCGACGCTAAAACCGAACCCGAACAGAAGTTTCACCTTCGCGATGTGAATACATCGGGTCGAGACTTCTTCGACGCGTTGTCAGCGCAACGGAGATGGGTAAGAGGGCGCACGGCGCCAACGCAAAGACCGGAAAGGATCAAAACTTACATCGAGCACAAAGGCGTCGAGATCCACATTGACGAAGTAACATCAAATGAAGCCGGTGAGCGCCACCTATTCTTTGAGTGGGCGGCAAAAAGCTACGGCAAGGTTATCGGCTGTGGAATGGAAACCGATAAGGCAACCGCTGCCAATATGGCAATCGCCACTGCCGAAGAACATTTGTCTGAGCCATATCGGTTCAAGATCAACCTATGCGATGACGGTTCGGTGGTAACGAGGGATGGCGAGTACCTTGGCACTTGGGAGATGGACGAAGATGACCATCCCTCATTTACACCGGACGGCGAGACAAAGGTGCTGTTTTTGGAAATGTGGATCGGGCTGCTTTGCCAGAAAATAGCAGATTGGCATGAGGCGCAGGACCAAGCCACGACATCATGAATGTGCCTTGGCTTATTGTTATTCAATCTGAACGTGGTAGCTCGGCCCTCAGCTGACTTTCGTTTGGTGCAATGTGAAGGTCAGCTTACAGCTCGGCGACACGATTTGGTAGACTGTCAAGATTTTTCATGTGGGCAATCGTGTGATGCATTCTCTTGGCAATGACGGGCGGTATCATTCGGCGTAGGTATTCGAGGTCGTCCCAGTGGCATTTACGAAGGCGCCACCCGCTCCCGCATGGACATAATGAATGGCCTTTGATTGTCTGTCGTGAGAGTAGCCGCAGGTAATCCGCGATAGTCTTTTCGTCTGGGGGAAGTCTCAAAATATCCCCGTATGCTTCTAAGACACCGAGCTTTCCGTGCGACCTTTCACCAAAGGGCCACGTACCGTGGGCCTCGTAGTACGTCTGGCTGACAAAGTAATCGTGCATCGGTCCAGTCAGGAAGGTCGCGAACCGGTGATCCGGGGCGGTTAAGAGCCACTCTTCCCAGACACCCAAACAACAATTTCCGTCTTTTGGAAAGACGTGACGGTCTGCGGTCCGGGGAATACGGTCGCCTTCTTCGAAAACCACTGGCTCTTCTTCTGGGAAGTTCGCCGTAACCCCTGCCTTGATCTGGTAGGAGTCAAACACGCCAATGTGGGTGTCTGTCGGCCCATCGGCACCGTAGACTAAGAACTGTCCCTCAAGAACTATGAACAGGTCTGTCCTCGCAACGGATAGCTCTGGTTGATGCTTGGCTACCGCTTGCTGGACCTCAGAATAGAATTTGTCCGAAATCGTCACTTCGACCAAGGTTTGCCGCCACTGCCGCTTTCTTGCCGGGCACTCACTGCCGCTTCCATCCGTGAATGCTTCTCGCTTTCCGAGAGGGCAGCCGCAGCCTGCGAGGCCAAGAACGGCGCGGCCAATCCCGCTGCCCCCAGCGCGCTCTTCTTCTCTATGGGGGCAGAAGCACTGTTTACCGCTTGCTTGGTCTCTTCTGCGAAGAAGCTGTGGCGGAAGACAGTCTTCCAGACCTCATTGGCATGAGTCTCGGCGACGTCGTCGGCGTCGAGCTTGTCGAGCTCCTTGACCGCCTCTTTCGCCTGATCGATCAGACGCGCGATCCGATCGATGTCCTTTTCGTCGGAGACTTGAATGCCGTTGGCGTAAACCGGCGAATACTTGGACCGGTTGGACAGCGCCCGCAGCGTCTCCCGGAAGGCCTCGTCGTCACGGCATTCCGCGGAAACGTAGGCTTCGATGAAGAGGGCAGTGGCGACAAGGCCGCCGGGGAATTTCCGGTTCAGCCGGCTTGAATGGGTCTTCGAAAAGAACTTGCCCAGCCGGATGATCCGACGAACCTGGTAGCTTCCAGACGTCTCCGGGCTCTTTGCCGAAACTGTCGTCTCAATCCATTTGTTCATGGCGGCAGGATCAGAACCGACCCATTCGTCGCCCGACGACAGTTCGTACTTCCAACCCACTTCGGACCATTTACGGCGGAAGACAGGAAAGTCGCACTGATACCCGTCCGCGTATAAGACGCGGACGCACTTTTTCTTTGTGTCGGGGTCGTTCTGGAGATTGGTCGCCTTGCGGGCGATGGCGTCTCTGACCCAGTTACGGGTCGTCCTCGGCCCGGCGGCATCGTCCTCTTCGAACACAACACCAAGATCAATGTCGTAGCGGCTCTCCTCGTCGTTCTCCGGAGGCTGCGTCATGGTTTTCTGCGCATAACCACCCTGATTGATGGTCTCGGCAAGGGACGGTTTTTTGGTCTCTTCCAGCCCCTTCTGGATCCGGCTAAGGTTGGTTTCGCGCCGACGCCGCATATTGGCCCGCTGGTCATTCGTCAGCCTAACGTAGTCTTGATGGAACTTGGAAATCTGCTTCGAGAAACCATACATATTGCGCCCTCACTCTGCCGTGGGGTTAAATGTGGGGTGTTCGGCTCAATCATTCAAGGGTCAAAGCCAGACTTCGAATCGGAGAACGAATCGTGTACCCGCTACTGCCTTGGAAATGGATCGGGGGAGGCCTCACTTTTGTCACGATGCTCGCCGTCTACGCCGACGAAGTGCAGCGATTGACCGGGGTGCCGATACCGGATCGATTTGTCGTTCGCTACCTGCCTCTCGGGGTGCTGCTCATCCTCGGCGGCTTCTTCGGTCCGACCGGTTATTGGGCACCTTGGCGCATCCTGTGGCGCTGGATGCCGAAGCTGAACGACTGGTTCCCCGATCTGAACGGAGTTTGGGTAGGTAGCACGCGTTCCAACTGGCTGACCATCAAGAGGTTAGTCGAGGCGGCGCAATCCGACGACAGGACGACGGAGCAGGAGCTCCACGACTTGCCGGAGCAACAGGACGCAATGGCGGTGAGGTTCACTAACTCGCTCTTCAAATTGCAGGTTAGAGCTGGTTTGAGTTCCACCAACGGAGACTCCTTTTCGATCACCGCGAAGCCTTGGAGGAACCAGCATACCGGGCGGATACATCTGTCATATGTTTATCGGCAGCAGACACCAAACCACGCGATCACCGACGAGGAGGCGCACCTCGGCGCCGCGGACCTCGAACTGGTAACCGAGAACTATCGCCGTGCAGAAGGGACCTACTGGACGAGGCGCGCCTGGCGAACTGGACGTAACACGGCTGGCATCCTGGAGCTTTCAAAGGTGACAGCGAAGGGGAGCCGCGAAAAGTCGCTCCAGCTTTATGCGCAAGAGCACAAGTCAAGTCTCGCGAAATAGTGTGACTTTGCGTCTTGGGCAGACGGCGGGGGCATACTCAACCAGCCATTCGTTGAGCGTGAAGCGAAGGTCCAGTTTCCGCCCCTTCTGCTGGATGCCGCGGACGGCCCAGAGCGGTCATTGAACAATCCTTCATCGCCGCAGTGCAGCTTGCCGAAACGAGACATTCGTCTCAACTGTGGGATCTGCTGGAAACGTAGCTATTGTGAACGCAGAGTTTGATGCGATCGCCGAAGTACCAACGGACATTCCATCCGTTCCTGGATCGATGCCAGGTCTTCGGACAGGAGCTGCTCAACACACCATTGACCCATTTCACGATGCGGCAGCAGAACCGTTGAGAGCGCTGGCGAAAGATGCTGCGCGATCTCTTGATCGTCATAACCCATAACGGCGACAGTCTCTCCGGGCATCTCGCCCAGTTCCTTGAGGGCTTCATAGCAGCCAACGGCCGTTAGGTCGTTCGCACACAAGATGGCATCCGGTTTCCGTCCTTCCTGCATGAGCTTAAGTGTTGCGGCTCTACCGCCCGACGGCAGGAAGTTGCCTTCGACGATGAGCGACGGATCGACCGGAATTCTCGCCGCCCGCAAGGCTCTTTCGTAGCCCTCCATTCGTTGGTCAGACGCTTCCATCCAGGGTTCACCGGAAATGAACGCGATACGTTGGTGGCCCTCGGAGATGAGTGTGGCCGTCGCGACCTCCCCTCCCCGGCGTTCCGCAGGGACAACGGAAGTGTAGCGCCGTTCCGCATCGTTGCAGTTCAACAAGACCGCCCGGTGACGCCCCAACCCCTCTGGAGCCGTGAGTTCGCGCGTCAGGATCGAGCCGTAGATGACGCCGATCGCGTTGTCACCGGACCACTTCTTCAGTACTTCGGTTTCGTATTCGGTATCGCCCCCCGTCATGACGACTTCGACGATGACGCTCGCTTTCCACGCGGCCTCCTGAACCCCTTCGATGGATATCGCTGCGAAAGGACTGGTGGCAATCTCGTCGAACATAAGACCAATCACGCCCGCTCCTGCGGCCTTTGGTGGGCGCCCCGCTTCGCGCGGCCGGTAGCCGAGTTCCTCGACAGCTTCCATCACACGTTTGCGCGTCTCACGGCTGATCCGCATGTCTTCAAGTCCGTTCAAAACGAAGGACACTGTCGACTGCGAAACCCCTGCCTTCAGGGCGACATCTTTCATTGTGACGCGGGATTTAGCTGATTCTGCCATGCTTTAGCCGATCAAAAAAGATTGTTCTTGCCGCTTGCTAATAAATATTGCTAATAATTTTAGCACAAGAAGAATCGCAGACTTTCGGGGAGGAGAGGATGCAGGAGCCCAAGACATCAGCCAAACGAATGAGCCAGACCCAGGCGGCATGGCTTCTTTTGGCGCCTTTCCTGATTACCTACGGATTTTTCCTGGTCTATCCGTTCTTCCGGGGCTTCTGGATCAGCCTCCACGACTGGAACCTTCTGGCGGTCGCGTTCAACCCGGACGCCAAAGAGTTCGTCGGTTTCCGGAATTACGAACGCGTTATGTGGGGGCGCAATATCGAGTGGGGTTTTGCGTCCCCGTTCTGGCAGGGCCTCGGTGTCCTCGGTCTTGCCGCTTCAGCCTATCTTCGCCGGGTGGACCGGCTGAGCCGCTTCAATGCCATCGCACTTGCGGTGGCGTCAGTGCTCTTGGTTGTCCTCCCCGGTTTTCATCCCGGCGAAATGGCCGCGCTCGACGATCGTTTCCGCGACCACGCGGTCAACTCCCGGCAAAGAAACCTTCAGTTTCACTTCCAATCCAAAGCCGCCGTCACTTCGCCAACTGTAGACCCACGCAGCAGCGGTTTGCCAGCCATCGTCGACTTGTGTCGCAAGATCAAGAAGTGAGAATGTCCGTTCTTGCAATTGTTGGCCAATCCATTAGCAGTCACAACCAATAGCAGCACCCCGCCCCTTCTGCTGGATGCCGCGGACGGCCCTTTGCGGACCTTTGCATTCGATGTAGCGAATGTCGGCTTCATCGCTAACGAGTCACCGCAAAGGTGGTCGCGTGCTATTCCTGCCCGGCACGCAGTTTCTCAAAGACCGCATCGCAGGACTCAGATGTATTGCTGATCTCGCCTTCGGCCGTATTGCCCGATAGTTCCGCGAGATCCGTGGCAGCGCGTTGCATGACCTGGTCAATCTGATCGGTCGTAAGCAGTCCTTCCTCTTCGGCCGCGCGGGTGACAGCACAGATGCCGGAAGAGAGGCCGACCGCGATGCCCGCTCCGGCAGCGCCGCCGATCATTGCCGCGGATCCCATGTAACCGAGGACCATACCAACGACGAGCGAAAGTATTGCGACGAGTGCTTTGTTCATTGAGATCTTCCCATAATGGCGGCGCGTTTGTCGGCGTGCCAGGTTCCTTGGCCTATCCCTTCGACGTTTCGGGGCGTGCCGGCGGCACGGGCGACTGGAGGATCGGTGCGTCGAGAATGACGAAGTCTGTTCCCGACATTCGGTCCGGAGTGCTCGGTAGATCCGAGATGACCATCGTCATTCCGAAATGCATGCGGTCGCCAATCAATGCAGCAATGTCGCGCGGGATCCTGATCCGCTCGAGGATCGTTTCTTCGGCGGCAAGCGGGCTTGCCGGGTCAGTGTGATGGGTGACGCCATGCCAATAAAGCCCACCCATCTCTGCCAGACCTGAGACGACCATGACGTGTTCACCGAGATCGGGTGGTCCGTCGATGGTAAGATCGCCGCGCGCGATGACCTCGCCGTTTTCGATCACCGAGACCGCGCGGTCTCCGCCAGTGACAAGAACGGTCGCGACGGGATGCGCGCGTGCGTCTTCCCAGTCAACGGGCTGTTTGCGAAGTTCCAGCGCCTCTACAGCGGACGTTTCGATGTCCTGACCATCGTGGCCCAGCAACAGTCCAGGATGAACCAAGCTCCAGGGGTCACTTGCCGCCCCGGCAATGATAACCGGCGTGCCCAGGTGGGTGACCTCGAACAGCTTCTGCGAGAACTCCAGCGGCAGCCGACAACAGCCGTGCGAGGCCGGGTAGCCGGGAAGATTACCGGCGTGCAACGCGATACCGTCCCAGGTCAACCGATTCATGTTGGGCATGGAGGCATTGTTGTAGGTCGAGCTGTGGTGGTGCTTGTCTTTCTGTAGAACCGTGAACACGCCCGTCGGCGTCTCATGCCCCGGCTTGCCGGTCGAACAGGTGGACACCGCGATGCGGATGCCGTTGCGATAGACATGCACCCTCTGCTCGGGAAGCGAGACGATGACGGCCACTGGGCCTTCAGGCGACCGCTCGGGATGCCAGGTGAACTCGCCCGGCAGCATCTTTTCGATGTCGACCGCCATTTCTTCGGCAACGACGGCTGCTCCGAAAGCGGTGGTTGCCGCCATCGCCCCCAAGGTCTGCCGCCGTGTCAGTGGCATTGCTGCACGTCCCTTCGGAATGATTGCCCGCATTTGCTTCACCACCGCATGCTGAGGTTGGCTGCCAGCGAATGCTCTTCGCCGTTCGAACGGTCTTCGAAGACGTAACCGATGCCCCACCCCATCGTATCCCCTTTCTCGAAGCTGATACCGGCGCCGACCAGGATGCCCTCTTCGCCGCGGTTCTGACCGACCTGGTCAAAGGAGCCGAAGATCGGGCTGGTGGCCACCACGTCGTGCTCGCGGTCGTTGTCGGCCAACCAGTCGAACTCGTAGCGGGCAAAGGCCACAGGCGCCCATGTCCGGTCACCCGACACGAAGGGACGTTTGACGTTGAAGCCGATGGCCGTAACCAGCGAGTCCGCCTGCGCATCGTCGATGTCGTAATTGAAGTCGCCGCCGCCACCTTCCTCGGCTTCGCTCTGCCAGATCTTGGAATAGGTCATCGAGGCCGTCGGCGTGAGCACGAAGCCACTCGAGGCAAAGTCCTTGTGAACCTTCGCCCCTGCGAGAAGCGCGTGGCTGTGGAAGTCGGCCTCGGCCGTGCCGCCGGTGAAGGCGCCGACATCGGGGTTGTCGCGCTCGGCATCGGTCTTGCTGTAGGTGTAGCCGAACACGCCGCTCAAATTGACGCCGTTGTCGAGCCGGTAACGACCATAAAGGCCGACACTGACGCTGCGGCTGTCGAACTCCGCGTCGATCTGGTCATGCTCGTCCATGCTGGAAAAGCCGAACCCGGCATAGACACCCGCCGTCCGATCCGGGTCTTCGTAGAAGTCCCGCCCGACAAGCACGTTGTAGATGTCATAGTCGAAGCTGCCGAGGCCGTCTTCGCCGTCGACGGACCCACGGGTCGCCGTTCCGCTGAACCAGAACCGCCTGTCCGTGCGCGCCTCGGGCTGCACACCGCCGACAAAACTCCCGCCGGAGATCGGGAACCCGATCCCGCTTGCGTTGTCGAGCACCTGGTTGGCGATCAGATCCTGCTGTTCGAGGCCAACGGTCAAGTACGACGAGTAGGGTTCGGCATGAACCTCTCCAAACCGGTCGACCTGGTTGTTGGTGAGCGTATTCACGGCATTGGTCAGGGTCGTGCCGTTCGTCAGGACGATCGGATCCGGACCGCCGACGCCGGAACCGCCACCACCACTGCCGGCATTACCTGCAGCGGTGGCACCAACAGCGCCGACGACATTGGTGTGGTTGGGGTTGGGTGACATGACCGTTGTGCCCAATTGCTGGGTCGGGATCAGGTCGAACTTGAGCACCGCGTCGCCGGTTGCCTTGGGGTTCTTGACATATCGCGCGTCAAGGAGAGCTGGCAGTTTTCCGTCGATGACCAGGTCCGGGGCGCCGTCCATCGTGGAGCCGTCGATAAGAACGTAGTTGTTGCCGTCTACATATTGCTGCGCCGTGTAGCCCTTGTTGTTCAGGGGCACGACCTCGATGGTCAGGTTCTCCGCTCTTGTGATTGGTCCTGTGACGACAAGGGTGTCGGAGTTTTGTGCGGCCGTGGGGTCGATCTCGGATACGAGGCGAGCACCTCTGTTCGAAACCAATACAGAAGAATCCAGGGTCAATGTTCCAATGGAACTGCCGGGCCTCACCACGCCCGTTGCTCCCAAAATTACCCGGCCGCCACTCCCTTCTACAATAGTCCCATTACCGGAGAGCGTCCCCAGTATCGCCGCACGCGTCTGGTTGTAGGTGAGATTACCGTTGAGGATCATACCGGCGCCATCCGCCACGGCCAAAGTTCCCACGGTCATCGTAGTGGCGCCTGGCAGGGTAAGGTCGCCGAGAACCGCCAAACCTTGAGAGAAGGTTGCGTCGGAACTGAGTGTCCAGTCGGCGCCTTTCCTGACGTCAAGGCTTTCGACACTCATGACTTTCGATCCGTCCAGCGTACCGCTGGAAGTAAGTGCCAGCTTGTCAGAAGCGCTGCCGCCGCCGTCGATCATTCCTGTGAGCTTGGCCTTGCCGTTCAGGACGAACAAGTCGAGATCAGCTTCGCCGGATACGTTGTCAATCGTACCACCCGTCAAGTTAAACGTGTCTCGACCATCGCTGCCAATCAGATCGCCGACATTGCCGCCACTGATATCGAACGTGTCGTCACCGTCACCACCTGTGATTCCGTTCACACTCCCGGCCTTCACTTGGAAAGTGTCATTGCCCGCATCGCCAAACATTTCGTTGTGGCTTCCACCGTTGATGGTCACGAACTCTTCACCGGACCCGCCTCGGAGGGTGTCGACCGTACCTCCACTAATGTTGAACGTGTCCCAACCTCCGCCGCCGAATACATTCTGCACGAAGCCTCCCGAAACCGAGATCGTGTCCTGACCGTCTCCGGTGCTCAGCGTATCGACAAAACCGCCCTCGACCGAGAACACGTCATCGCCGCCGGTGGCGGTCAGACCGTTGATGTTCCCTCCCTTGACGATCGCGCTGTCATCGCCGTTGCTGGTGGCAATCCCAAAGAAGTCTCCGCTGTTGACCACGACGTCCTGAACTCCGGATCCGCCGTAGCTGAAGTTGACCACACCCGACGAGATGCTGTCGCTGCAAGTAATGGGGCCAGTTGCCGGTGGCGCAGGATTGCAGCCATCCGCCACCGCCGCAGCAGGGACGAGAAGCGTCGAGCCCATGAAGGCGACTTTCAGCGCGAGGGTCACCGGTGCCAGAGCGAGCAGCCGTGCGCTGGAAACGTAGGATTTCGGGAAACTTGCGGTCAGCATTCTGATTTCTCCAGGCAATCTGCTTTAGCTTTCTACTCGAGATCGGCGTTTGCCAACCATTTTCTCGCACAGGGTGTATTTCCATCCTTTAGTGCTTGCGCCGCACCACATCGTTGCGAATGGGGTGCGGCGCTGGAAAGCGCCCTTGGGACATAGCACTTTCCTGCAGGGTCCCGTTACTCGATGACCGAGACCTCTGCGACCGTGCCTCCGGACGAGAGGCACCTCCAATTCTCGCCCTGAGCCGTCAGCCGTACGTCGGTATTGGCCTGCGAGAATTCCGAACTGACCACCGAGGCGACGCTGCTGCCGTAGTTCCGGTTCACGGCCGCGACACAGGCTGCTTCATCAGCGGCATCCCCCGTCCTTAGCGGCGCGTCGGAGACGTCTATCTCCGCAGTCTCGTCGCAGGCTGCAAGCCCGAAGCAGAGGCAAATCGCAACGAGGCTTTGCGTGAAGGGTCGTATCATGAACTGGTCCTTTCCGTTCAGTTGCAGGCGGGGAAACGCGCCCGGTCGGCTTCGCTGACGTCCACAGGGCATTTTTCCATGCGGCCGAAATGTGAGTGGTGGATCTTGCAGATGCCGTTCCCGCCCTTCTTGCGGGTGTAGCTTACCTGCGCGGTGCCATCGGGATTGATCGAGAGAGACACAGTGATGTTGCCATGAATGGCTTCGTAGTAGTTTTCGTTCGAGGCCTTCAGCTCGGACTCGTGCCCGTTGATGTAAACCGGTCCGCCTTCGTCGGCGTGGACGTCAATGTTCGTCGGGCAGCTGGCATTGAGCGAGGGTACATGGCCCGAGGCAGCGGTCGCCAGAAATGCAAACGGCAGAATGGCAAGTAACGACTTCATCGTCGGTCTCCGATCTGGTTGAACTGATTTTGCGTCACGCGCATCGGGCGAGGCTGCTGCAATGGCTGCGTCGAATTTTGAGAGAGAGACATCTCGCGGCCGCTCATTCGATTGCGAACAGAACGTAGAAATTCGTTTGGTCTTGGCCGAGGTTGACGAACTCCACGATGTGATCTCCGGATTGCCAGAGTTGACCGTAGTAGCTCTTTGACAAAGGAAGCATGTCGAGTAGGAAGGAACCGTCCGGATTGAAGATCTGGTATGAGACCTGGCCGTTCTCGCTACTGGCATCGACGGTGAGAAACTGTTGCGCCCGCGCATTCAGAACATAGCGATGCGAACCACCCGGCGCGATCTGCCTGCGGTAGTCCTTCCCGGACATCCCGTTTGGAAACCGCACGACTTCGGTCGTGGTTTCTCCATCGCCCTCTGTGCCTTCCCGGGCGGTGTTGGCTGACATTGCGCCTTCGCCGTCATCGGCTGCGCTGACAACGCGCAGATCTCCGACGGCGCCGTCCTGATAGCCGATGCACTCCCAGACAGTCCCACCTGCGTCGCGCATCGTGACAAGTGTACCGGCCTGCGAAAATTCCGTGTCCAGCACATCTATGCCGTTTGCCGCGTCCGGTCCCCCAACGGTTCGAAGCTGTACGAGGCAGGCATCACGTCCGGCCTGCTCTTGCGCGACCGACACAATCGGTAATCCAGCGGCCAATACGATCGCCGCGACTGCTGCAGCGCTTGCATCTTTCATTGCCACCCCCCGCCTGCACACAACCTCAGGTATGCGCGCGAGGCGGCAGATTGGTCTATCCGTTATCCGAACCTCAATGAATAAACGTTGAGTGTGGCGCCCCTGCCACGAACGACAAATTTGTGTTGAACCGTCCAAGAACCGGTTAACCTGACTCAGGGAGCTCTTGCCGATGACCCACTTTCAGGACGTCCTTACCGTTCGGAACGGGCAGTCCGAGCATCATCAGTCTTCGCTCTTTGCGTTGCCGAGCCGGATCACACTTCGCGACGCGGCTCGCAAACAACTGAGTATTCGGCGCCATTTCGTCGGGACGCTCGGAGTCGGTCAAGTTGTATCGACCGGACATGACACGCAGGTCACCGAACCCTCGGGTCTTACGCTCTTGCTGCCGCTCTGTGGTCGTTTGATTTCACGCACAGCCGATGGCACCGAGCTCCGGGCAGAAAACGGCAGCGCTTTGATCTTTTCGCCCAATCGCCGCGAAACGAGGGTGCAGGCAGACAAACAAAAAATGTTCCTGGCCGAAACGCTCATCCTGCCGATCAACGAGCTTGTAATCGAGTTGGAACGGAACGGTTACTCGGCGAATACCCGCCAGATGTTGGCGGACTTTTCCGTCCTTACACCGAACGTCAACTCGCCCGAAGCGACGCAGCTGACGTCGTCTGCATTGGAGTTGTATTCTGAAGTCCTGGCTGGTTCGCCGAAGCTTTCCACAAAGCAATCCCAGCGATCCTGGACGCGCCTGATCTCCGCACGAACACTCGATCTGTTGCGGGCTGCGGGCTTGCTCGATGATCGCAGAGACACATCACTACCGGCAGCAGAACGACACGTTCGGACCGCAACCGAGTTCATGCGGGAAAACCATGCCGACATCACAACCATTGTGGATGTGGCTGAAGCCTGTGGGGTCAGCCTTCGCAGGCTGGAAACAGCTTTCCGGTCCGTCTGGGGACAGACGCCGAACGATGCCCTCAGAGAAATACGCCTGCAAAAAGCACGGCGTGATCTTGTATTTGCAGATCCAGAAGAACGTGTTTCGCGCATCGCCTGGAACAATGGTTTCAACCATCTCGGACGGTTTGCCAATGCTTACATTCAGCGATTTGGCGAGAGCCCGTCTCAGACGCTGCGAAGCGTGGGAAACTGAAGCTTCGGCCTGGCGTCCCTGAAATCGCAACGAGTGCTTGAACAACTTGATGGCCCCGTGCTCGGTGCGCTTGCACCAGACCGGGACCCAATACCGCCAAATCTAACTTGCCGAGTCTCGTTATTAGTTAGGGACCGAAAGGGGGCAATTCACTCTGGTAAGGACAATTGGCCTGGCAGCCCTTTGCTGCCGTTCGTCTGCTGTGCAGCGAAGGTCAGCTTCCCGCCCTTCTTGCCCGGTGCCACGCTGAGACCAAACGTCTCAGTCGGCCTCGGAGAAGACCTGCATGCTACAATTGGCTTTCGTTGAGCGAACAGTCTCTGCCAGGCGCATACCCGCCAGTCACGTCTCCAGCCATCGTATGTAGCCGCTGAGGTTGTTCGTGGCCCGTACTCAGATGGCTTAATGAACCCATCGTACGAGCTTAGATGGTCCTGACAATTTCTCCCAGGAGACGAATGTGGAACCGTTCCTTGAATTTTTTGAGAAGCCTCAACCAATCGGCAAGTGCAGGCCCCGCGTCGGAAGCCGTTTGAACCGCTTACGCTGTAGCATTTGTAGAATTGAGCACCTTAAGCTGGCAGAAATCAAATTTGAGACACCACCGTATCATCAAGTCTGTTTACCTCGACCTAACCCGAACGTTTTTTTTGCGCACTTCCAGAACCTTTTCCGTCCCCTGGTCGGTGTGCAGTTTGGCTCGCTCCTTGTCCGTCGCCTTCGTCATGTCTTGTTCACCTGTGTTCAGGTTAATGCCTCGGCGTTCAGCCTCAGACCTGAGGACTTTCCAACCTCTCGCCGCCTGATCTTTCTCATCGCCAGGATCGAGGAACCTTGCCGCATCGTGACATGTAACGGCCCGCGCCCGCACTTCCCGATTGGTCATGTTCTTGAGCTTCTCGTTCAGTACGACAAGGTCTTCTTGGGATTTGATTTCCGGCACCAGGAATGTGCCGGGAATAGTTGGCGTGAGAGGCGCCACATCCGCAGGAGGAGCGGTTGTCTCTGTCGCCGCAAATGCTCCCTCCGCCGACATCGGTTTGTGCGCTGATTTGTAACTCGCCTCCAGACCTTGAAGGTACGCGATCGACGGGCCATGATCTTCCGCAAGTGCTTTTCTGAGTGCAGTTGCAATCCGGAACTTAATGCCCCCCTCCTCTTTGAGCTGACGCCAAATTTCACCATTCTGACGAATCTCAGCCTCTTTGGCATCGAGTTCTGCCGCGCGCTTTTCATTCTCTACGGCGGCTTTCTCGTTGACGGTCGCGTCGTGGTCATTCTGACTCTTCTGGGCATCGAGCTCAGCGGCGAGCGCATTCAGCTTCGCCTCTTTTTGCTCATTTGCTATCTCAGAATCGTACGCGTCAGATTCCCGAAGCGCGACGGCACTCTCGCGATTTTCGAGCATCGCCATCATGTCAGCCCTATGGCGTTTCCATCGCTCGGCATGGATATCAGCAACGCGATCAGGCTCAGAAAGTATATCTTCTGCGGAGCCGTACATCGCCTCCAAACTATCAAGCAACTTCTTTCGAGCTCGGCGCGTACTCGCCTCGTTGCGCACGTCCTCCGTAATGATGCCGAGCGCGGACATATAATCAAGCGCGAGCTTTTGCCGTTCGTCGAGGCGCATTTTCCCCTTTTCCTTCGTCTCCGCAATCCGTTTCTTGAGGAGAAAAAGGATCTGCCCATCCTTGGATCCATTCGGAATATGTTCGCCGGCCACCTTAGCCGTTGCCAGGACCCGTTCACCTTTTTTCTGCGTGATGCGCTTGAGCTGTGCGCGACGTTCCCCACGCACGATTTTCATATCCGGATACTCTGTTTCGAAGTATCTGCCGATGTGATTTTGAAGCAGTTCATAACCGCGCTTCTTGAGCGGCTCTTTATTTATTACGTAGAGCTCATTGTCCCATTCTTTTCGTTTCCTTGGTCCGTCCTTCACCCCACCAATGAGTTCGTGATCAGTTGCTTTCCAATTGAATCGCCCTTCAGGATACCTTACGGAAGGCATGATAAATACTTCTTTCGCAATCAGGAAATGGACGTGCCCTGACATTTCGTCTCCGTCAAAGCGCGCGTAAACACAATCGTCCCCAAACGTCTCGTTCAGGTAGCGCTTGGTGGCTGTATAAAACTGGCGGTACTTCTCAACATCATGAGTAACAAGATCGCCGCTATCGTCGAGAAATTCGATACGATCTTTCTCCTTCGTAGTTTCATCAGCTTCAAAAAATTTTCGATTGACGGAAATAATGCCTTCCCGAAGTGGTCCTTTGGATTTCGTGTTCTTGCGCCAAGGATTTTCAAGCGGCGTATTTATAACCGCATCATCAAAGTCCTTCTTCGTCCGAAACTTTCGCCTCAAGAGAGATGATCGCCGATTGTGTTTGGCCATCTCTCTCGTCCGCTTCTTAATCTTCTTGGAAACGTCCTCATCGCCAATCATGGTATGCTTCAGGTGCTTTTTCGCTTCGACGATATGCGATCTTTGATCTTCGGAATGCCGCTCCCCGTGCCAGATCAATCCGTAAACATCCTCCGGATTCATTGGCTGCATTCGCATGACGACCTTAAAGCTCCCGTCGCGATTTGCGCTGGTTTGAATTGCTTGCTCATAAAGATGCATTGAACCATTTCCTTGCTTGAAAAGGAAATAGAAACCGGTCACTGCGATCCCAAAAAAACGGTTCCGTCGGAACCATTTTTTTACTCACTAAGAAAGTGTTTTTTGCCTCCGTCAAAAAACACGTTTCCTGTTCGCAGAGGGCCAGCCCTCGGACCCGCTCAGGAGGCCGCTTCGCTCTCCTCCCGAGACCCACTTCCGCCTCTCCCGAGGGGCTCCTGGCGGAGTGCAGCGAGGGGCTTCTCGACCCCTTCTAATCCCCGGATCGGAGGTCGCTCAGGCGCCCCTCCGAACCTCCCAGTCAACAAGAACCGGCGGCCCAGTCACAGTCAATGCGCCCTCTTCCTTGAACCGCCGTCGAGTCACTTCGCGATGATTTTGCGGCGCATTCAGCCCGCCAAAATTTTCGCGAACCGAAACGAGAATGCTCCCGCAGTTCGAGGAAGTCCGTTTCGAATTTACGTCTCTTCGCCGTTCCTGCCGCGGTGTCACCGGCCAAGACACCGGGTTTTGTACCCCGGAGCCACCGTCGCTCAGCTCGACTGTTTTTGACCCCGAATGAGTGCCGCCTGAAGAGTTTTCCTCGAATGGTTTCTGCCGACCCGTGCTTGGGAACATCTGCTCGAGATGAACCATGCCGCACCGACACAACCCGCACTGAACACCCACATTGATCCGACGGAAGCCTTCCTGCGCCAACTCCATCCAACGGATGGGAAAGGTCATCCGGCGATGCTCGTTCTTGGCGAGGCAACCTCGTGGTCCCGGACGCAATGCACCCGGAATCTGACCAGCAATCTACCGATCTTCCAAGAGGCTGGGACGTACATTTCCGTGAACGCATTTCATGGGAAACGTGGAGCGAAAAATCTGTCCGAGTTGCGCGCCGTTTACCTGGATCTTGACTATCACAAGCTGCCCGCGTGGCGGGGCAAACCGGTCGCCGAGGTCGAGCGGGCCCTCCTCGATCACCTCGATCGGAAAGGCGTGACCGAACCGTCCTTTGTGCTACGTTCCGGCCGTGGTCTTTATGCCATCTGGCTGCTCAAGCCGCTGCCACCGCAGGCTACAAAACGCTACCTTGCAGCTGCCTCCGCACTCTACGAGACCTGCGCCCAGTTTGGCGCTGATGTCGCCAGTATAGATGTGGCACGCGTGTTCCGACTGCCCGGGACCGTGAATCCCAAATCCGGCCGCAATGTTCAGATCAGCCAGGCTTCGTTCGAGCGGCACGATTTCGACGTACTGGCCGATCAGTTCTTTCTGTCCGCCAATCGACCCACCCGCGGCGAGCTGCGTGACCGGAAAAGAAATCCAAAGCCCAAACCACACCGGGGAAACATGCCGGTCGGCCTCACCGGGCCGCAGCGGTTTGCAATGCTCCGATCGGATCTCGAGCAACTTGCCGCCATTTGGGGCCATTCATTGCCCGAGGGCGTACGCAACAACTGGCTCCACCTCTATGCAACCTGCTTAACGCATTGCGGCAAGCCCGGCGAGATCGCGCAAGAGGTCGAAGCGATGGCGCAGTGGCTCGCTCCGCGGCTCAAGTCCACCGAAGTGCAGGCGATCATCCGATCTGCCGAAAACAAGGCCCGAGGCGACTGGACCGAAAAATACCGGTATGCCGGGAAAACAATGGCCGACATGCTTGGCGTCAGCGCAAGCATGGCGCGGACCCATGGGTTCAAACAGCTTTTGCCCGTCAACGAGCGAAAACGGCGCAAGGCTGCAAAAGAACAAGAGCGACGCAAGGCCAGGGGCTGTCAGTCGCGGGAAGATTGGCTCGCCGATCACAGCGTCTCTGCCGACAAACCTTGGGAGACTTTGGGTGTGTCGCGTTCGACATGGTACCGCCGGAAGCAGCAAGGATGCCTTCCCGAAGAGGCTCGGAAGCCGCAGGCGACGGATGGCAAGGAAAATCACGTGAGACAGGTCCGTGCCCGCAACAGGGGGGATCTTAGATCCCGAGGGCCCCACCTATCCACCTATGCCCGCCAGATAACCCGGTTAAACAGAACATGCCCACAGCGAACACGCAGCCGACGGCCGGCCAGACCCAAACCGGAACAGCGGCGCCGCCAGCGACGGAACGAAAGCGGACGAGACACAAGAACTGGCGTTGCGAGCTTCCTTCCACACGCCCTCCGAACATCGAGAGGCACGGTGGAAGTAAGCCCGCAAACGCCAGCCCAGGCAGAAAGCCAAAACGAAAAAGCAACGGAGACCCGGACGGAGGGAGGAAGATCAAACCGACCGCGCGGAGCGGACCTATCGGGTTACGTCCAGCCGGTCCCCGATCGCCAGATACCCAGGATCGCATCCGATGCGGATTTGCACAGCCCCACGAGGTGAGGGCCGCGCAATCCGAACCGGCAGCGAGTCCAACCAAGAACCAAAAACACAACCGCGCATTGGCGAAACAGACAGCAGCGCATCTTGTCACTCGCAGTATCCTGCTGCGGGCACGGTAAGAGGACGACACACGTTGTTCGACTATCTTTTTTCTGAAACGACTGAACTGCACGATTACATCCATCGCCACTCCGAAGCGCTACAGAATGCTGCGTTGCTTCTCGGCGGCAGGCCGTGGCTGCGGCGCGCACAGCGCCTGCTCGACGACTTTTCCACCCCTCGACTGATCTCCGGGCGCATGCGGCGGGAGATCGACAAAGTCTACGGATTGCTCACGTTGCGGAACGTCCACGACCCCGACGCAGCCGAAGCCGCGTACTTCGCTGAGCTGGATCCGACCCACAGTGCCGTGGAAGAGATCTGCGCGCTGGCCGATGGGTTGGCAGACGCAGCAGCGGCCATTGGGCTGGAATTGCCGGATCCGACGAACGAGGAAGACTGGTGAGATGGGCAAAATGGATATTCATGATGACCCGCTTCGGCCCGTGCTGCTTTGCGCGGTTCGCGAGTTGAGATCCGCACGCACTGCGTTGGCCCATCTGACAAAACTCGATCAAATGCCCGAAGACATGGTGTTGACGGCGGTGACACTCGGCGAGCGGCTCCGCGCAGACGATATCTTCGCAATGGATGAAGCAGAGGAAGAGGAAATGCTGGTTTTTGCCGAACGGCTCGGAGATCTGGCACGTACACACACGGAAATTCGCGGCAGTGGCGGTCATGGTGAATACGACGAGTATTATGAAACGGAAGTGTTTTCGGACACCGGCTTCGCGATGATTCAAGCTCGCAGCGCACTCAACAACGTGGTCGAAGCGTTGAGCGAAGTGCGGTGCCATCTCGACGCGGAACGGATTGCCGAGAAGCTGAGAACGTGATCCTGGAGGAGCGGTGGTCAGGCCGCCGCTCCTCACCCCGTTGAGACGGATTAGCGAAGCCAGTTCACGTCCATCAACTGTGGCCAAGGTCGAAAACCTCGTTGGTCCGATTGCCCTGAACAGGAAAAATTCACTGTTCGCCGGTCACGATGAGGGCGCACGCGCATGGGGCCGCATCGCCTTGCTGATTGAGACCGCCAAGGTCAACGACGTCGAGCCGTTCTCCTAACGCTTAGTGGAACGATAGAACTTGGTCCGTAAGTGCCACATGTTCAACCGTCTGTGTCGATGTAACCTGCCACTTGTTGCACGAACTTCGATACCACCTGTCCAGGAAGCTGCTTCGCTGACCACGTAAGCACCCATCACAGTCTATCGTGCACCCCACCAAATGCCTTTCCGATTTCTCTTCGTTCAGATTTTCAAGAACTTCGCACCGGGTAAGTCTCCAAGAATTCAGGTGCTTGCAGGAAATCAGCCGATATACTTGCAGGGGGTGCCGCAAAAAGCACAGCTTTGCTCCGCCGAATTGCAGACCTGCCGGAGGTTTATCGAGGCCGGGCCGCAAAATTACACACCAAAATTTCTGCAACTGAACACGCGACCCAATTCCTCTTCAGTAGCAAGAGGAAGACCATGGTTGAAAGCAACGGACTGTTCAGAGTCTCGGCCGCGATGGCTGAGTACATCAAGCTCGCGAAAATGCCAAAAAAGGCGGAGAAACTGCTGCTGGCTCTGATCTCCATACAGGACACTCTTCCGTACGGCTGGTCGACCGTTTTCGATCCGTACCGCGAGCCCGGAGTTTACTTCGCCTACACGAATGAGCTCCGGGCACTCGGGATCGCCCAAAATGAAAGATCCGCGCGGTCCATACGCGCTTCGGCCGCTTGCCTGTATGCAAACACCGAGTTGTTCAGGTTCGTGAATGTTCCTCCGGGCAAAGACTACATTCAGTGGCAGTTCAGCCAGTCGGCGGACGTGTTCATGACCGACATGGAACGCTACGCGCTCGTGTCCGCGGCGGACATTTGCCACTGCTCTCGCGAGTTCGATGGCAGGTTGTTGACGCAGATCATGCTGCACCACAAGATGGATCGCCCGCAGTTCTGCCTGTTCGAACAAGACACGCGGATCCGCGTGTTGAAGCAAATGCCAGAGACCCCGACCTTTCGTGCCGCGGAATTGACACCGCGCCTGAAGCCGTGTTTGCAAAAGTGGTCAAACCTCAAGGGCTACACATTCGCGGTCGCTTACCTGCAGAGCGGCTCGCAGCCGGGCTACACCGATGTACGCATTCGGATTCGACATGGAAAGACCGTTTGGCCAGACGGCAGTTTCATGAAGTTCGATCCGCGCGCGCACGTCTACCGTGTCAATCCTGCGAAGCGACAGCAACAACGCCCTGCCGCGCCGAGCACGCGACCAGGATTCGGTCACGGCACAGAGCTTTGGGACGACCCGCTGTGAACCAGCGGGCCGCATGCGACGACAAGCGCGGGAATTGCGCGCAGCGTTCCGAGCAAGCAAAACATCAAAATGTCTGACGCCTGCGTTTCCGGAAAGCGCTGGTCAGGCCAGGTTCACCGCGGATGGATTTGATTTCCTGGACGCAACGGCGACCCATGTCCATACGATCCTGAAAGCCGCTGAGATCGGAACTGATCGATCGGTTTGCAATGATAAGGACAGCCCGTGCTCCAGTTTGATGGCGACGTCGCCCGATTGCTGAACATCGCTTATGAGGATGCCGATTTTACTCGTAGGCGACAGGCGTACTTTGATGCACTCAAGCCGGGTCCGGACGCCACAACCCTTGATGTGGGGTGCGGTAGCAGCTTGCTTACTGTCAAACTCGCGCGGGCCGTCGGAACAACGGCAGAGTCATCGGGATTGACCCAAGTGAGGACATGTTGGCCGCCGCGAAGAAGCGTTGCGCGAGCTACGAGTGCGTCGAATTAGTAGAAGGCGTGGCGGTGCAGATTGTGGCGATTTAAGTGGGGCGTTTCAGCGCGCACGTTGAACAAGACAGCTGCCGACAGTTGTCATTTAAACAGACCCATTGCCCGGAAGCGCGGTTTCTGGGCATTTGCCAAGGATAATCATGCCAAGCACCTCATCATGGGTCACATCCGACGTGCGGGCCGATCCCACCAGTTGACCGTTCTTCATCACGACGACCCGATCCGCGAGATCGAAGACGTCATGCATGTCGTGACTGATCAGGAATATCCCGATGCCTTTGTCCTTAAGTTCGCGGATCAATTCTCCGACCATTGCGGTCTCTTGCGGCCCAAGGGCCGCGGTCGGCTCGTCCATGATAAGCACGCGGGCCTCGAAATGTATGGCGCGCGCGATGGCGATAGTTTGGCGCTGGCCTCCAGACAGGTCGCGGCAGGGCGTTGAAAGGTTAACGAAGCGCGGGTTCAGTTGCGCGATGACCCTGGCCGCGAGATCGTTCATCCGGGCGCTGTCCATGATCTTGAACGGACCGATGCGCCAGCCGATTTCGCGACCGAGAAACAGGTTCGCCGCGGCATCGAGATTATCGGCAAGGGCGAGCGTCTGGTGGATCGTCTCGATGCCGAGGTCGAACGCGTCCGCGGGGCTCGACAGTTCGACCACCTCACCTTCCACAAGAATTGTTCCTGCGTCGCGACGGTAGGCTCCGGCAAGCATCTTCATCAACGTCGACTTGCCTGCGCCATTGTGTCCCAGAACCGCGACGACCTCACCGGGATAAAGCAGCACGTCCATGTTCTCCACGGCGTGGACCCCTCCAAAGGCCTTCGAGACGCCGCGCATTTCAATCAGTGGCTTCATCCGACTACCTCAACTTTCTTTCGACAGGTATCTGTCGGCAAGAACGGCGAACATCAGCACCAGCCCGATGGCCACCATTCTCTGCGAACTCGACGCGCCGATTAGAACCATGCCGCTTTCCAGGCTTTGGATGATCAAGGCTCCGACGACGGCACCTGCGATTGTCCCGCGGCCACCGGAGAGCGAAGCACCTCCGATCACGGCGGCGGCGATGGCCGACAGCTCCAGCAATTCACCGGTGCTCGATGTTCCGGCGTTCAGGCGTGCGGTGGTCACCACAGCCGCAATGCCGCAGAGCGTGCCCATAACGACGAAAACCGCCAGGATCGTTCTGCGGGTCGGGATGCCGGTCAGCCGAGCGGCTTCCATGTTGCCGCCGATCGCGAAGATGTAGCGTCCGAACGTGGTCAAACGAGCGACGAACTCCATGAACAGAACCACGAAAAGAAGGACGAGCGCCGGAATCGGGATACCGCGCCCGATGTCGCTGCGCGGCTTGTGGTAGGCATTCATTGTCGCAACGAAGGCGATCGAGACGGCGCAGACAGCGATGAAGCGCAGCGCGGCCGCTTTTCCTGAGGTCTCGAAGCCCATGCGTCGACGACGGCGATGCATAAGGACCTCTCCTGCTCCGTAGAGCAAAATGATAACGCAAAAGACCGCCCAACTCGGTCCAACGCCAAGCGCCCCGTCAATACCTCCGCCGAACAGACGGTAGACAGGGTCGAAGGGTGCAAGGGTGCGGCCCTGAGCGACTTCGAAGGCAGCGCCCCTGAAAATGAGCAATCCGCCCAAGGTTACAACGAAGGAGGGCACACCCAGATAGGCGATCCAGAAGCCGTGCCATGCCCCGATCAGTGCTCCGAGCCCGAGACCGATCACAACTGTCACGGGCCAGTTCCATGCCGCCTCGCTTGGGAAAATCTCGATCTGCAGAAGCGCGATGACCATCCCAACGAATCCAAGGACGGAACCGACCGAAAGATCGATGTTGCGGGTCACGATCACCAGCGTCATTCCGCAGGCGAGGATCGCAACAACGCTGGTCTGTACGACCAGATTGTAGAGGTTGCGGGCTGACAGAAACAGGCCACCCGAAAACAGGTGAAACGTCACCGCGATAAACACCAGCAAGCCGACAAGCGACAACGTCCTGAGGTTTATGCCTGTGTCTCGCATCGGCTTTGCGAGTGCATCAAACTGGTGCGTTTCAGTGGTCATTGTACAAACCCGGAACGTTTCTGATGGGCCGGCCACTATCTCTGGCCGGCCCGGTTGTGTTTACTGGCACGCGGCCGGCGCATTTTCTGTCACGCCACTGCACAGATCCTCATTCGAGATCCAGTCGGCTTCGACCACGACATCGAGGTTCTCGCTGGTGATCGTCACCGGGGCGAGCACCACCGCGTCCTGTGCCGTACCATTTGGGCCCTTGTCCCAGACGATATGACCTTCGATGTCTTCTGGCGCGGTGCCTTTCGCAAGTTCGACAGCGACGCGCGCGCCGAGACGACCCAGCTCACGGGCGTCTTTCCAGGCAGTGACGGTCTGGGTGCCATTCGCGATCCGGTTCAGGGCTGCAATGTCGCCATCCTGACCCGAGACCGGGATACCTTCGAGGCCGACCGTGCTGAGCGCCGCGACCACGCCCCCGGCGGTGCCGTCGTTCGAAGCGAGAACCGCATCCACCTTATCGCCCACCGAAGTCAGGATGTTTTCCATGTTCTTCTGGGCGTTGTCCGGCACCCAGCCATCGGTCCATTGCTCTCCGACGATTTCGATCGTGCCGCTTTCGATCAAGGGGTCGATGATCTCCTTCTGGCCGGTCAGCACGTAGTGTGCGTACTGGTCGGTCGGGCTGCCCTTGATGATGACGTAATCACCCTCCGGCTGGACCTTCACCAATTCGCGGGCCTGGATACGACCCACCTCGATCGGATCGAAGGCGACATAGAAGACCCCGGGGGCTTCGATCTGGCGCTCGTAGGCGATGACCGGAATGCCTTCGGCCATCGCCCTTTCGACAGATGGCATAATTGCCTCACTGTCCCAGGCCACGATGAGCAGCGCATCGACGCCGCGCGCCAACAGACCATCAATGTCTGCGGCCTGACGCTCGTTAGAACTCTGGGCATCGGCAGTGACCAGAGTCGCTCCAAGTTCGTCGAGACCGGCACGAAGCCCGGCTTCGTCGATCTTCCAACGCTCTTCCTGGTAATTCGCCCAGCTCATCCCGATGGTGAAATCTTGGGCCCAGGTGGCGGTGGTCGTGGCGACGCTCAAGCCGATTGCAGCCAGAAGGCCAATTTTGGTTCTTTTTTTCATAGTTTGCTTTCTCCCTGTGATATGCGGTCGTACCGCCGTCTTCGTTCAGGCGCCGGGATTGTCGTCCACGGTGCCGGCTACGAATTGGTCCAGATCGATGATGGCGCCGGTCATCATCTCGGCTCCGGGCGAGGCCAGGAACGAAATCAGCGCGGCGGGGTCTTCCGGCATCAGCAATCTGCCGAAAGGCTGTTGTGCACCGACGCTCTCGCGCCAGTCCTGTGGCAGCCCGTGAACTTTGGTCTGGACCTCGTGCTCACCCGGAGACCAGGTCCAACCGAGGTTGATGCCAAATACGCGGATCCGGTCGCGCTTGAGCGCATTGGCGGCGTTCTTCGTCAACGTGACAAGGGCAGCCTTTGTAGCCGCATAGGTCGCCAAGAACGGGGGGCCCCCATAGGCCAGCATCGACGTGATATTCACGATCAGGCCGCCCGAGCGCATGTGCGGCGCCGCAAGTTGCATCAAAAAAAACGGTGCTCGTACGTTGACAGCAAAGAGCATGTCAAACCTGGCCGGATCGGTATCGGCCAGCCCGCCACGCGCAGTCGATCCGGCCGTGTTGATCAGCACGTCGACGTTGCCCAGCCGTTGAAGTGCTTCGCGCGTCAGCTCGATCACCGCGTCAATTTCGGCAAGATCGACCACCAGAGTCTCGACTGTGAGACCGTCGGTGCGAAGCCGCGCGGCAACTCTCTCCAGCGGTTCTGCATTCCGATCTATCAGAAGCATTCGGGTCATGCCGTCCCGCGCAAGCCTATTTGCAACTTCTTCGCCCACTCCTTGCGCGGCACCGGTGACAACGGCGGTTCTGTCAGTCATCTCATTCCTCCTTTACCCGGCAAAGTACGGCTCTGGCCGACCCGTCACACCGAGCCCTTCGACGCGGAACGTCGCGCCGCGCTGCGGGCCGTCGCCGGGGTATTTCGGCAGTGGCGGCTCGGCCATCGATGTCACGAAAAGCGTTTCAAGGTTCGGCCCGCCGAAGTTGAGGCTGGTGATCTTGCAAACCGGCATCTCGATGACCCGGTCGACGCTGCCGTCGGGTGCGAAACGGTGGATCCGGCCATCAAAGACGCAGGCCGACCACACGTAACCCTCGGCATCGACGGTGGCGCCGTCCGGCGCGCCGCCACGATCCTTCGGCAGCACCGCGAAGGTCCGGCGATCCGCGACGGCGCCGGTCGCGATATCGTAGTCATAGGTGCTGATCTCGCCGGTGAAACTGTCCGCGAAGTAAAGCGTCGCGGCGTCTGGCGACCAGCAGGGTCCGTTCGAACAGATGATGCCGTCGTCCAGCCGGTGAAGCGACATGTCCGGATCGAGCCGCCACAGAGCGCCAGTCGGATCGGATTCACCCGTATCCATCGATCCGCAAAGAAAGCGCCCGCGTGCGTCGACCTTGCCATCGTTCAGCCGGTTGTTCGGCTTGTCGGGCTCGGGGTCGACAAGATGGGTCAGTTCGCCGGTCTCGAAGTCTATGGCGTGAAAGCCGTCCTGCAGGGCGACGATGGCGCCGCCACCGTCGCGCAGCGCCATCGAACCGATGGCGTGCGGAACCGTCCAGGCGCGCATCTCGGCCCCGTCCGCGGTGCAGCGATAGATGCGTCTGCCAAGGCTGTCGATGAACCACAGGCGTTCGGCGCGCACATCCCAGACCGGTCCTTCGCCGAGCAGCGGCTTGACGTCGCAAAGCACCGAAATCCGCATCAGAAATTCACCTGTTCCGCGCCCTTGAGACCAAGCAGCGTGCGCGCCTCGTCGGGGCTCGCCGGCGCCAGGCTCAGCCCCGACAGCAACTGGCGAACCTTGTCGATCTGCTGGGCCGCGCTGGTCGCCAGCTCGCCCGGACCGGACCAGAGCGAATCCTCGAGGCCGACACGCACATGACCGCCCATCGCAGCAGACACGGCGGCGATCCGCATCTGGTTCGACCCCGCGCCCATGACCGACCACTGGTAGGCGTCGCCAAGCAGTCGGTCGGCGGTGCGGCGCATCATCTGCACGTCTTCGGCATGGGCACCGATGCCACCCAGCAGGCCGAAGACCGATTGTACGAAGAGCGGCGCACCGACCTTGTCGCGCCCCTTCATGTGCGCCAGCGTGTAGAGATGCCCGATGTCGTAGCACTCGAACTCGAAGCGCGTGCCCTGCGCTCCGCAGACTTCCAGAATCCGCTCGATATCGCTGAACGTGTTCTTGAAGACCATGTTGCGTGAATTCTCGAGATGGTCATTCTCCCAGTCACGCCCGAGATCTGGAAACCGGGCCTGCATGGTGTATAGGCCCATGTTCATCGATCCGAGGTTCAGCGAGCACAGTTCCGGAGCGTAATGTGCCGCCGGTCCCAGCCTTTCGTCCACTGTCATGAAAGGGCTGCCACCGGTCGTGATGTTGATCACCGCCCCGGTTTCCTTCAAGGCCGGCAGGATTCGTCCGAAGGCTTCGACCGACTGGTCCGGGCGGCCCGTATCGGGATCGCGCGCGTGAACGTGCAGGATGGCGGCCCCGGCATCCACGGCGCGCCGACCTTCCGCGATGATCTCGTCCGGCGTAACCGGTAGGTGCGGCGACATGCCCGGTGTATGGATCGCCCCGGTGAGGGCGCAGGTGATGATGACTGGCCGCGTGTTCTTGCTCGCACTCATCCGTGGTCTTCCTTTTTTTGCTCTCCAATGAAATGCGCGAGACGGGCGAGGCTCGTGTCGCGGCGCTCGGCGCGACCTGCTCGGTCTCCGCTGTCCAGAGCCACCGCGATCTTTGCGGTCACTGGACCAAACCAATCGGTCCGGTTGGGCCGGTGCGCGCCGATACGTTCGTAAGACTTCCCATATCGCGCGACGAAATCCGTCACACCACCCGGCGCGTTCAGATCGATCGTGGCAAATGGACCCATGAAGACCCAGCGCCGCGCCAATCCGTCGCGCATCGCCGTGTCGACGTCGGCGGGCATCGCCAGCCCCTGCTCGACCAAAGCGAAAGCCTCGTCGAGCAAGGCACCCTGCAGGCGGTTCATGATGAACCCCTCGACCTCGCGCGTCGTCCGGATCGGGCTCTGGCCGATTTCGGCCATCAGGTCCGCCGCGCGTTGCATTGTGGTCTCGGAGGTCTCGGGCCCGGGAACGAGTTCGACCGCCGGGATCAGGTGCGGCGGGTTCAGCGGGTGCGCGACCAGGCAGCGGTCAGCCCCGGGCAGACCTTCGGTGAATTCCGATGGCATCAGCGCCGAGGTCGAGCTGGCGATGATGGCGGTGCTGTCGGCAAGCCGGTCGAGCTCAGCGAATATTGCGCGCTTGATCGCCGCGTCCTCGGGAGTGTTTTCCTGGACGTATTTGGCGCCCTCCACAGCGCCGGCCATATCCTGCGCGACCGCGATCCGGGCGCAGGTCTCGTCGCGCAGCTTTGGCGACATCAGGCCGATTTCGGCAAGTGCAGTGCACGCGCTGTCAATCTTGTCAGGAGCTTTCAAAGTCGCGTCGTCCTGGCTGTCGAAGATGTCGACACGGAAGCCCGCGCGGGCGAAGGTAATAGCCCAGGACAACCCGATCAGGCCGGCACCAATGATTGCGATCTTTTGCGTCATGCGCGGCGCGCTCCCGTGTCCGGATCAAAGAACAGCAGCCCGCCGGGATCGACCGTGATGTCGACCGGCATGCCGATCCGAAGCGGCGTATCACCCTCGGTAATGGCGCGCACCCGCGCGTCGCCCTGCCCGGCCGTGACAATGGCGAAGGCGCCAAGCCGCTCGATGTCCACGACCGGGGCCACGCAAGACCCGCTGTCGCCCGGCGTCAGGCGCACCATCTCGGGCCGCAGCGCCATCAGGCTTTCGCCCGTCACCGCCGGCGTATCGAGCCGCCCGAGCGCGAAACTCACGCTTTCGTCCGTCCCGGTGGCCGGCATGACGGAAACGCGGGGCGAGCCGACCAGTTCGGCCACCGCCAGTGTCGCCGGGTCACCGTAGACCGCATCCGGTGCGCCGACCTGCTCGAAACGGCCCGCGTTTAGGATCGCCAGCGTGTCGGCCACCGCCATCGCCTCGTCGCAGTCGTGCGTGACATAGATGAATGTCTTGCCGAGTTCGGACTGCAAGCGCTTCAGTTCGACCCGCATGTCGTCGCGCAGGCGCGCGTCAAGGGCCGCGATCGGCTCGTCCATGAGGTAAGCGGCGGCATCGCGCACCAGCGCGCGCCCGATGGCGACGCGTTGCCGCTCGCCGCCCGATAGGGCCGCCGGTTTCTTCGACAGGATGTGGCCGATGTTCAGAACCCCGATCAGGCTGTCGATGCGGCGGGTGATGTCGGCCTCGTCATGCCCGCGCCGTCGCAGCGGAAACGCGATATTGTCGTAGGCCGTCAGCTGCGGGAACAGCGCGAGGTTCTGGAACACCATGCCGAGATTGCGCTCGGACGGGGTTGCCGTGGTTACGTCGCGACCGTCGATCAGGATGCGCCCGCCATCGAGCGGCTCCAGCCCGAGCATCAGTCGCAAAAGAACCGATTTTCCGGATCCCGGCGGCCCGAAGACCGAGGTGAACGATCCGTCCTCGAACGTCAGCGTCGCCTCCTGAAGGGCCGGCACGCCGGCGTATGACTTGGTCACGTTTTCGATCTGGATCCGGGCCATCAGTCTGCCTCCGAGAGCCTGAGACGAAGACCGGTCTCAGCATCGAAAAGGCTGCATTTTCCAACGTCGAACCTGAGCCGCGCAGTCTCGCCGGGACGGATCCCGAGACCGCGATCGAAGGTGCCGATGAACCGGGTTTCCCCAGACACGAAATGCACCAGCTTGCGCCGGCCCACGACTTCGACCAGAGCGACCTGAGCCGCGATTGCATGCGCCGCGTCGCCGTCGGAGATCTGTACATGCTCGGGGCGGAAACCAAAAATCAGCGTCGTGGCAGCGCTGATCCGGGCCTGTTTGCCGAGCCGTGCGTCAAGCGCCACCCGGTCCGCAGGACGGCCGCCGAGTTCCGCGAAGATCGATCCGCCGGATTCGGATATCCGTGCGGTCACGAGGTTCATCGACGGCGCGCCGATAAAGCCCGCGACGAAGGTATTGTGGGGACGCGCGTAGATCTGTGCCGGCGTGTCGAACTGCTGCAACGTCGCCTGGTCCATCACCGCGATACGGTCGGCAAGACCCATCGCTTCGATCTGGTCGTGGGTCACGTAGATCATGGTCTGTTTCAGGCTGCGCTGCAGTTCCCGCAGATCGCTGCGCATGCGTTCGCGGAAGGCCGCGTCGAGGTTCGAGAGCGGCTCGTCGAGCAGGAAGATCGACGGCTCGACGATCGCCGAGCGCCCGATCGCGAGTTTCTGCAACTCATTCACCGACAGCGACGCGGATGGAGCGTCGATGCGATGAGTCAGCGCCATGAACTCGGCCATCTTGTCGACCCGGCGGGCGATTTCGGCCGACGGCAGGCCCTGGACTTCCAGTCCGAAGGCGAGGTTCTTGCGCACCGACATGTGGGTGAAGATCGCGTAGTTCTGAAAGACGAACCCTACGCCGCGTTTCTGCATCGGCTCGCTCGTCACGTCCCTGTCGTCGAAGCGGATCCGGCCCGCGCTGACGTCCTCGATCCCGGCGATCATGTTCATGGTCGTCGACTTGCCGCAGCCCGAGGGGCCGAGGATCGCAACGAACTCGGCATCGTCGATCGCCAGGTTCATGTCCCGCACCGCGGTGAAGGCTCCGAAGTTCTTGCTGGCGTTCTCCAGCGTCACGCTCGCCATCACGCGGCCCCCTTCTTTCTGACCCGCGCCATCAGCATGGCGGTCACGACCGACAGGACGACCAGAACCGTGATGCCGATGGCGGCGACATAGGACCATTCGAGGTCCTGGAACGTGCGCTTGTAGAGAAACAGCGACAGGCTTTCCGTGGCAACGCCGGGTCCGCCGCCGGTCATCACGAACAGCATGTCGAAGATCTTGAAGCATTCGATCACCCGCAGCCCGATTGCGATCGCAATGACGGTCTTGATCCGCGGCAGTGCGATGCGGAAGAAACGCTGGCGCCAATTCGCCCCGAGGATCGTGGCGGCGCGCATCTGGTCCTCGGGCACGCTCATGAGCCCGGCAAAGAGGATCAGGAACATCAGCGGCGTCCATTGCCAGACATCCGCGATCACCACCGCGACAAAGGCCCGCGTGGTATCGTTGAGCCAGTTGACCTCCATCGCCCCGGGCCACACGGTCGACAGCACGGCGTTGAGCGGACCGGTCTGCTGGAAGATCAAGAAGAAGATGTACCCGGCAACCGCCGGTACGATCATCATCGGCATCAGGATCAGGCTGTAGAGCACCGGGCGCGCGTAGACGCCTTCGTAGAACAGGGCCGCGAGCACGAGGCCCAGCACGAATTCGATCGGTACTGCGATGGCGACGAAAAGCAGCGTCCGGCCCACCGAGCTCCACAGCGCACTGTCCTGAAGCATGTAGCTGAAATTGTCGAACCAGTTCCATGACAGCCATGCCTGGTACCATGGATCGCCGTCGAGCGGGGTCCACCAGGTCAGCGAGATGTAGACCTGCATCAGCAGCGGAAACGCCACGATGAAGACAAGCAGCACCTGCGTCGGGATAAGCAGCCGCTTTGCCAGGCTCCGACGCTCGGCGGCAAGCTGGCCTTGCGCGTCGGCCTCGGCAACGCCCGGAGAGGTCTGAATAGCGTCCGTCATTGCTTCAACGCTCCGAAAGTCAGGCCGCGGACCAGGAACCGCTGGATCGAAATCCCGAGGATGATCGGTGGAATGGCCGCCAGCAGGCCCAGAGCAGCCTTTGCGCCGTAGAGCTGCCCGCTCGCCGCGGTTGCCAGAGCGTTCATGTAGACCGGGATGGTCGTCCAGTCCTTGCGCGTCAGCAAGAGCGCGATCAGGTAGTCCGACCAGTTCAAAATGAAGATGAAGAGAGCCGTCGAGGACACCGCCGAGGCGACGATCGGCAACGTGATCTGGCGAAAGGCCTCGAAGGGCGTACAGCCCTCGACAATCGCCGCCTCCTCGATCTCGCGCGGGAGTTCGTCGAAATAGGCTTTCATCAGCCAGTAGGAGAATGGAAGCGTGACGATTCCATAGATCAGCGCCAGCCCCCACCAGGTGTCGATCATGCCCAGAAACGCCCACATGATCATCACCGGGATCATCACGGCGAGCGGCGGAAAAATCCGCAACTGCAGCAGGGACAGACCAATGCTTTCATTTATTCTTTCGCGGCTCACGGCGTAGGCGGCTGCGGTTCCGCAGATCACCGCGATCAGCGTCCCGGTGACCGACGTCAACAGGCTGGCCCAGAGCGGACCCCAGACCGAGCGGTCGAGCCCGACCATCTGGTCGGGCGAGTTGCCGGTGAAGACATACCTGAAGTTGTTCAGCGTCGGGTCCTTGGGCAGAAAACTCAGCCCGCCGGCGGCGGAAGTCCATTCCGCGGCCGGCTTGAACGCCATGGTGGCCATCCACGAGATCGGCAAAAACGCCAGCGCGGCAAAACAGGCCACCGCAACGGTGCGCAGGATCAGTCCGTTCATCTTTTTCTCCGGTTCGGTCGCGGCCCCGGCGCAGGTCGGCCGGGGCCCTGATCGTCACCCCTGTTCGACCAGCGTCGGCCAAGCGGCCCGGCTCGCCTGGATGGCCGGGATCATCTTGTCCTCGCCCTTGCGGCGGATGACCCTTTCCCACTTGGCTTGCGCCGCGCGCATCGCGTCTTCGGCCGATTTCTGCCCGGTCAGTGCCGCCTGCAACTCTTCGTCGAGCGCGGTGTCGAAAGCGGTCTGGCCGGCGAAGTTGATCGTCGGAACCGAGCGCGCGATGGTCTCGCGGATCGTGTCCATCATGTATGGATGGTAGGTGTCCTCGACGAAGGGCTCGGAAAAGTTCGCCTTCTGGAATGGGTCGAAGTAACCGGCCGGGTTGCCGGTCATCCACGAGTAGATCCGGGTCGAGCTGAGCCATTGCAGGAACAGGTAGGCCGCTTCGGGATTGGCGCTGCGTGAACTGACCGTTCCGGTGATGTTGTAGTAGATCACCGACCGGCGCACGAGGTCGCCGCCGTGGTTCACGCCCGGCGGAATATAGGCGCTCAGCTGTCCCGCGGCAGGGCTTGCCGGCGTCCCGTCCTCGTTCATCCGGTCGACGAACTTGGTGACATTGGTATAGGTCGTCAGATGCGGTGTCTGGCCGCTGCCGATGCCGGAATAGCCCTCGGCGTAGGTCCAGGACAGCGCGTCGGGATGCGCCCATTCCCGCGACTTGACGTATTCCGTCGCCGCCTTAATGGCCTGGTCGGTGTCGAGGTTGGGCCGCCCTTCCTCGTCGAACCAGTACATGTTCGGCACCGCCTGCGCGGCAAAGCGGGCATAGAAGCGTGGGAGACCCCAGAACGGCGCCATGTCGTTTCCGTTGCCGTAGATCGTCGCACCGCCAAGACCTGTGCGTCCGGTAAAAAAGGCGCTGATGCGGTCGCTGTCTTCCCACGTCGTGGGCGGCGCAAGATCAACACCGTGTTCGGCCCGGAAAGCATCCGCGTGGCCCGGATCCTCGAAGTAGCCCTTGTTGTAGACCCAGGTCTGGAAATCGCCGTCAAGCGATGCGCCGTAGTAATCGCCGCCGTACTTGTAGAGCAGTTCGGCAGTCTGCGCCGTCGGCGTGCCACGCTCCTCATCGGCCCAGTCGGGCTGATGCGCGGCCACGAAATCGTTGAGCTTCATGGCCCCGCCGGCCTCGACCAGATCACCGAGGCTGTTCCACGGGTGGGTGTAGATGTCGAAAGCGCCCGACTGGGTTGTGACGTCCTGCAGGACGCGCTTCCAGATGTCGCCAGCGGGCGCGCCGATGATCTCGATCTCGACGCCGGTCTCGGCCTCCCAGATCTCCTTGACGGATGGGCCGGAGGGGAACGGCTGGGTGATCTGCCCGATCGCGCCGTCGGTCAAAAGCATGGTGATCTTTGCCGGCGCCCTGCCCTCGGCAACCATCTTCTTCATCGCCTCGATCGCCCGGCCCTCGGAATGCGATTCGTTGTACTGGAACCGCTCCGCCCCAGCGAACCCCGTCGGTCCGCCGGTCATGCCGGAGGCCAGATCGGCCGCATGCGCCGAGCGGATGAAGCGCGGGTTGATTCCCACGGCACCCAGCGCGGTCATCGCTGCACCGCCCTTCAACATTCCGCGTCGTGTGATTCTCGTCGTTTCCATCTGTTCCTCCCCGGTGATGTATCGCCGCCTGCGCAGCGGAAACTTATCGACGTGCTTTCAGGAAAAGAGGAAACGTTTTCACAAGTCAATGAAAATTTCGCAGCGGCGATTTTCGCACAGCGATCCAGCGACCCTCAAATCACTATGCGGCAGAACACTGATATCATTGGGAAGTATCCGGATTTTTTTGGTAACCCGCCGCAATCGATGCCGGTCTCCAAATTTTCTTGACAACTCGCCTTCAGTTTCTGACGATAAAAGTGTAAACGTTTTCTACCTATGGCGCACGAGGAACGCGCCGACCAAAAAACCCAAAGGGAGGAATCATCATGGAAACCATCAAGGGGCCGGGCCTGTTTCTCGGCCAGTTCGCCGGTGACGACGCGCCGTTCAACAGCCTGGACGCGATTTGCGGCTGGGTGAAGCAGCGCGGCTTCGAAGCGGTGCAGCTGCCGATGTGGGACGCGCGCTTTATCGACGTCAAGAAGGCAGCGGAGTCAAAGACATACGCCGACGAACTGAACGGAATCGCCAAGGAAAACGGCGTCGTGATCTGCGACACGGCAAGCCATATCCAAGGACAGCTCTGTGCGGTGCACCCGGCCTATGACGTCTGGATGGACGGCCTGTGTCCGCCCGAGGTCCGCGGCGACCGCAAGGCTCGGCAGGCCTGGGCCGTCGAGCAACTCAAGGATTGCGCCCGCGCTTCCAAGAACCTCGGATTGACCGAGCACGCGACCTTCAGCGGCGCGCTCGCCTGGCCGTTCTGGTATCCGTTCCCGCAGCGCGACCAGAACCTCATCGACGAGGCGTTCGACGAACTGGCCCGGATCTGGACCCCGATCCTCGACGTCTACGAGGAGAACGGCGTCGACCTGTGCTTTGAGCTGCACCCGACCGAAGACCTCTATGACGGGGTGACCTTCGAGATGTTCCTCGAACGGGTGAAGAACCACAATTGCTGCCACATCAACTACGATGCGAGCCATTTCGTGAAGCAGGGTCTGGACTACGTGCAGTTCATCGACTTCTACCACGAACGCATCAAGATGTTCCACGTCAAGGACAGCGAGTTCAACCCGACCGGCAAGCAGGGTTTCCTGTCCGGCTACCAGCCCTGGCTCAAGCGCGCCGCGCGCGACCGCAGCCTTGGCGACGGCCAGACGGATTTCGGCGCTATCTTCTCCAAGTTCACCGAGTACGACTTCAAGGGCTGGGCCGTCTACGAATGGGAAGACTGCATCGAACATCCCGAGGACGCCGCACCCAAGGGCGCGCAGTTCATCCGTGACTGCATTCGCCGCGTGACCGACAAGACGTTTGACGACTTTGCCGGCGGCAAGGGCGACACGTCGGGAGCCCGCGCGATTCTCGGGCTGGAGTAATCGGCATGGCGATCGAATCCTTCGGAACCGAGAAGGCCGCGCGCAAGCTGCGGCTTGGCATGGTCGGCGGCGGTCGCGGCGCGTTCATCGGTGCGGTGCACCGCATGGCCGCCCGCCTCGACGACAAGTGGGACATCGTAGCTGGCGCCCTGTCGGCAGATCCCGAGAACGCCAAGGCATCCGGCGCGGATCTGGGGCTCGACGAAAGTCGAGCCTACTCCAGCTGGCGGGAGATGGTGACGGGCGAGAGCGGCCGCGACGACAAGATCGACGCGGTCTCGATCGTCACGCCGAACCACCTGCATTTCGACGTGTCAAAGGCATTTCTGGAAGCCGGGATCAGCGTGATCTGCGACAAGCCGATGACGGTGACCCTCGCCGAGTCCCAGGAACTGGTGAAGATTGCCGACGCCAGCGGTGTGCAGTTCGTGCTGACGCAGAACAACACCGGCTATCCGCTGGTGCGCCAGGCACGGGCGATGGTCGCGGACGGTACGCTTGGCGAGATTCGGGTGATCCGGACCTCCTATGTGCAGGACTGGCTGACCACGGCGCTCGATGCGGATGGGCAGAAACAGGCAGCTTGGCGCACCGATCCCAAGCAGGCCGGTGCCGGCGGATCGATCGGCGACATCGGGGTGCACGCCTTCAACCTCGCGGCTTTCATCTCCGGGCTCGAACTGGAGGAGGTCTGCGCCGACCTGCGCAGCTACGTGCCGGGCCGCCAGCTCGACGACAACGCCAACGTACTGTTGCGTTACAAGGGCGGCGCCACAGGAACGCTCTGGACCAGCCAGGTGGCACCCGGCAACTACAACCGCCTCAGCATCGGCATCTACGGCACCAAGGGCGGGCTCGAGTGGGTCGGAGAGGACAACGACAACCTCTACTACACGCCCTTCGGCGAACCGACACGCACGATTACCCGCGGCGGGCCGGGTGCGATGGACGTGGCCAATGCAGGCACCCGCATGCCGCCGCGCCACCCCGAAGGCTACATAGAAGGCTTCGGAAACATCTACGCGAACGCGGCCGAGATCATCTGGGCGGCACGCGAAGGGCGCGAGCCCGACGTGTTTGCCAGCGATCTGCCGACGGTTCGCGACGGAGCACGCGGCCTTGCGTTCATCGAAGCCTGCGTCCGCTCTTCGGAAGGCGGCGCGGTCTGGGAAAAGGTGGACACCGTCGCCTGATCGGCCCGTCAACAGACCCAGATGGAGAAAAGAGCATGACCCCGGCTGAACTGTTTCGCCTCTCGGCGCAAGGCCGGGGTCTTGCCGACCTGCGGCAGGTGGTTGTCTCGGACGGACCCGGCACCGGCGCGCGGCTGATCGAGGTCCGGACGCCGCAGGGCCTTGCGGCCGACATCGCCCTGGACCGGTGCGGCGACCTGCTGCGCCTGTCCTGGCGCGGGCGCGAGATCGGCTGGCACGCGGCCACCAACGCACCCCACCCCTGGCCCGACGCCGAGGCCGAGCATGGCCTCGGCTTTCTTCGCGGCTTCGACGGGTTCCTCGTGACCTGCGGCCTCGATCATCACGGCATCCCGACCGAGACCCCGGCGGCCGAGATGAACTATCCGCTCCGCGACCGGCACGTACATCCTATGCATGGGCGAATCGCGACACAGAAGGCCGAGGTGACAGAAAAATCGCTTGATTGGGACCAGGGGGAAGCGGTGATTTGCCTGCGCGTCCAGCAGGTCAGCGTTTTTGGCGAAAATCTCGAATTGAGGCGCAGATACACCTTCTCGCTCAACGACGCGCGTGTTGACATTGTCGACCGGGTGACCAACCGCGGGTATCGTCCGACACGGCACGGCATTCTTTATCATTTCAACATCGGCTACCCGGCTCTCGATGCCGGCGCGCGTCTGCTGGGCGACCAGTGGGTCTTGCGCGATCGCCTCGACACGGACCGCGCCGCGCCCTTTGACGACCATGTCGAGATCGTCGAGGCGGAAGCTTCGCCGGACGACGGCGTCATCGGCCTGAAATGCGCCGAAGGCCCGGAGTTGACGTTGCAGTTCGATGCCGCCGCCCTGCCCGTCACAGCGCTCTGGCGGGCATTTCAGTCTGGCACCTTCGCTCTGGGTCTTGAGCCGCAAACGGACCTCGCAGACGCGTCGGTGTCCCGGTTGCAGGCCGGCGAACATCGTGACTACTGGGTCGCGTTGTCTGTGAATGGGTGATGCATTACACCCAGTGAACGGTGCGCTGCAGAAAGTTCGATCCAGATGAAATCCGGCCCACGAAAGGTCTCGATCAAAGATGTCGCTCGAGCGGCAGGCGTATCGATCGCCAGTGTCAGCCGCGTCATGAACGATGGATCGGGCAAGGTTTCGGAGACGACTCGGCGCAAGGTCGAAAAGGCGATCGCAGATCTCAATTACAGCCCCAACTGGATCGGGCAGGCGCTGCGCGGCCAGGCCTCAAACACCTATGCGATGGTGATCTCGAGTATCCAGAACAACTTCTTTTCGGCCGTAGCCTGGGAAATCGAGCGCCGCTTGAACGACCTCGGAGCGGCAATGCTGCTGTTCAATTCCAACGAGGACGTGCAGTTGCAGGATCGCTGTCTCGACGAGATCCGCTCGCGGCAGGTGGCTGGCGTGTTCATGCTTTGCGCCGTGGACAGCCCAAACCTGCGTGCCAGCGTGCAGAACATCCCGTTTCTCTTCATCAACCGAAGGCTCGATGCGATCCCTGACGTGCCCTTTGTCGGGATCGACGATCGTTCGGCGGCAGTCGAACTGGCCAAGGCAATCGTGCGGGATGTCGACGGGCCAATCGCACTTGTCCACGGGCCCAAAAGCTCGAACACCAGCCGTGCGCGCCTCGAAGGGTTTCTCAGCGAATTCGAGCGTTCGGGGATCGCGGTCGACAAAGAGCACGTCGCCGAAGCCGAGTTATCGATGGAGAGCGGATATGCCTGCGTCGTGCGACTTCTGGGCAACCGGTCTCAGCCGTTTTCGGCGATCGTCTGCGGCAACGACCAGATCGCCTATGGCGCCTATCGCCGTTGCCGCGAGCTTGGGCTATCGGTGCCGCGCGACACCGCCATCTACGGCTTCGACGACAATCCGCTGAACCACTGGCTTGCGCCTTGGCTGAATACCGTCAGCGTTCCTCATGTGCGTTATGCGGAAGAAGCGGTGAAACGGATGAAACAGCTTGTTTCAGGAGAAGCCGTCGAAGATGTTATTCTGCCTTATGATCTGATCTTGCGACGTTAGACGTTTGAAGCGAACTTCGATTTCTGACCCGCTGCCGTAGCTGCGCGCTACGCGGAGAGGCTCACCTGCTCCGCTCAGAGTTCGTGTCTATGGGCTCGCTTTGTTCAGGGTTTGGTCCTCTTCCGACCGTTGGCGTTACTCCTGCGGGGTGATCCCTTCAAGTCTAATGACAGCATCGAAGTCGCCGCGCGGCAGGTCGGTCGAAAAGGGACACTCGAGGGCTTAAGATCGAACATGAAGTCTATGCAAGGCTTGGGGATAGTAGAGCCAACAGTGGTAAGTGTGACCGAAAAAGTCTTCACCGTTCACCTCGAGCGCCTGGCCTGTCGGTTTGGCCGTATCCGGCAGGAGATCGCCCGCCTGAAGACGATGGTTCCTCACCCGACGATTGCGAAACGTCCGCACCGAGATGGCTTTGAACGACTTGGTAAAAGAAAAAAAGCGTATGATCTCGCTGATCGGCCTCAACGAACTGGTGGCAGCCATCCCTCGCCGATCCGCCGTCAGCTGCTGACTGACACCAGCAGGTCCGACGGATCAAGCCCTATACTCCAAACCTCGACCCGGCCGTACACACGTCTCCAAACAGCTTCGGACCGAAACAACCTCGCAACATCATTCAGCTCGGTCGCCCAGATGGCCGTGGCGGCGAATGGGGAGGCGTTGGCACCGCGTCTCGCCACGGCGTCGCCCGGCTGTTTTTTTGAGAAGTGAATTGCCCCGTCTGTCGCCTGGGACAGAAGCGACGAACTATGCTCCCCTGCTATGACACCTCTTCTCGCTTTGTGTGCTGGTTTTGCCATGTAGGATTGGCCAGTTTCCCTTGTTTATATGGTCCGACCTATTGTTGTTTAACCTCGAAAACGGTCTCGAAAACCGTTGTGGGTGCAAGCCCACCCAGGGTTCGAATCCCTGTCTCTCCGCCAGAAACTCAGTGGAACTCCATTAGCTGCCTACGACGTAACGCTAATGGTCGGAACACGGTTTGATCCCCATTAGAAGCTGCACGGCCTTCGACGCGCTTCGGGCAGAGGCAAAATCCGACACATCGACGGTATTTGCAACAATGCCAGGTCGGACCGCTGCGTTCGAATTCGGCGCGTCACGGGGCGCCGGGAACGGGGCTTTGCCCTGTGCCTCAGCCACGCTAACTTGCGCCGCAGACAGGAGCGAGACAATGAAACTATCCCGCGTGCTATGCGTCCTTTTCGCCGGGGTCTTGCCGGTCATGGCGACAGCGCAGACGTTCACCGCCGTGAACCGTCTTGCCGTCGTCCCGCTGGGTCCCGGCAGTTTCGAGGTCGTCGAAACCGTCAAGACCGGTGGACGCGGCTACTGGTGTGCGGCGGCGGATTACGTGCGGCGCCAGTTGGGCAACCCGCGCCGGGCGCAGATCTACGTGATCGCTCCGCTGGGTCCCTCGCGCACCGTCGCCGGCGCGCGCGCCGTCGGCTTCACCATCACGCCGGATACCAACATGGCGCAGCTGAAACCCTCGTACTCCGCTGCGACCAACAAGCTCGGCACCAACCTGTCCGTCCTGACGAGCTACAAGTATTGCAGCGACGCCAATCCCAAGAACCAGGGTGGCGACAACTGACGCGCGCGCGGCGCGGCTTTGGCCTTCGCGGGCACCATCGCACCGGCAAGGCGCGACGCTTGGCCGTTTTGAACGGCACATAAGGCGTGTTAGCTTGCGTCACCGACCGGGCCTGTTCGGCCTCGGCATGTGACAGGAGGGTGATGTGAGTGACATGGCAACCCGATGGATTGACGAGGTCGAGCGGCGTATCGCCGACGCGGACGGCTTCGAACGCGCCCGCCAAAGCTTGCTGGAACAGGAAAAGGCGCATACGCGCGCAGGCGACCGGATCGCCGCGGCCCGCCGCCGGCTTCCCTGGGTCCCGGTGACCCGCGACTACAGGTTCGAAGGGGCCGATGGCGCCTGTGGTCTCGTCGATCTTTTCGACGGCCGGCGGCAGTTGATCGTTTACCACCACATGCTCCGGCCTGCCGATCCCGCGCCCTGCACGGGCTGTTCGATGGTCGGTGACCAGATCCCGCATCTTGCGCATCTGCACGCGCGCGACACGTCGCTGGTCTTCGTGTCCCGTGCGCCCATCACCGAGATTGCCGCTTTCCGAGACCGCATGGGCTGGGCAATGCCCTGGTACACAACACAGGACAGCTTCAACGCCGATCACGGCGTCGACGGCGGCTTCGGAGTCAACGTCTTCTACCGCGACGGTGACGACGTATTCCGCACCTATTTCACCACCGCCCGCGCCGCGGAATCGCTGGGAACGGTCTGGAGCTTTCTCGATCTGACACCGCTCGGACGGCAGGAAAAGTGGGAGGATGCGCCGGAAGGTTCGCCGCAGACGCCGCCCTATCGCTGGTGGCGCCTGCATGACGAATACGAGGCCGGCTGAGCGGCCCGTCGAGTCCGGCCTTGTGCAGAGGCCCGACAAGCCTCGCTTAAGGGGCTGGTAGTCTCACGGAGCGGGAGAGCGCTTCCGGGATCAGCCGGCCGGCGCGACGGTGACAGCGATATCGTCGTCGACCCCGAGTGTGGCGAGCACATTGCCGCCGCCGTCTACGAATTCGTAGATCGCCAGCGACTGCCCCTCGCCATCCGGAACCGGCGCGTCGCTGCCGCGTCGGAAGCTGCCGGTCGCTGTGTTCTGAAGCGTCAGGCTGTCCTGCGCGTCGCCGTAGATGATGGCGCTGTCCGGCAAGGCGCGGTCGAGCAGGTCTTCGAGCGTTTCACTCGGCCCGGAACTCAGCGCGAAGATGTCGTCGCCCGAGATCGTGAGGCTGTTGGACAGGCCGTTTGCCATGTCCAGCGCCTCGATGTCGTTGATGTCGAGCACGGGCATCAGGTCATCGAGGTTGCCCGCGTCCGTGAAGGCAAGCGTGTCCTGGCCCGCGCCGCCGTCGATCAGGTCCGTGCCGCCTCCGGGATCGGCCGCCGCCAGCAGACGGTCGTCGCCGTCACCGCCGAACACGCTGTCCGCCCCTGCGCCGCCTTGAAGCGTGTCGTCCCCGGCAAATCCTAGCAGGATATCCGCACCGTCGCTGCCGTCGATGAGGTCGTCCTCGTATCCGCCGAGCAGCAGGTCGGCCCCGGTCGAACCGGTCGCGGTCACGGCGTCGGACGCGGCTTGCAGGACCAACCTGTCCGACAGGCCGGTGCTGACCGGACCTGCTGCACCTTCGCCCTGCAGCGTCGCGCGGGCCGAGAAGACATTGATCTCGCCGAGCAGCTCGGCAAGCCCGTCGATCGTGGCCAGGTCGACGCTCGACAGGATGGTGCTGCGCCCGTCATCGGGGGTTCTGACGGTGAAGATCGTGCCCTGATCGACACCGTCGGCAACGAGCGAAATCTCGAGTGTCGACGTGTCCGGCAAACCGCCCGCGATGGCCGGAAGGCTGCCGCTGATGCTGCTGCCCGAGACCAGTGCCTGCGGATCCTCCACCAACGCGGACAGCGCGCTGATCCCGTCGCCCGAACTGTCAAAGCCGTGCAGGTCCACGGAGTAACCGGTCGCCGCGCTGTCGGTCAGGTCGTCAAGGCTGTCAGGCCAGCTGCCATCCTGCGGGTCGCTTCCCGCGATAAAGAACACATGGTTGGTCGCGCCCGCACCGTCCGCGTCGAGCAGGGCCTTGGTCTGGTCCAGCGCCGCCGTCCAGTTCGCCGACCCGGACCCCTGTGCGATGGAGAGGATCGCGTTGGTCAGTGCCGGGTCCTGCAGGTCGGTGTCGAGCAGCACGCTGCTTGTCGCGGCAAATCCGACCACCTGCACGTTGAAGGTATTGGCAAAGCCCTGGAACTGGTTCGCCAGCGCCTCGACCCCGTCCGCGAGGCTACCAAGCTGGTCGGCGAACTCGGCCGAGGACAATTCGGCCGAACGGTCCACGACGAAGACGAGGTTGATCACGCCCGCTCCGTCCTGAGAGACCTTCAGCGTGACATTGCCCGCCGCCCTGCCCGCGGTCGCCTCTGCGGTACTCGACAGGTCGGCGACGAAGCCATCGCCGATCAGGTGGCCGACTGTCGAGACCCTCGCGGACACGACGCCCGAGACCTGCGCGCCATCGAGATCGGTAAGCACGTAGCCGAAACTGTCGGTCCCGATGAACCCGGCATCCGGCGTGTAGGTGAAACTGCCATCGGCGGCGAGCGTGACGGTCCCGTTCTCGGCCGCCTCTCCGCCCTGGGTGAACGTCACCGGACCTTCCGGATCGATCGCCGAGAGACTGCCGCTGAAGCTGCCGTCCTGCGCGAGGGTGATGAGCTCTGGCGACGTGTCCTGCGGAGCGTCGTTCGCTCCTGCGATGGTGACGGTGACCTGTTCGGGCGTCCCGTCGCCACTGCGAATGGTGAAGCTGTCGGTCAGGGTCTCGCCGGGCCGCAGCGCATCAACCGCGGCATTGCCGTTGTCGAGCGTGTAGGTCCAGCGTCCGGATGCATCGACGCCGAAGGTGCCGTAGCCATTGTCCGTCGCGCTGCCGGACGCCTGTGCCCGGAAGACGTTGTCCGCATCGGTGAGATCGACGTCCGTGTGTTGCAGCTGTCCCGTGACCGCCGCGGTCGCGGCGTCCTCGGTGACCGCCCCGCTGCTGGTCCCGGTGATGCGCGCGGCGTCGTTGCGTCCGTTGACCGTCACGGTCACGGTTTGCGTCGCTGTGCCTCCGTCACCGTCCGAAACGGTCGCGGTGAATTTTTCGGTCGCGACCTGACCGCCGCCAAGTTCGTTCGCCGTGGCATTCAGCGTGTAGGTCCACTGCCCATTCGTATCCAGGGCGAAGCTGCCGTACTTGCCGAGCGCGGACCCGGTCCAGGCCAGCAAGGTCCCGATGTCGGCATCCGAGGCGCTGAGCTTGCCGCCGGTCTGCAGATCGGTTTCCTCGGTCACCGTCCCGGCGGCGCTTGACGCCGCGCTGGTGACAACCGGCGCGTCGTTGACGGGCGCGAGAGTGACAAACACCGTTGTCGTCTGCGTTTCGCCGAATGCGTCGGTGACCGCGACGGTGAAACTGTCCTCGCCGTTGTAGTCGCGGTCCGGCGTGTAGACATAGGTGCCATCATCAAGCAGCACCACGACCCCGTTTGCGGCACCGGCAGTCAAGCTGAAGGTCAGAACGGTATCGTTCGGGGCGAACCCTTCGACCCGGCCGCGAATCGCGACGTCCTCGAGACCGCCGACGAAGTTGTCGCCGAAGTTCCAGCCGCCGCCGCCGCTGCCACCGCTACCCCCGCCAGGAGCCGTGGGCGGCTCGACGTCCGGCAGAGTGTTGAAGACCTCGTCATTGTCCAGGAAGGCGGTTTCGAAGCCTTGTGCCTGGCTCTCGGTCGGAGGCGTATCCGACAGCGGCTCGGGCGGCGGAGCGGGTTCCGGATCGACACCAAGGGCAAGGAGATCCTCTGGCGCCGCTGCCGGCGGCGTGGTGCTGGCCGGTGCGTCCGGGCTGCCGGGCTGCACGTAGCCCTGACCGTCCGCCGCCCGTGCGGAGGCAGACTGGAAGGCCGCCACGGCGTCAGCGATTAGCTGGTTGTCCTCGGCATCGTCGAGGATGGTGCGTTCGACCTCGCGCACATCGCCCTCGGCCGACGAGATCAGCCACTTGGAATCGGTGTCCGTGATGTCGGCGACGACGTTGCCGGCGAGGTCGCGGACCACCACGCGGCCCACCTGCCCGTCCGGATCGCGTGTCAGCGTGACCTCGCTGGTCACGATGCCGTCGATGGTCTGGATGTCGACGATGACCGTCGTGCCGCGGATACCCATGGTGGCCGAGGGCGTGCTGACATCCATGCCCCCCGTGCGCGCCACCTGCCCCGCGATGAAGACGAAACTGCCTTGGATCAGGCTGATGCTGGCCGAGTTGTCGCTGGCGGCCGGGTCATAGATCAGCTCGTCGATCACCATCCGCGAGCCGGAAGACAGCGAGAAGATGGTTCCGTCGACGAAGGTGACGGAAACCTCGGCGCCCGCACCCGTCTCGATCACGTCATTGGCGAAGATCTTTGCGCCGACCGACAGCACCTCGACCGTGCCATCGACACGCTGGACGCTGGTTTCGCCGTCGCTGGTCTCGACCTGGCCGATGGGCGGATCAGTCGGAACAGCCCCGACCTGGGCGTACTGCCCCGGCGCAATCGGGCCAGCAAGCCGCTCGACGAGATCGCCGCGCAGAACGGCCCCGTCGGGTTCGGTAAGGTCGGCGGGTTCTCGTGCGGCGAAATAGCCCGGCACCCGGTAGGTATCCGCGCCGTCGTTGACGACAAGAAGGTCCGCCCCCGCACGCTGGAAGTCCGCTCCGAACAGCAGCCGCGCCTCGGGCAGCACGAACGCGCCGTCAGCCTGCGCTTCCAGCACAATCTGACTGCGTCCCGGTTCGACGTATGCGGTCTGTCGTAGCGACACGAGCAAAATCCCTCGGGGACCTTCAATGACTGCTCAATGTAGCTGCGGTGCCCGGCCGCGTATGTGATCCACCCCACACTTTACACGGAATTGGGGAAGATTCCCCTCGTATTTGGGTTGTATTCGGCATTTTTCGCCTCTGACGAGAAAAAATGCCGTTGCAACCGCTTGATTATACGAACGAATCGACGCGTGTGGTAGTCCTATTCGGGCGCCCCGGCCGCGGTCGCGCGGCGCGCGCGCATCAGCCAGGCACGCAATGTCGAAGAATTTCAAGGTCAGACTGTCCACCTGGGTCGGGTGGGTCCGGGTCGTCGCGTTCATCGGGCTGGTTTTCGGATTGATCATCCGGATCGGCGACCCGCTGCCGCTCAGCGCCTTGCGCAACTTCGCCTTCGATCTCTTTCACCAGTCCAAGCCGCGCGATTTTGCGACGCTGCCGGTCGCGATCATCGACCTCGACGATCGCAGCATCGAGGAGATCGGACAGTGGCCTTGGCCGCGGACACGCTTTGCCGAGATCGTCGAGAAGGCGACCGCGGCGGGCGCCGTGGCCATCGCCTTCGACGTCATCTTCTCGGAACCCGACCGGCTGTCACCGCCGCAGGTCGCCGCGGACAATCCCGAACTGCCGCCCGCAGTCTCGGCGACGCTGCGCCAGATGCCTGACAACGACGAGATCCTCGCCGCCGCGTTCCGCAAGTCGCGGGTGATCGTCGGACAGACCAGCGTGCGGACCGCCGCCGGGAACCTGGCCGAGAAGCGGCAGATGGAAGCGGTGCCGCATGCGTTGATCGGACCCGACCCGCGCCCGTTCCTGCTGCACTTTCCCGACGTCGTGCAGAACCTCCCGGTGCTGGAAGCCGCCGCTGCCGGGCGCGGCATGTTTTCGGCCCGTCCCGACCGCGACGGCATCTATCGGCGCGCTCCGGTGGTGATGATGGTGCAGGACCATATCCGGCTGAGCCTGACCGCGGAACTGCTGCGCGTGGCCACCGGCGGTGAACCCTTTGCCGTGCGCAGCAGCGAGGCCGGCGTCGAAGGGGTCGTCGTGGCGCGTCAACTGGTGCCGACGGCGAGCGACGGCACGGTCTGGCCCTACCTCACCCCCTCGTCCCAGGCGCGCTATGTGCGGGCCGCCGACCTTCTCAAGGACCGGATTCCGCCGGACCGCCTGACCGGGCACCTCGTGCTGGTCGGCACATCGGCGATCGGTCTCGAGGACTTTCGCGCCACGCCGCTCGGCGTGTCGATGGCCGGGGTCGAGATCCACGCCCAGATCCTCGAGAACATGCTGTCGAACAGTGCTCTGGTGCGTCCAAACTTCACCATCGCGGTGGAACTGGTAACGACCTTCGTGCTGTGCCTGCTGGTGATTATCTTCGCACCGATGCTGACGGCGCGCACGCTGATCCTGACCGCAGGCGTGCTGCTGACAGGCTACGTCGGAACCTCCTACTATCTCTTCTGGAACAATCGAATCTTGCTCGACCCGACCTATCCGGTGCTGTCGACCTTCATCGCCTTCCTGCTGATCTCGACCGTCAACTACCTGCGAGAGGAGCGCCAGCGCCGCCAGATCCGCAGTGCCTTCGGCCAGTACGTATCGCCAGACCTCGTCGAGCAACTCAGCGAAGACGGCGCCGAGGTGACCCTTGGCGGCGAGACCCGCGATCTGACCCTGCTGTTCTCGGACGTGCGCGGCTTCACCGCCATCGCCGAGGACTTCAAGGACGATCCCGAGGCTCTGACCCGGCTGATGAACGAGTTCCTGACCATCCTGTGCCGCGCGATCCTCGACAACAACGGCACCATCGACAAGTTCATGGGCGACGCGGTCATGGCGTTCTGGAACGCACCGCTCGACAACCCGGATCATGTGCGCGCGGCCTGTCGCTCGGCGCTCCGCATGATCGAGGATGTCGATGCCTTCAACGAGCGCCGGGCCGCGCTGGCCGCGGCGCACCAGCTTGCCGCCGGTGACGCACCCGTGGCGCCGAGCGAGAAGATGCACCGCATCAACGTCGGAATCGGCATCAACTCCGGTCCCTGCGTGGTCGGCAACATGGGTAGCGACACGCGGTTCGATTACACCGCGCTTGGCGATCCGGTGAACGTGGCGTCGCGGCTCGAGGGCCAGTCGCGGTATTACGGCGCCGCCATCATCCTGGGGTCGAGCACGGCGGGCGAGGTGCGCGATGAGATGGCGCTGATGGAACTCGACATGATCCGGGTCGTCGGCAAGGCCCTTCCCGAAAACATATTCGCCCTGCTGGGGGACGCCGCGATGCGCAATACCCCCGCTTTTCAGGAATGCTTCGACCTCAATGGCGAAATGCTGCAAGCCTATCGTGCGCAGGAATGGGACCGCGCCGAGCAGTTGATCGACGAACTGGAGGCTAGATTTGCCACGCTCGAGATCGGACTTGCCGGGTACCTCGATCTCTACCGGGCGCGCATGTCCGAGTTGCGACGGACCCCCCCGGGGCCTGGTTGGGACGGTATCTACGCGTCGACCAGCAAGTAAGCGGCACTCACGCCTGTCCGAGCGGCGGAACCTGTCCGGAACGGTCGGTGTCCGAAACATCCGGCGCAGCCAGAAGCGCGGCATAGAGCAGCGCGAAGAAGATCGCGGTCGGAACCGACATCGACCGGAACATCGCCACCGCATCGCTGACATAGAGCGGATCGGCGAAAACGACGGCAATCATCGTCGAAAGACCGAAGATCGCCGCTCCGGCGGCGATATCGCGTGAGCGGTCGCACCAGACCAGGATCGCCGCGGCGAGCAGAAAGCCGATCGTGGTGATCGAGGACATGCGGTCCGGTTCGCGTAAAGCCGGGGCGAGAAACACGTCGGAGCCGCCGCGTATGCCGGAAAAATGCAGGATGTTGTTCCCGAAAATCAGGGCCAGCGCACAGGCCAACGGGAGCCAGAACAGGTGCGTATGGCGCCCCGCGAAGCGGATGAGGATCGCAAGGCTGAACAGTCCGAAGCAGATCGCGGTACTGGGAACCATCGCCGGATGCCCGGAATACACCCGAACCGCCCCGTCGATGCCCAACCCCCAACCGACAATTGCGGCCGAGCAGGCGCCGACGCCGGAAAGGACGCAAAGCACCACCCAGATGCGGGTCAGACCAGACCCTTCATACACGACCATGCCCGCTTTCGATCCCCCCCCGGCACACGCAGTCTTTATCCCCTATACGAAGTGTGACGCGAAAGGGATCACGAAGCCGCGACGAAGTGAAGGATTTTGGGCCTGCACCACCCAGATACAACCGCAGATCAACGCTCGCGCAGTGCCTCTGCCTGCGCACGCAAAATCGGCTTGGCGAGATAGCTCAGGACGGTCTTGCTCCCGGTCTGAATGTCGACCGAGGCGATCATGCCGGGCATGATCGGATGCGGGTTCTCGGCACTTCCCAGAAACGACTTGTCCGTGCGCACGATGACCCGGAAGAATTCGGCGCCTTCCTCTGTGCGCAGCGTGTCCGCGCCGATCCGCACGACCTCGCCCGGCAGGGCTCCGTAGATCGTATAGTCGTATGCGGTTATCTTGACCGAGGCCTGCTCTCCGGTGCGCACGAAGGCAATGTCGCGCGGACCGAGATCGGCTTCGATCAGCAGGCTGTCGTCGAGCGGCACGATATCGACCAGCGGCGCGCCGGGCTGCACGACCGCGCCGAGCGTGGTGTAGGTGATCTTGTTCACCGTGCCACCCACGGGCGCGCGCAGCGTCGTGCGCGACACCCGGTCGGTCGCGGCGCGCAGGCCCTCCTGCACGACCGCCAGTTCGACCTGCAGCCGCGCCAGACGCTCGCGCGCGCTCAGCACGTAGGCCGACCGAGCCGCCTCGATCTGGTTCTCGACCTCTGCGATCGCCGCCGCGATCCGCGGCTCGGCGGCATGGCTGACAGCGATGTCACCGGACAGTTCGGCGTGACGTGATTTGAGCCGGAGAAGTTCGACCTCGGGGACCAGTCCGCGCTCGACCATGCCTTCGGTGAGGTCGATCTCTGCGCTGAGCGGCGCGAGGATCTGTTCCGTGCGCAGACGCTGCGCGAGCAGTTCCTCACGTTCGGCGCGACGCTGTACCGCCTGGGCCTGCAGAACCTGCACCTCTTCGGTAAGCTGCTCGCGCCGCGACGAAAACACCTGCCGTTCGGCCGAGGTGCCAAGCGGGCTGCGCACCTCGAGGCCTTCGGGAAAGACCAGGTCTTCGTGCAATGCGGCCTCGGCCTCGAGCCGGGCGGCTTCGGCCATCAGCGCCGCCTCGCGCTTCAGCAACTCACCGCGTTCGGAGGAAAACCGCGTGTCATCGATGCGCATAAGGACCGCGCCCTTCTCGACGATATCGCCTTCACGAACCGCGATCTCGCGGATGATGCCGCCTTCGAGGCTCTGGACCACCTGTACCTGTTGAGAGGGGATCACCCGGCCTTCCGCATGCGCGGTCTCTTCGATTTCGTGGGTCGCGGCCCAGGCAACGAAAGCGCCCACCGCTATAGCGACGGCCAGCAGCAATTTCCAGGCGCCGTTCCCCCGCACCGCCGTCCCGGCGCTCGAGACCGAGTTGGCGAATTCGTCCTCAATGCGGTTGCCGAACATCGCTCTAGCCCTGCTCACGTGCGGCGCTCAGCGACCGAAGTTGGCCCAGGACCTGCGCGCGCGGGCCATCCAGCACCACCCGGCCCTGATCCATGACCATCATGCGCGCGGCGATCCCGGCCAGCGACTGCCGGTGGGTGCAGACGATCAGCCCGGTGCCCTTGCGGTTCAACTCGGCCAGCCGCCCGATGACCTGCGTCTCCATGCGCTGATCCATCGCGTTGGTGGGCTCGTCGAGAAACAGCAGCTTCGGCTCGCGCAGCAGGAGACGCGCCAGCGAGATACCCTGCCGTTGCCCGCCCGAAAGCCGCCTGCCCTGCTCGCCGACGAAGTGATCCAGCCCTTCCGGCAGGGTCTCGACGTAGCCATCCATGCCGGCGAAGTAGAGCGCGCGCATCAGCGCCTCGTCCTGTGCACCGGGCCGCGCGATCGCGAGGTTTTCGCGCAAGGTGCCGGTGAAAAGCTCGGGGTTCTGCGGCAGATAGCCGATCCCGCGGCGCAGTTCGGCCGGCTCGTACTGGTCGAGGGCGATGCCGTCGACCAGTACCGTGCCGCTGTCGGGCGCAATCAGCCCGGCGATCAGCTTTCCGGCCGTGGTCTTGCCCGAACCGACCTTGCCCAGAAGTGCCACCGCCTCGCCCGACGCGATGCTGAAGGTCAGATCGCTCAGCGCGGGCACCTGGGCATCCGGATAGGTGAAACTCGCCCCGCGTATCTCAAGCGCGCCCTTCGTCACGCGCAGCGTGGACGACACCGCGCCCGCGCGCTCGCGCGGCAGGGCCATGAACCGGTCAAGGGCTGCCAGTGACTTGAACGCGTATTGCGCTCGGAAGATCGTCTGCGCGATGGTCCCGAGCGGCGCGAGCACCCGCCCGGCGAGGATGTTCGCCGCGATCAGCCCGCCGATTGTGATGCGCCCCTCGGACACGAGGAACACGCCCCAGACGATGATCACCACGCTCACCGTCTGCTGCACCAGCATGGTGCCGTTGGCGGCCACGTTTGACCAGAAGCGCGTGCGCCCGGTGATCCGCGCCGAGGCGGCGACGGCGTTTTCCCACTCGCGCTGCATGGCGGGTTCGGCGTTCAGGCTCTTGATGGTCTCGATGCCCGACAGCGATTCCACGAGCACCACGTGCCGTTTGGTCGCCATCTGCTGGGCGCGCGCCGCGGTGCGCCCGATGGGCAGCTGCGCCAGCAGAGCGATGACCAGCACCGCAGGCACCGCGACAAGCGGGACCAGAGCGATCGGGCCGACGATGAGCCAGAGCACCGCGACGAAGATGCCGATGAACAGCAGGTCGATGAAGGCCACGAAGCTTGCCGAGGCGAAGAATTCGCGCACCACCTCGAAATCGCGGATCGTGCTGGCGATGCCTGCCGCCCCGCCGGGGCGCTGAAGCAGCTGCGCACCCATCGCCTGCGAAAACAGCCGGGACGCGACCTTGACGTCTACCCGGCGTCCGATGGTCTCGAGGATGTTCGCCCGGATCGTTCGCATCAGCAGGTCGAGCCCGAGCGCGATCGCAACCCCGCCGGCAAGCGTCCAGAGCGTGACATAGGCGAGGTTGGGGATCACCTTGTCATAAACGTTCATGACAAATAGCGGCAGCGCGAGGCTCATGAGGTTGAGCAGCAGCGCCGCCACCATCACCTGCACCCAGTTCGGCCAGTTGGCCCTAACCGGCCCCCAGAACCAGTGGCCGCGGTCGGGTGCCACGCTTTCCGGCGAGAGCATCGCGTTGCTGCCGTCCTCGCGTGGGGTGACCAACAAGACGCCCGGTTTCAGTGTCCGCCGCAGCTTGCGCACGGGAACTTCCCGTTCGGTCCAGTCGGCCTCGGGATCGAGGACGGTTGCCAGTTTGCGGTTCTGCGACAGCCCTGTCATGACCAACGGGCCGCCATCTTTTCGGAACAGCAGGAAGGGCAAGGCGATTGGATCGAGCCGCGCGGGATCGCGCAGCACCAGGCGGCTGCGCAACCCGATTCCGGCCAAGGCCCGGGCCAATTGATCCGGGTCCGTCAGGTCCGGCGCGCCGGCCAGGCGGGCGCGCAGCGCGGCTTCGGTGTATGGCCGACCGAAGGCCCGCGCGTACCAGGCCACGAGCGCGAAGGCGTCGCTATCGGTGTCCCCCGGCACCGCCGCGGAGGCTGTGCCGAGAGGCTGCGTCATTGCAGCGGCTCGATGGTGGTGTTGAAGACCCGCGAGGGCGACACCAGAGCCCGGTCCTCGAAATTGGGCTCGAGCGCCATGTCGCTTGGCTTGACGCCGAAATGCTGGGCCAGGGTGCTTTGCGCCGCGAGGACCCGGTAGGAGGAGAATGCAACGCTGGCGTCCGCGCTGACTTTCTGGAATTCGGTGCTGAAGCGCGCGCGCTCGACCTCGAGCAGATCGAGCAGACTGCGCTTGGCAGCCAGGAATTCTTCGCCGTAGACGTCGACGATGGTGCGGTCGATCGCCAGTTGCCGGGTCAGCGTCGCCTGCCGCTCGAGCCCCGAGACGTAGTTGTTCCAGGCACGCCCAGCCATCTCGTGCACGTCGCGCACGGCCACTTCGCGCTCGGACAGCGCCTTGCCGGTGCGCTCGGCCAGTGCATTTTTCTGCGCCTTGCGGCCGCCCTGATACAGCTTCCACTCGAAGCCGAGCCCGACCGAGCGGTCGGTGCGCTGCCCGGGCCCGCCCGACCGGTTGAGATCGCGCGAAATCCCGGCGCGCAGCGCCACTTGCGGAAGACGGTCGGACAGCTCGACCTCCTGGTTGTGACGTGACTGATTTACCTGGCTTTGCGCGAATTTCACGCGGTAGCTGTTGCGCACCGCGGTCTGTTTCAATGCCTGCTCCGAGCCCGGCACGGACGCACGCTGCAGCGACATCGGCGCACTGGGCCGCCGGCCGACGATCCGCTCGTAACGCACCGTGGCGTCGCGCAGAGCGCGTTCGACGTCCTGCAGTGCCAGTTGCGCCGAGGTGATGCGGTCGTCGATGGTCAATTCGTCGCTGAAAGGCAGCCGCCCGCCCTGCACGAGGTCGCGGACCTGCGCGCCGATCTCACGGTGACGCGCGATGTTGCGCCGCGCCACGCCCACGAGCGTCTGGTGGCGCACCACGTCGATATAGGTCTCGGTGGCATTCAGCGCCATCGTCTCGGAGGCGTCCAGCAGGCGAAAAATGCTGCCGTCCACCCGCGCCGCGTTGGCATAGACGAGGTTGGCTCGGCGAAACCCGTCGAACAGGACCAACCGTGCGCTTGCCCCGATCTGCTGGGTGTCGATGGTGTCATCGTTCTCGTCGGGCGACAGGTTCTCCAGATCGTCGATCCGCTGGTAGCCCGCCTCGCCGAACACCCGTACCGTGGGCAGGTACTCTCCGCGCAATTCCATCAGTTCATAGGCTGACGCGCGCATTTCCGACTGGGAGGCGCGGATGGAAGGGTTCGTTGTAAGGGCGTGGCGCACCGCGTCGCCGATGGGTTCCGCCGCCGCGTGCTGTGAAATCGCCAAGGCGCTCGAGACAAGTGCCAGGGCTTTGCACCATTGCCGCGTCGCTGTCATGTCAAATGCCCGTCCGAATGAACCGCCCCCCAGCGCGATCAATGCTATAGCACATGCCTCTGGTTGCATAGGCAACAGATGGGGAATGAATTCTCTTTCCGATCAGCGATGTTGCATCGAAACTTCAAGCGGCGGACCGAAGAGGTGCGCCGTTTCTACGCCCGCGTGTAGATGAGCCAGGCCCAGATCAGCCCGACATAGGTCAACTGATGCAAAGCCTGATCGACGCCGGAGGCGCGCCAGTAGGCCGGGTCGGCCGGCGTCAGGTTCTGCACGGCAGTCAGACGACCCTTCCACCAGTCGATGTGAAAATGGATCGCCCAGTCGGCCAGCCCGGCGGCCAGCGCGAATGGGATCGGAGCGCCGATCAGCGTGAAGGCGATGAAGGTGCCGGCGGCATGGACCCCCGCGTGCAGGAAGCGCCCGAGGTGCAGGTACTGATCGCGGCCGTTGAGCATCACGCGGGTCTGCAGGAAGTAATCGCCAAGCATATGCTTGATCTGCAAAAGCAGCATCAGGGCCAGCAGAGTACCGAAACCACCGATCAAAAATGCGTTCCCTCAAACAGTCTCATCAAACCCCTCATCTACCCTAATGCGAAGTCGCGCGCCGTGTAAATCCGCCAGCCTGAACAAGTGAAATACCTTTCATATGTTACGGCAAGGTTGATCGCGCAGCCCGTCGCTGCGGGTCGCGGTCAGCCGATTTCCTGCAGGCGCTTGAAAAGCGACGACGTGTCCCAGCGCCCGCCGCCCATCTTCTGGACGTCCTTGTAGAACTGGTCGACCAGCGCCGTGACCGGAAGGCTCGCGCCGTTCTCGTCGGCCGTGTCGAGGCAGATGCCGAGATCCTTGCGCATCCAGTCGACGGCGAACCCGTGGGTCCAGTGATCGTCGAGCATGGTCTTGTAGCGGTTCGACATCTGCCAGCTTCCGGCGGCGCCTTGGCTGATCACCTCGACCACCGCTTCTCCATCCAGCCCGGCCTTCTGCGCAAAGTGCAGCGCCTCGCTGAGCCCCTGCACCAGCCCGGCGATGGCGATCTGGTTGCACATCTTCGTCATCTGCCCCGCGCCGCTTTCGCCGATGCGGCGGCAAAGCTTGGCGTAAGTGTTCATCACAGGCTCGGCGCGGTCGTACTGGTCCTGGTCGCCGCCGCACATGATCGAAAGCTGTCCGTTCTCGGCCCCCGCCTGCCCGCCGGACACCGGCGCGTCGACGAACCCGACTCCGGCCTCGGCAGCGGCGGCATAAAGCTCGCGCGTGACGGCTGCCGAGACCGTGGTGTGATCGACGAAGAGGCAGCCCTTTTCCATGCCGGCAAGCGCCCCGTCCTCGCCCAGCACGACCGAGCGCAGGTCGTCGTCGTTGCCGACGCAGGCCATCACCATGTCGGCTCCCTTCGCAGCCTCGGCGGGCGTCTGCCCAAGTGCGCCGCTGTGTTCCGAGACCCATTTCTCGGCCTTGGCCGTCGTGCGGTTGTAGACCGTGACCTCGTGACCCGCCTTCTGCAGGTGACCGGCCATCGGGTACCCCATCACGCCCAGTCCAAGAAATGCCAGTTTCGCCATCGTTGATCCTTCCTGTGATGCCCGGTCAGAGCAGGTCCTTGGGGGTTCGGCCCGCGAAGAACGCGTCGAGATTGTCGAGCGCCCGGAACCCCATCGCGTCGCGCGTCCGGGTCGTGGCGCTGCCGATGTGGGGCAGCATGAAGATGTCGAGCCGATTTGAAAAGGCCGGGTTGCCGCCTGGTTCCGTGACAAAGCAATCGAGCCCCGCCGCCGCCACGTGACCGCTTTCCAAGGCTGCGAGCAAGGCCGCCTCGTCGACCAGCGCGCCGCGTGCGCTGTTCACCATCACCGAGCCCTTCGGCATCATCGCGAAGCGGTCTGCGTTCATCAGCCCCGCGGTCTCCGGTGTCGCCGGGCAGTGCAGCGACAGGAACTCCGACACTTCCAGCAGGCTTTCGATGCTGTCGTGGTAGATCGCGCCTTCGGCCATCTCGGCGCGCAGGCGGTTGCGGTTGCAATAATGGATTTCCATGTCGAAACCGCGCGCCTTGCGCGCCAGCGCCCGGCCGACCCGTCCCATGCCGATGATCCCGAGGCGCGCGCCGGTGACCTGCTTTCCAACCATGAAGGCCGGGCTCCAGCTGTCCCAGGCCCCCGTACGCACCAGCGTGTCGCCCTCGACCGCACGCCGCGCCGCGCCGAGCATCAAGAGCATCGCCAGTTCCGCCGTCGCGTCCGACAGCACGTCCGGCGTGTTGGTTACGGCGATGTCGCGGGCCTTCAGCGCTGCGAGGTCGCAATGATCCACGCCGACCGAATGGTTTGCGACGATGCGCAACCGGTCGCCGAAGCGCGCCACCACCTCGGCGGTGAAATGCTCGGAATGGCAGGGTACGATGGCGTCGAAGTCATGGCTCGCCGCGACGATCTCGTCCGCCGTTCCGGGCGTGTCGGCCTCGTTGACGACGACGTCGTAGTCGCGCCGGGCGCGCTTTAGCGTGGCGTCCGACAGACGCCGGGTGATCCAGATGCGGGGCTTGTCGGACATCACTTCTTGCGGCGCACGCATTCGTCCCAGAAGTCGTAGACCGCCATCGCGCCCACCAGGATCACGATGACCAGGAACGGGAACCCGCCCCAGAAGCCCGCGAACCCGCTCGAGATCGAGCGCGACAATTCGCCGGTGAAGATCAAGAACAGCGCCGTGCCGATCAGCCCGACCACCAGTTTCACTGTGTAGGACATCTTTCCTCCCTCATGCCGCCTCGGCTTCCGCGGACAGTGTCTCCTGAAGCCAGCGCGCGGTGCGCAGCAACCGCCCGTCCCGCTCGAGCGGTCCGATCAGCTGTACTCCGATCGGCAGGTCGTTCTCGCCCACCAGAAGCGGCAGCGTAACGCAGGGCAGTCCCGCCAGTGTCCAGAGCGTGCAGAAGATCGGATCGCCGGTGCCGCCGCCCAGCTTCGGCGCCTCGCCCGCCGCGGACGGTGCGATGATGGCGTCGAACTCGAGGAAAAACTCGGCGAAGAACTGTTCGGCCGACTTCTTGACCTCGAGCGCGTCCTCGTACTCCAGTTGCGTGATCGCCCGCCCCCGTTCGACCACCGGTTTCAGCGTGTCGCTGATCTGATCCCAGCCCTCGATGAAAACCTCCGAGAGATGATGGCAGATCTCGTATTCGTGGATCTTCGCCTGCACCTCGACAAGCGCGGGAAGTTGCCGGGCCGGTGTCATCTTCGTCACCCGTTTCCCGAGGATTTCGACCACGCCTTCCAGCCCGTCGCGCGCGGCTTCCGAGAGCCGGTCGTAGAACGGCAGGTCGAACCAGGCGAGTTCGGGTGGCACCGGGACATCCTCGGCCATGCCTGACGCCATGTCGGGCAGCGGATGCCCCCGGCTCAGCGGATCGCGCTGGTCGTATCCCTTGAGCGCGTCGGCCAGCAAGGCCACATCGCGCAGCGTGCGCCCGAAGCCGCCGACCTGGTCGAGGCTGACGGAGGTCTGCAGGATGCCCGTGCGCGGAACGATGCCGCGCGTGGGCTTGAAACCGAACGTGCCGCAGAACGAGGCCGGACGGATCACCGATCCGTTGGTCTGGGTGCCGAGCGCAAGCGGCACCTGCCAGGCCGCGACCGCCGCCGCCGAACCGCTCGAAGACCCGCCGGGGCTGCGCCCGTGATCCATCGGGTTGCGCGTCTCGGACGGGTGCACGAAGGCAAGCTCGGTCGTGACCGTCTTGCCGAGGATCACCGCCCCGGCTTCGCGCAGCCGTTCCACGATCCGCGCGTCCCATTCCGGTGCGCGATCCGCAAAAATCGGCGTGCCGCGCCGGGTCGGCATGTCGCGCGTGTCGATGATGTCCTTCAGGCCCACCGGAACCCCGTGCAGCGACCCTATCGGCAGCCCGGCCTTGCGGATCCGGTCGCACTCTTCAGCCCGTGTCAGCGCCGCCTCGGGGTCGACATGAACCCAGGCACCGATTGCTTGGTCGGTCTCTGCGATCCGGTCAAGGCACGACTGGACAAGCTGGACCGACGTGAGACGTCCAGCGGCCATTTCGGCCAGCGCTTCCGAGGCAGTAAGCCTGAAGGCGTCGCGCGTCACGGGATGTAGACCCCGAAGAGGTAGTCCGGCAGCCAGAGCGCGATGCCCGGGAACTGGTACATCAGCACCATCGTGATGATGACGATGCCAAGGTAGGGCATGATCCCCTTGAAAATCTCGACCAGTTCGATCTGCTTTTTCAGAACCCCTTTGAGGTAATAGGCCGACATCGCCATCGGTGGGGTCAGGAACGAGGTCTGAAGATTGAGCGCCACGAGCATGGCGAAGAAGTACGGATTGACCCCGAATGTGTCGAGCATCGGCAGGAAGATCGGCACGAAGATGATAAGGATCTCGGACCACTCCAGCGGCCAGCCGAGCAGGAAGATGATGAGCTGCGCCATGACGAGGAACTGCCAGGGTTCCAGGTCGAACCCGGTCACCCAGTCCGCAATTAGGTCATGCCCACCGAGGTAGGAAAACACCGAGGCGAAGGTCCACGAGCCGACGAAAAGCCAGCACACCATCGCCGTTGCCTTGGCGGTCAGGAACACGCTTTCCTTCAGCTTTTCCCAGGTCAGCGAGCGATAACACGCGGCAAGGACGATCCCGCCCAGAGCGCCCATCGCCGCCGCTTCCGCCGGGGTCGCGAGACCGCCGAGGATGGAGCCCAGCACCAGCATGATCAGCACCGTGAGCGGCACGAAGCTGATCAGCAGATTGAGGTAGATCTCGCGCTTGGGCGGCACGACCTCGTCCGAGGGCTTGGGCGCCAGCGAAGGGGTCAGCCAGACGCGAAAGATGACGTAGACGATATAGAGGCCCGCCAGCAGCAGTCCCGGGAACAGCGCCGCCGCGTAAAGTCGCAGCGGCGAAAGGTCGGCGATGGCCGAATAGACGATCAGCATGATCGAGGGCGGAATGAGGATGCCCAGCGTGCCGCCAGCGCAGATCACGCCAGAGGCGAAGCTGCGGTTGTAGGAGGCGTTTGCCATTGCCGGAAAAGCCAGCAAGCCCATCAGCGTGACAACCGCGCCGACGATGCCGGAGGCCGTCGAGAACACCGCGCAGGTCAGCAGCGCCGCGATGGCGAGCGATCCCGGCAGGTTCCGCGCCGCCATGTAGAGCGAGTAGAACAGCTTGTCGACGATGTTGGCGCGTTCGACGATGTAGCCCATGAACAGGAACAGCGGGATGGCGACCAGCGTCGGGTTCTCCATCACCGAGTAGGTGTTCTGGTTCAGCAGGTAGAAGATGTTGTTGTTGAAGATGTCGGAAAAGGTTTCGACATTGCCCTGGTGATAGGCGTAGTAGCCGAACCCCACGCCCATCGCGAGAAGCGTGAAGGCGATCGGGAAGCCCAGCAGAACCAGGACGATGAACAGTGCCAGCATCAGCAGGGCGACTTCGGGATTTGTCATGTGTGGTGTTCCTGCGCTCTGCCGGTCAGGGCTTTTTCAGCTCTTCGACATGCATCAGCATGTCCTCGGTTTCTTTCACGTCGTCGAGCCGGTCGAGCCAGACGCCGCTCCGGATCGCCATCACGCAGCGCACGATCTCGGCCAGCCCCTGGATCAACAGCAGCGCCCCCGCGACCGGGATCAGCGATTTGAAAAAGTATATCTGGATGCTGGCCGGGCTGTTGAAGCTGACTTCCTTGTAGCGCCAGCTGTCGGCGGCAATTTCCCAGCCGTACCAGAAGAGCGCCAGCACCCCGGGAAAGAAGAACAGGAAGTAGAGCACGAAATCGAGCCAGGCCTGTACCTTCACCGGAAACAGCCGATAGAGCACATCGGCCCGCACATGCGTGTCCTGAGCCAGCGCGTAGGCCCCGCACATCAGGAACAGCGCCCCGTACATCTGGATCATCATGTCGAAGGCCCAGACCGTCGGCGCGTTCAGCACATAGCGCACGAAAACCTCGTAGGAGACCGACAGCGTCAGGACCAGGATGCACCATCCGAAGGCGCGCCCGACCCAGAGGCTCAGCCCCTCGATGGCATGTACGAATTTGACCACGTTCACCCTCCCCGGTCACGGTCGTCCGCCCGGCGGCCGGTCGTGGCCCCCGGGCGGCTGTCTTGTCAGCGGCCGATCAGGCGCTGAAGTAGTGGTTGTAGGCCAGCTTGTAGTCGGGCTGGTTCAGGTTGAGGTAGTTCATCACGTCCTTGGCATAGGCCTTCTGCGACTCCATGACCTTCGCAAAGAACGGATCCTCCTCGGCAAGCCGCGTCGTGACCACGTCCCAGGCTTCGAGCTGCGCCTGCAGGACCGAGTCGGGCGTGCGGTAGACACTCACGCCATCCTGATCCTGAAGCTTGATCAGGTCGTCGGAATAGCGCTTGGTGTTGCCCCAGTAGAAGCCCGAGTTCTCGGCCATCGAGGCGTTCTTGATGATCGCCTTGTGCTCGTCCGACAGCGCGTTGAACTTGTCCTTGTTGATCGTGACCTCGAAGAATTCCTGGCTCTGGTGATACGAGGCCAGCATGTAGGTCTTGGACACGTCCTGCATGCCGAAGTCACGGTCCGAGGTGGGGTTGTTGAACTCGGCCGCGTCGATCAGGCCGGACTTCATCGCCGGCTGGATCTCGCCGCCGGGAAGCTGCACCACCGACATGCCCATTTCAAGCAGCACGTCCGCGGCAAGGCCGACGGTGCGGTACTTGAGGCCCTGCATCTGGCTTGCTTCGGTGATCTGCTCGTTGAACCAGCCCAACGGCTGCGCCGGCATCGGCGAGTTGAAGAACGACACCACGTTCAGACGCAGGTTCTCCATCAACTCGTCGAACAACTCCTGTCCGCCGCCGGCGTAGATCCAGCCCAGCACTTCCTGGCTCGACCAGCCGAAGCACGGTCCGGTGCCGAAAAGCGAAGCCGCCTTGGACTTGCCGTACCAGTAGGCCGGCACGTAATGCGCGGCGTCGAGTACGCCGCGGTGTACGGCATCCTGCATCTGGCTGGTCTTGACGACCGAGTCGACCGACAGCACCTCGATGGTCAGCGATCCGCCCGACATCTCGTTCACGCGGGCCGCGAAGGACTGTGCGTTCTCCAGGAATATGCCGCCGCCCCACGCGGCCTGCATCTTCAGCGTCGTGCCCTCGCTCTGCGCGATCGCGGGGGTTGCAAGCGCTGCGGCACCGGCCACGGCCGATCCGCGCAGAAATTTCCTGCGGTTGAGTTTATCCGTCATGTTTCCTCCCAAAATCGGGCATGCATCTGCCCTGCTGGCGCCGCGTCTTGCGGCGCAAAGGTCCGGACTGCCGACATCGCCCCGGCCCGCGCTCGGCTGCCGCGGAAGCCTCCTCGCTTCCACGCCATCCCACGCGCCGGACGGCAATCCATACGCTATTGCTATCAGAGCAGACCGGTCGGGCAATCGAATAATTGCGATTAAGGCGATTGAATCGCTCGCAGTTTTCCGTCGTGGTCTTGCGTCGCGGCCCGGTCTGGCCTTGGGAAGATCGGGTCACGCGCACAGCTTTCGCGCGCTGCGTGTGGACGAGAAAAGCCGGACGAACACTCGCTTAGCGCGAAACTGCCTTGCCGGCTGGCGCTGTCAAGCGGATCAGAGGGCCGCGATTCGCAGTCCGACAGCAGGAAGGTCGCCGGCATTTGCCTTGGCCGGAACGCGCGAATGGGCAGGGTGTACCCGCTCTGGCCCGCGACGAAGGGCGTCGCACCAACGGTCGGTCACGACGGCAGCCAACAGGCAAGGCTCTTCCGTTCGGACAACAACGAACACGGCTCTTGCCATACCAACGCCCCCGATCCGGCCTGCGGACAAAGCACCTTTGCACCCGTGCCCGACGCGACAAGTTTCTACTCGTAGCGACGGTCCCGACTCCTTCGGGACATAGCTGAGTCTGGACGGCTTGAGTGTTGCGCACGCGGTCGCCCGCATGCCAGATCGGAACCGGCGAGTTCGCCGGTGTCCGCCCACGGTTCAGATCGGCTCGACGAACGCCTTACCGCAGCGATCCGGGCGCGCTTTCGCATCGTGGCAAATCATCCGGCTCGGTCGGTCGCGCATTCGGCGTCTCGTCGGCGCGAAGGTCGGGACCGTGAAAGGTCGCGCAGGCCCGCCCCGCCTTCTTCGAAGCGTAAAGCGCCGTATCGACGTCCTGTAGCATGCGGTCGAGGTCGAGCCGGTCATAGTCGCTCGACAACGCAAGGCCGATGCTTGCCGAGACCCGGCAGGGTGCGCCTTGATAGTGGATCGGATCCTCTACCCGCCCGATGATGCGCTCCGCAATGCGCGCAAGCCGCGCTCGGTTGCGCCCGCCCTGGATCACGATCAGAAACTCATCGCCACCGACGCGGGCCACGGTATCTTCGTCGCGGGTCTCTTCGGCCATGATCTGTGCCACGTGCTGCAGAACATGATCGCCCGCTGCATGGCCCAGCGTGTCGTTCACAGCCTTGAAGTGATCGAGATCGACATGCATGAGCGCGAATGCCGCGGCCTGTCCGGTCAACCGTTCCAGCGCATGTTCCATCGCGCGCCGGTTCTTCAGGCCGGTCAGCGTGTCGGTCGTCGCCTGCTGCTCGGCCTCGCGACGTGCGCCCTGCAGGCGCTTGTTGAGCTGGCGCGACGCCTCCATCGCGGCCGATTTCGCCTCGAACAGGAACAGCATCTCGACGGCGAGGTCGGTCGGCGCGAAATCGCTCGAGGTCAGCGCGTAATCCCGGACCGCGTCGACGACGGAAATTCCGAACGAGAGGTTCACGATCATCGTACCCGGTTCGGGCCCGTCGACCAGAACGCCCTTGAGATCGGTGGCCGGCGTGTCGCGCAGCCGCAGATGCAGCTTGGTGCCCGCTGCGCGGCGCAAGGTCTCGATCGACTCGACGCGCCTCGGGCGGCGCACCTCGAAGACTTCCAGGAACCGGCGCCCGGCAAAACGCGCACCGGGGCGCAATTTTTGGAGCGTCGGGCCGACCGACCGGATATGCCCGGTCCGCTCCATCACGAGGTTCATCGGGCAGAGCACGTCGAGCGCATCCGGGTCGGGCGCGCCGGTCATGCCGCGCCGCCAAGCTGGAATTCGCGGCCGTGCGCGAATTCGGGTTCGAGCAGGCGGATGCTGATGGTTTCCACTCCATCCGTCCCGCCGGCGTGTTCGAGATAGGCCAGCGCCCCGTAGTCGTCGGCCATCGCGCGCAGAACCCCAACGGCGAGATGGCCGTATCCCGGAAGCGCGCCTTGGATCGACAGGCTGAAAAGATCGGGCGGGTGATCGCGCAGTTCCATGCGCGGCAAGGCAAGATCCGGCACCGCCAGACGCGCCCGGCCCGGCAGATCGTCGAGCGCATGCAGGAAATCGACGAAACACTCTCCGGTGAACCGCAGCAGTCGCCGCAGCGCCTCGGCGTTCGGATGCGAGACGAGGTAGGTTCCCAGATCCTCCATCAACTCGTCATAGGATCGGTCGAGCACGTCGCAAGCCGCCGCCAGAACCCGCGCCGTCACGGCGTCATCGTAATTCAGCATCGCCTCGAACTCGACGAAGTCGAGATCGGCGCGCTGCGCCGTGGCCGCCCATTGCGCGGGACCATAGCTGTCTGTCACGAACCCCTGGATCGCCCGATTGAAAAGACCATGCATATCAAAGCCACTCGCTGCCTCGGCACGCAGGTTGCCGTGAAGCGGTTAAGATATGCCTGACGACCCCGAAGGGCTCACCAGCTGTCTCAGAAATCGGTCGGCGCGCCGCCTTCGGCCTTGCGACGGGCGACGAAATCGGCGAGCTCGTCGCGGATCGCAACGTCCATCGGCGGTTCCTCGAAGCTCGCCACGATCTCTTTGAAGATCATGTGTGCGCGCTCCGGCGTCCAGATCCCGCCCGCCGCCTCCCAGCCCTCATAGTTCTTCCAGTCGCTGAGGAACGGCTGGTAAAACGCTGTTGCATAACGGTCTTGCGTGTGCTGGATGCCGAAGAAATGACCCGCGTTGCCGACCGACTTGATCGCGTCGATGGCGATCTCGTCCGGGCCGGTCGCGGTCAGCACGGGGTCCATGTAGCGCTGAATCTGCTGCAGCACCTCGCAGTCCATGACGAATTTCTCGGGCGAGGCGATCAGCCCGCCTTCGAGCCAGCCGGCGGCGTGATAGACCATGTTGGTGCCCGACTGCACCGCCGCCCAGAGAGAGTTCGAGGTTTCCCACATCGCCTGACCGTCGGGCACGTTTGCCGCGCAGACCCCGCTCGATCGCATCGGCAGCCCGTAAAAACGCGCCAGCTGCCCGGTCATCTGCGTCGCGCGCATGTATTCCGGCGTCCCGAAGGCCGGCGCGCCGGATTTCATGTCGACATTCGAGGTGAACGTGCCGATGGCACATGGTGCGCCGGGCCGGATGACCTGTGCCAGAACGATCGCGCAGAGCGCCTCGGCCAGCGATTGCGCGACCGCGCCGGCCATGGTGACCGGCGCCATGGCGCCCGCCAGCGTGAAGGGTGTCACCACCAGCCCCTGGCCGCGGCGCGCCAGCCGCATCCAGCCGTCGAGCATCGGAAAGTCGTGCTTGAGGGGCGAGGTGGAGTTGATGTTGGTATACATCCGCGGCGTGGCCTCGAACTCCTCGTGGCTGAGCGCGCCTGCGATACGCACCATCTCCATGACGTCTTCGACCCGCTCTTTACCGAGGCTGTAGGCGTGCATGACCTTGTCGGTCAGCGTGAGCTTGTCGAAGAGCACATCGAGATGACGGGTCGAGGCGTGCAGGTCCACCGGCTCGACCGGATAGCCACCCGCGAAATGGATACAATTGAAATACTGTGTAAGTTTCAGAAGGTTGCGGCACATTTCTCGTGTGCCCGGGACCTTGGTGCCAAGGTCGAGATCCCAGTAGTTCGGCGGCGAGGACACGTTGCCGAAGACGATGTTGTTGCCGCCGATGGTGATTTGTCTTTCGAGGTTGCGCGGCGTCAGCGTGAAGCTCCGGGGCGCCTTCGCGACATGCTCCATCACCATGTCGCGGCCCATCCGCACGTTTTCGCCGTCGACCGTGCACCCCGCCTTGCGCAGGATCTCGGCGGCCTCGGGGTTGAGGAACTCGATACCGATTTCCTCGAGAATGCGCATGGCCCCGTCGTGGATCGCCTGCACGCCGTCTTCGGTCAGCGGCTCCGTCGGCCGGTCGATGACCTTGGGCGGGTTCCACGGCATCTGCTCGATCACCGCCAACCCGCGCCGGCTCGCCGCGCCGGCGCGGCCGCCGGTCCGCGCCCTGCGTTTGGTGATCGTATCCGGCATTCGTCAGCCCTCCGATGCGTCGCGCTCGGCGTCAGCACACAGCATGCGCGCCGGACGATCCTATCCGTTCGCGACCGTGGGTGTCGTTTTCCGCCGCGCTGCGCCGGATTGAACTCAGCCGAGGCTGTCGAGCCATCCCGTCAGGCCGGACACGTCGTCGAGCACCACGTCGGCCAGGGGTGCAAGCCGTGCGCGTGGGGTCAACCCAGTTAGAACGGCAACACAGGTCATGCCGGCCGCCCTGCCTGCCACGAGGTCATGGGGACTGTCACCAACCATTGCGATGCGCGCGGGCGCCAGATCGCAGGCATGGGCAAAGGCAAGGAGCTGCCCCGGACCCGGCTTCGCGCCATGCCCGCTGTCGAAGCCGGCGATGAAATCGAAGAACCCGGTGATGCCCGCGGCCTCGAGATGAACGCGCGCCGGGGCCTCGGTATCGTTGGTGGCGACCCCAAGACGCAGGCCACGCGCGCGGAGCCCGCCCAGGAGCGGGACAAGCGGAACCGCCTCGACCTGCGGCGCGCGGGCGGCCTCGAGGTCGATGACCTGCTGGATCTCAATGCGCGTCATCTCGGGCAGATGCGGGCGCAGCGCTTCGGTCACCTCCGCCGCGGTGCCGGCGATGGCGATGCTGTCGGGCGCGAATTGCGCATTGACGACATCAAAGCCGATCGCATCGCCCAGCCGCGCAGCGTGCTCATGTTCGCCCTGCGCCAGGCGCACCATCAACGCCTGCGCCCAGGCACCCCATGTCGCCTTGAAGTCGAAGAGCGTGCCGTCCTTGTCGAAAAGGATCGCCGAGGGCGCAATCATGTCCAGTGCACCTGATCGCCGCCGGGCAGCGCCTGGCGCGCCGCCGCGATGGTCTCGAACGGCATCTGAAGGGCCTCGCACGCGCGCCGCACCCATGCATCGTCGAGCAGAATGAAATCGAGGACCGCGCCGAGGAACATCGGATCCGCGGCCCCCGCCCTGAGATCCGCTTCGGACGCCCCTGTCGAGCCCAGGAACACCGGCAGCATGTCCTCTTCGCCGACGAGCCAGCCCAGCACATGCAGCGCCGTGGTTTCGGCGGCGGATCGCGACAGGGTCATGCGAACTCCATTTCAATTGAATGTGCAACGCTTTGTTAACCAATTCACCGCCAATGTCGACGCGTGAAGGTCGACCTTTCTGGGGCGTGGTGCGTGCAGGGCAAGATACTCATCGTCGATGCAATCTCTACCAATCGGATCGTGCTCAAGGTCAAGCTGGCATCCGCCTTCTACGAAATCATGCAGGCCAGCAGCGGCGAAGAGGCGTTCGCCCTCGCGACGTGGCACGATCCGGATCTGGTGATCTGCGCGATGGAACTGCCCGATTGCGATGCCGCGGACCTCTGCGCGCGCCTGCATGCCAATTCGCGCACCAGCGCGGTTCCGATGATGGTCATCGGCACCCGGCCCAATTCGGCCGCGCGTCTCAGGGCGCTTTCGGCAGGAGTACTGGACGTCATGCACAAGCCCCTCGACGACACGCTGCTTCTGGCACGGGTCCGCAGCCTGATCCGGGCGCACAACACGGCGGCCGAGTGGCAGCTTCGCGACGACACCTCGCGCGCCCTGGGATTCGCCGAGGAGATGGCCGATTTCGGACCGCCCGGCGAGACCGTGATCGTGTCGACCGAACAGGACAGCGCGCGCGAATGGATCGGCGAATTGCAGCCGCTGCTGCGCAGCACCATCGCGCTGACCGCGCCCGACCGCGCGCTGCGTGATCTCAACCCCGAAAAGGTTCCGGACGTCTTCGTGCTCGCGCTCAGCAGCAGCGAGCATCACAGCGGCGACGTGCTGCGCCTGCTGGCGGCGATCCGGGCAACGAATTCGACGCGACACGCCGGGATCCTGGTGTTGCAGACCCGGATCGACGCGGGCCTCGGGGCCTATGCGCTTGACCTCGGTGCCGACGACCTGATGACCGACGGCTTCGACGCCGCGGAACTGGCGCTGCGCGTGAAGGCGATGATGCGCCGCAAGCGCATCGCCGACCAATTGCGCGCCACGGTCCGGACCGGGCTGCAGGCGGCGGTTTCGGACCCGCTGACCGGATTGCGCAACCGGCGCTACGCAATGCCGCATCTGGCGCGGGTGGCCGAACACGCCCGGGCCACAGGGCGGTCCTTCGCGGTCATGCTCGCCGATCTCGACCATTTCAAGCAGATCAACGACCTCTACGGCCATGCCTCCGGCGACGCGGTGCTGGTCGAGACCGCGCGACGGCTTTGCGCGGATCTGCGACCGGCAGACCTGGTGGCACGCATCGGCGGCGAGGAGTTCCTGATCGTCATGCCCTCGACCACCATCGCCGAAGCCCGGACCGCGGCGGGCCGCCTTTGCCAAACCATCGGTGCGGACCCGTTTCGCGTTCCGGCTACGCGCGACCCGATCAAGGTGACGGTGTCGATCGGACTTGCCATCGGCGGGAGGGCCGACGGGGCCGGATTGCGGGGCGAGAATGGCGCCGAGGCGATCCTCGCGGCGGCCGACAAGGCGCTGTACGAGGCCAAGAGCCAGGGCCGGAACCAGGTCACACTGAGCCGCCCCGCTGCGTGACCAGGCCTCCGCGAAGCCCCGTTTCCGGGGCTCGCAGCCTTCAGTCGCGTCCGCGCCGGGGTTTCCGCTCGAGCAACTCCGAGACGCGTGCCGCGTAGGCGGTGCGCGCCTCGGCATCCATCCGAAGGACCTGTTCGAGCCAGGCCTCCTGCACGCGGCTCTGGACCCGCGCGCCAAGCGCGGTTTGTCGCGCCATCAACGCGTTCAGCGCCGCGGGATCGAGCGGATCCTGTTGCAGAACCTCGAGCACCTTGCGCTCGAGCATCCGGCGCTCGGCGCGGGCGGCTTCGCGGTCTTCATGCGCGTCGCGGAACGTCGCCCGCAGCGCGTCGCGCGACTCGTCCGGAAGGGCGCGCACGAAGGCAAAGCCCCGCCCCCCCGGCCCGTCATGGCCGTCGCGCTTGTGCCCGGGCCCGTCGTGGCGCCAGGCCACGCCTGCGATCGTGCCCACGACCAGCAGGTTGAGCGCCAGCGACAGCACCAGGATGGGCTTGAGCCAGCGTCCCGGCCGCGTCGTTCCTTCCGGCTTATCCGGCATCGTCGAACCCTTCCTCGATTTGCCAGCCGAGACCGGTCAGATCCATCAACTCGGCCTCCGCATCCACTGCCGCATCGCCGTAAAGCACCGTCTCGACGCCGGGCACCATCGCGGGGTTGCTGACGCCGATCCAGAACCCGGCACAGACAGCGACGGCGAGCCCCCCGGCCGCGCGCCAGCCCCTGAGCGCCTGCCGCAGCCGGTTGCCAAGGCCCGACCGGTCCTGCCTCGTGGCCGGTTCGAAGCGTCTCGAGCCTTGCGCGGCCCGGGCATCTGCCAGAACCCGTGCGGCAAGATCGGCCGAGGGTTCGGGCGGTGCCGCGCGGGCTGCCGCGAACAGGGCATCGAGCCCTGCGATATCGTCCTTCGGATCAGGTGTCGTCATCTTCGTACCCCAGTTCGGTCCGGCGCGCGGCCAGCGTGGCCGCCAGCGCCCGTTTGCCGCGCGCGGTCAGGCTTTCCACCGCGCGCACGTTCAATTCCATGATCCCGGCGATTTCCGGGTTCGACAGCCCCTCGATGTGGCGCAGCACCACCGCCTGCCGTTGTCGCTCGGGCAACGTATCAAGTGCGGCCTGCAGCGCATCGAACCGGGCCCGCGCCTGCATCGTCTCGGCAGGCCCCGGAGCGGGGTCCGCCGGTTCCTCGACGGCGTCGAGCGCCATCCCGCGGCGCTTGCGTTGCCGGTCGATGCACAGGTTCGCCGTCACCCGGTAGAGCCAGGTCGTCACCTGCGCCTCTCCGGGGCGCCAGTCCGGCGCGATCCGCCAGAGGCGCAGCAACGCCTCCTGCGCCACGTCCTCGGCCTCGACCCTGTCGCCCAGCAGCCGGGCCGCGTGGGAATAGACCCGCGGCAGCAACCGCTCGGTCAGCAGCCGCGCCGCCCGATCGTCGCCGGCGGCGTAAAGCGACAGCAGCGCGTCATCGTCAAGGCTCGCACGGGTGTCCAGCGGCATTTGCATGTCCGTCATCGTTAGAAGCCCGCGGCGCCGTCTTCAAGCGCCGCGGGAAACCGGCGGGATCAGTCCCCTTGGTTCTCGCCCGGGCCGCGGCCGCTGCGGTGGCCGCGCATCTTCTTGCGCGCCTCGCGGAACTCCTGTCGCGTGATGGCGCCGTCGCCATCCGCATCGAGCCTGTCGAACCCGCCGCGCGCCTCGGCCCCGGCCAACAACTCGGCCTCCGAAAGCCTGCCGTCGCCGTCGGTATCGACACGTTTCAGCATCGCATCGACCATCCCGGTCGCACGCGCGCTCGCCGCCGCAATCATCTCGTCGCGGGTCAGGAACCCGTCGTTGTCAGTGTCGGCATCCTGCATCCGTGCCTTGCCGCGCGCCTGCATCTCCCCGCGGGTCACCTTGCCGTCGCCATCCGCATCGAGCTGTCGAAAATGGCCTCGGCCTTCACTGGCGACGGCGGACTGCGCGGTCACCGCCAGTGTGGCGGCCAGCCCGGCGGCGAGCAGAGTGGAGAGTTTCATGATATCCTACCTCTTGTTTTACTGGTTCCAGGTCGTGGTCTGCGCGGTGATTCCCGACGCGTCACATCCACTCTTACGGGCGCCGTGCGATTTCCCGTCGCCGCGCCGACGAATTTCGCGGCATCCCGCCGCAGATACCCAGAGCGCCCTTTCCTTTTGCCCGTCATCGGCGCAGACCGGAGGGACCACAGGAACTTCGTCATGACCGACCTCCCCTTGCAGTCCCCGGCTCACCGCGAGACCGAAGAGCGCAGCGCCCGCTGGGCGATGCTGCGCGGCTGGCACCGCAAGTGCCCGGCCTGCGGCAAGGGTCCGCTGCTGCGGTCCTACCTCAAGGTCAACGATCATTGCGCCGTCTGCCGCCAGGAGTTCTTTCACCATCGTGCCGACGACGGCCCTGCCTATCTCACGATCTTTATCGTCGGTCACATCATGGCCCCGCTTCTGCACTTCGCCTTCGTGACTTGGCGGCCGGAACCGCTGACGCTCTTTACCATTTTCGCGGTTGGAAGCGTGGGTTTGTCGCTGTACCTTCTGCCGAGGCTCAAAGGCGCGATCGTAGGTTTCCAGTGGGCGCGCCGCATGGGCGGCTTCGGCGGCGGTCGCTGAACCGTCCGGCCCCCGAGGCAGCAGCAGGACCGACGCCGTGACCGAAGGCTCCCCGATCGACAAGACCGCCGTGCGCGACGCCGCGACCGTGATCGTTTTGCGCGACCGGGCCCACGCACCGCGTATTTTGATGGGCCAGCGCGGCGCAAAGGCGGCCTTCATGCCCAACAAGTTCGTCTTTCCCGGGGGCGCCGTGGATGCCGACGACGCCGCCATCGCCCTTGCCGGCGCCTTGCCCGAGCCCTGCGCGACACGTCTCGACGAAGGCACGCGCCCCGGTCTCGGCCCGGCGCTGGCCGCCGCCGCGATCCGCGAACTCTGGGAAGAAACCGGGCTGGTGCTGGGCCGTCCCGGCAGCTGGCAGGGACCGGTCCCGACCGACTGGGCAGCCTTCGCCGCAACCGGCCATGTCCCCGATCCAACAAACCTGCAATTCGTCTTCCGAGCGCTGACGCCGCCGGGTCGCCCGCGCCGCTTCGACGCGCGCTTCTTTCTCGTCGATGCCGACGATCTCGCCAGCGATCCGGACGATTTCTCCGCCGCCTCCGACGAGCTGTCGCACCTGCAATGGGTCGACCTTTCAGAGGCGCGCGCCTTCGACATGCCGTTCATCACCGAGGTCGTGCTGGCCGAAATCCAGGCCCGCGTCGATGACCGCGCGGCCCCCGAAAGCGTGCCGTTCTTCCGCAACGACGACGAGCAAAGCCTGTTCCTGCGCCTGCGCGGCCACGTCATGCCCGGCGACGCGTGACCGCCGGTTTCAGGTCACCAGCACCAGAAGGACGATCGACAGGCACAGTACCGCCATGCCGGCCAGTTCGCGCGCCGTTACCCGTTCGCCGAACAGCAGCGTCGCGGCGATGAGGCTGAAGACAAGTTCCACCTGGCCGACGGCCTTGACGTAGGCGGCGGTCTGCAGGGCGAAGGCCGTGAACCAGCCCAGCGATCCTGCCATCGACAAAAGCCCCACCCAGACGGCCCGCCGCCGCGCTCGCCAGACCGCACCGACCTGTCCGGGCTCCCGCCAGGCCAGCCAGACGACCATGCCCAAGGTCTGCATCGCGGTCACCGCCGACAGCGTGATCCCCGAGCGCACCAGCGGATCCTCGGACGCGATCTCGAGCGTCGCGGCGCGATAGCAGACGGCGGAAACGGCAAAGAGAACACCGGAGGCGAGCCCGAGCAGCATCGCCCGACTGGTGAGTGCGCGCCACGTCCAGGTGCCGTCGCTCGCGGCTTCGGTCAGCAGCAGCACGCCGACGAGGCCGAGGCAGATCGCCCCAAGCCCGGCAAGGCTTGGCACCTCGCCGAGCAGCACCGCCCCCACGGCAACGGCAAAGATCACCTGCGTTTTCATCAGCGTGATCCCGACGGCGAAGTTGCGCGCCTTGAAAAGCTGCACCACGCAGACCGTCGCCCCGACCTGTGCCGCACCGCCCACCGTCCCGGCGAGCCAGAACCTCGCCGATGTCTCCGGCAGGGGCTGACCGATCGCGTGCAGGTAGATAACAAGCAAAACCGCCGCCAGCGGCGCGGAATAGACAAAGCGGGCAAAGGTCGCACCGGCTGCCGACAGCGTAGCCATGGACAGCTGCTTTTGCAGGATAAAGCGCAGGTTCTGGAAAAACGCCGCGGCGCAGGTGACGGCGATCCAGAAGTCGGGATGGGCGGCGGACATGCCGGTCTATAGGCGCAAATCCGTCAGTCCTGCCAGAGCGGATGCGCCACCTCGTCCTTTCGCCGCCAGAAATAGAGTCCGAAGATCTGTCTGTATGAGCGGTAGACGTAGCCATGATTGCGCGTGATGTAACGCTGGCGGTTGGCGTGGTAGAGCGCTGGCAGGCGGTACCAGGGCACCCGCGGATGCATGTGATGAACGACATGCAGGTTGTTGTTCAGAAACAAGAACGCCAGCAATCCGCGGTCCTCGATGATCACCGTGCGCCCGCTGGCGCGTACGTGGGCGCGGTGTTCAAGGAAGGTCCGGATGCGCAGGATCGACAGCGCGAGGTAACACGCCAAGAGGTAGGCCCAGAGCGGCATCGGCGACAGCACGACCAACCCCACCACGACCGCGACACCGGGCAGGTGCAGCACCCATCCGCGCAGAGACTGCCGGTCCCCGGCCCGGATTGCGCGCCAGTCGTCGCGCAGAAAGGCCGCCTGCCCGATCAGCGGCCCGACAAGCAGACGACCCGCCAGCGTGTTGTTGACGTCAAGCAACCGCTTGCGCCACGCCGGCAGCCGCGCCCAGACCGCCGGCTCAAGGTAGTTGCTCTCGGGATCGTCGTAGGGATCGGTCAGGCGCGCATCCTGATGATGCGCCAGATGCAGGTCGCGGAACCGCAGATACGGTACGAAAAGGCCCGGCTGGACCCAGGCCAGCGCCTCGCTCGCGATCCGTGACGGGAACGGGTGGCCGTGCAGCACCTCGTGCGTCAGCGAGGAATGCAGCACCAGCGCGAGCGCCGTCACGCAGATGCCCAACGGCAGGAACACTTCCGAGAAGGCAGTGACGCCCAGCACCAGCACGCCCAGAACAGCGGCAAGCAAGGCCAGGGTCGGCCACTCCCATTGGCGCGGGTGGGCAGCCGGCAGTTTCGCGCTTCCGATGTGGCGGCGCGCTCGCCGGGTTTCTCCTCTAACGTGTTGGTTCACTGTGATTTCCGCAGTTGGTAACGATTTTGTGAAACTACCGCGTTCCTCTATCGCCGACCATTGCAATAAGGATTAACAAAATTCGACAGTTGATGATAAAACTCACCGCATGAATGCTTTCCTCAGCAAGATCGAACGCGCCAGGCAATTCCGCCTGCGCCTCGCGCAGGCCATGGAGCAGGCCGACATCAACCGCAGCGCGCTGGCCCGCGCAATCGGCACCGACCGCTCGACCCTCAGCCAGGCGCTGACGGGTGACGGAGACCGCTTGCCCGGGGCCCATGTCGTCGGCACTTGCGCCACCGTGCTCGGCGTCTCCGCCGACTGGTTGCTGGGCCTGTCGGACCGGCCTGAGAGCGCTGCGGATCTGCTCTCGGCCTCTCTCACACTCAGCGAAGCGCCCCGGGCCGAAATCGACCGCCGGATCGTCGACTGGCACCGCGAGGCCGCCGGCTACAAGATCCGCCATGTGCCGGCCAGCCTGCCCGACATGCTCAAGACCCGCGGGGTGCTGGAATGGGAATACGGCCCGCACCTGGGGCGCACGGCAACACAGGCGATCAATGCCTCGCGCGACCGGCTCGACTGGCTGCGCGGCGCGCAATCGGACTACGAGATCGCCTTTCCGCTCTTCGAGATCGACAGCTTCATTGACGGCACCGGTTATTACAGCGGCCTTCCGGCGCGCGTCCGCCACGACCAGCTCGATCATCTCGTCGCCCTGGCGCGCGACCTCTACCCGCGCCTCAGGATCTATCTCTTCGACGCCCGCAGGCTCTACTCAGCGCCGGTCACGATCTTCGGCCCCTTGCTGGCCGTCTTCTTCACCGGTGGCCACTTCATGGCCTTCCGTGACCGCGACCGGATCGAGACTTTCACGTCGGATTTCGACAAGCTCGTGCGCGAGGCAGCCCGGGGCGCCCGCGATCTGCCCGCCCATCTCGAGGCGCTGCGCCCGCGGATCGGCTGACGCCTGTCTCTCTCTGGTTGATAAATATCCTCGGGGGAGCGCGAGGGGGCGGAAAGCCCCCTCGTTGCGACGTCTCAACCGGACTTCGGATCCGGATTCTCGGTGTGCCCGTCGACGGCGATCGCCTGCCCCGACACCCGCCGCGCTGCGTCCGAGCAGAGAAACAGCGCCATTTCGCCCACGTCGCGCGCCTCCACGAAGGTCCGCATCGAGGTGCCCGCGGCATAGCCCGCGTAGACCGCGTCGCGCGTCATCCCCTTGGCCGCAGCCTCGCGGGTCAGCACACCTTCCATACGCGGACCTTCCACCGCGCCCGGGCAAATCGCGTTGGCGCGGATCCCGAACGGACCCAGTTCCATCGCCAGCGTTTTCATCAGGCCGATCACACCCCATTTCGCTGCCGCATAGGGCGCGCGGTTCGGGTAACCGTAAAGCCCTGCGGTCGACGACGTCAGCACGATCGCGCCGCTCCCCGCCGCCTTCATCCGCGGTGCCGCATGCTTGGCGGCGAGAAACGCACCCTCAAGGTTTACGCCGACGCAGCCACGCCAGTCCTCGATCGCGATGTCCTCGATCCGCGCGGTCGGGCCCGCAATCCCGGCATTGGCGCAGAGCGCATCGATCCGCGGCATCGAGGAGACGACGTCGGCCATCGCGGCCTCGTCGCGCGCGTCCGCCTGCCGGAGCTGCCAGTCTTCCGGGCATGCGGCCAGCGCGCCGTCGTCGACATCGGTCACCCAGACCTGCCAGCCGGCGCCCGCGAAGGCCTCCGCCATCGCCCGCCCGAGCCCTGCGGCCCCGGCGGTGATCAGCACCGTTCTCACCGCGGCTGCCCGACGGCCCGGCCGGCGCCCTCGGGAGCCGGCAACCCGGCGTGCCCCGCGACAAATCGCTGTACCGCGTCGCGGATATGCTCCGAAGGCTCGGACGGGCGCCTGGTCTCGAGGCTCACGTGCAGCATGAAATGCTCTCCGGTGGCCAGCAGCCGGTCACCCGCATACATCTCGTGCCAGAGGTGCATTTTCTTGCCGGTGCCGCCGAGAAACCGCGTACGCAACTCGATCCGCGTGCCGGCATGAACCTCGTCGATGTGCCGAATATGGGTCTCGGCTGTGAAATAGCTGCCGCCCGTGGCGATGTAGTCGGCGTCGCAGCCCACCATCTCCATGATCCGGTCGGTGGCGTCCCCGAAGACCTGCAGGTACTTGGCCTCGTTCATGTGCCCGTTGTAGTCGGTCCAGTCGAGCGGGATCGCGCGCCGGATCGTCGGGATCGGCTGTGTCGCATCCACGATGTCCGCGGCCATCGCGCCCAGCACCGTTCCGGCCCGCATCTGCCGGTCCTGTTCGACGATCAGCGCCCCTGCTCCCCAGTTCTGCTGGCGCAACGCGCGCAGGATCGCCACGAGGTTGTTGTCGCGAATGCGCTCGAGTTCGCGGATGCCGTAGGCACCGGACTGCGCGTCGGACTGTCCGGCGATCAGCTCGACCAGTTCGTCGGTGAACTCGGGCACGTCCGTGAGCCTGGTCCAGGGCCAGCTCAGACAGGGGCCGAACTGGGCCATGAAATGCTTCATGCCGGCCTCGCCGCCCGCCACCCGGTAGGTCTCGAAAAGCCCCATCTGCGCCCAGCGGATGCCGAACCCGTAGCGGATCGCGTTGTCGATCTCCTCGGTCGTGGCGATGCCGTCCTTGACCAGCCAGAGCGCCTCGCGCCAGACCGCCTCGAGGAAGCGGTCCGCGATATGAGCGTCGATTTCCTGCCGGACATGGAGCGGGTAGAACCCGAGCGACGTCAGGATTTCCTTCGCCGTTTCAACGGTCTGCGGCGCATTTTTGTCCGTCGGCACGACCTCGACAAGCGGCAGCAGGTAGACCGGGTTGAACGGATGGCAGACCAGGATCGCGCCGGGATGGGCCGCGCCCTCCTGCAGCTGCGACGGCTTGAACCCCGAGGTCGAGGAGCCGACGATCGCCTCTCGGTCGGCCGCTGCCGCGATCTCGGCAAACGTCGCGTGCTTGAGATCGAGCCGTTCCGGCACGCTTTCCTGGATCCACGAGGCTCCCGTCACGGCCTCGGCGATCGACGCGCAGAACCGCAGCGTGCCTTCGGGTGGCAAGGCCACGTCGGTCAGCCCGGGCAGCGAACGACGGGCGTTGGCCAGCACCTCGCCGATCTTTCGCTCGGCCTCCGGGTCAGGGTCGTAGACCTGCACGTCCCAGCCATTGAGAAGGAACCGCGCGGCCCAGCCGCCGCCGATGACCCCGCCGCCGATGATTCCCGCGATCTTCGTCATGGCGCCACCCGGATCAGCCGGCCGACGTCCCACCCATAGAACTCCATCACCTCGGTCGCCGCACGGATCCGGTCCTCCGACCCTTCCGGGCTGCGGTCGAAGATCGTGCCACGCTTGCCATCGATGGTGCCGACTGCGGCGGTGCGGAAATCGTCGTCGACCCACATCACCACCAGCCTGTCGTCAAGACTGGTCGGGACCTGCTGCAGGACCGAGCCTTCGCGCACCCGGTAGCGCCGCACCGGGCCGTCGCCGGCCTCGCGCATCTGGTCGATGAGCCGCTCGTAGGTGAACTTGCGCGGGGCCGCGGAAGCGTCGGGCATCCGGGCGACCACGAACCACTCACCGTCGAAAAGCGCCGGATCGAAGCGCGTGGTGCCGCCGATGGCGACCTCCTGGTTGCGGAAATTCGGCTCTTCGGGCGGCGGTGTGCCACAGGCCGAGAGCGTCAGAACGGCAAGCCCGGCGACCAGCGCCGTGCGGCGCGACAAAACTCCGCTCATGACTTCGGCGCCCGCTTGACGAGTCCCAGCTTCTCGCGGACCTCCGCAGGGCCGATCACCCGTGCGCCCATGTTCTCGACGATGCCGACCGCGCGTTCGACCAGTTGCCAGTTCTCGGCCAGCTGCCCCTTGCCGAGCCAGAGGTTGTCCTCGAGCCCGACGCGCACGTTCCCGCCCGCCAGAACCGCCGCGGCGACATAGGCCATCTGGTGCCGGCCCAGGGAAAACGCCGAGAAGGTCCAGTCGTCGGGCACGTTGTTGACCATGGCCAAGAGGGTATTGAGGTCGTCCGGCGCGCCCCAGGGCACGCCCATGCAAAGCTGCACCAGCGCGGGGGCCTCCAGCACGCCGTCCGCGACCAGCTGCTTGGCGTACCACAGGTGCCCGGTGTCGAAGGCCTCGATCTCGGGCTTGACGCCAAGCTCGGTCATCATCCGGCCCATGGCCGTCAGCATGCCGGGCGTGTTGGTCATCACGTAGTCGGCCTCGGCGAAGTTCATCGTGCCGCAGTCGAGTGTACAGATTTCCGGCAGGCATTGCGCCACGTGTTCGACCCGTTCCGCGGCCCCGATCATGTCCGTCCCCTCGGCCACCGGCAGCGGCTGCTCGGTCGAGCCGAACACCATGTCGCCACCCATACCGGCGGTCAGGTTCAGCACCACGTCCACCTCGGCCTCACGGATGCGGTCGGTCACCTCGCGGTAGTAGTCCAGCTTGCGGCTCGGCGCGCCGGTCTCGGGGTCGCGCACGTGGCAGTGCACGATCGCGGCCCCGGCCTTGGCAGCGGCGATTGCCGCGTCGGCGATCTGCTCGGGCGAGCGCGGCACATGCGGGCTGCGATCCTGTGTCCCGCCCGATCCGGTGACGGCACAGGTGATGAAAACCTCTTGGTTCATGGTGAGCGGCATAGGGTGTCCTCTTGTTCCGGGCCGCAGGATGACCGACAACGTCCCACGACACTTGACCCAAAGCGAAGATACATTGCCAAAATCCGCAGAAATCATCCGCACGGTCGTGCTTGTTCTCGAGCAGACCAACACGCTGTCCTTTGCCGCCGCCGTCGATCCGATGCGGGCCGCGAACCGGCAGGCGGGACGAGCGTTGTTCGACTGGCGCTTCGCCACGCCCGGCGCTTCTGACGTGTCCCTGACCAGCGGCCTCGTGGTGCCGGGCGCCGCCCTGCAACGCATCGTCGCCTGCGATCTGCTGCTGGTCGTCGCCGGGTTCGATCTCGAAGCTCAGACGACGCCCGCGCTCTGCGCCAGCCTGCGGCGCCTGGCCCGGCCGGAAACGTTGGTGGCCGGGATCGACGGGGGGCCGTGGGTACTGGCCCGGGCCGGGATACTGGATCAGCATGATGCGACAACGCATTGGGAAGACCTGGAAACTTTCGCCACCACCTTTCCCGAGGTGCGCGTCCGCAACGCGCGCTTCGTGACCTCGGGACAGCGCATGACCTCGGGCGGCGCCGCACCGGCCATCGAGATGATGCTCGACCTCATCGACCGACGCTTCGGAGCGCGACTTGCCGCACGGGTCGCAGGCAGCTTCATCTACGACGGCGATGCGCGGCCCGCGCGGCCGCAAAGCCGGGCCGGATCGCGCCTGCGGCATTCGCCGCTGACCGCCCGGGCGCAGGAGGTGATGGAGGCGCGCCTTGAGGATCCTCTTTCACTGGCTGCTTTGGCGCAGCGTCTGGGCGTCAGTCCCCGCGCGCTCCAGATGCAGTTCCGCAGCCGACTCGGATGCACCCCGCGCGCGCATTACCTGTCGCTGCGGCTGGCCGAGGCCGACCGGCTGGTGACGCAGACCGCAACCCCACTGCAAGACATCGCGCTGAGGACCGGCTTTGCGTCGCAGTCGAGTTTCGCGCGCGCCTATGGGCGCAGGTTCGGACAGTCGGCCCGCGCACGGCGCGCTGCGTTTCAGTAAGGCATCGGATGCGCCCGGTGCGCGGTGTCGATCTCGTCGAGCACCGCATCACTCAGGGTGACGTCGACGGCCCCCAGCGCGGTCTCGAGCTGCTCGAGCGAGGTCGCCCCGAAGATCACCGAGCCCATGAAGGGCCGTCCCGCGCACCAGGCAAGCGCCATATGGACCGGGTCCAGCCCGTGGCGCCGCGCGATGTCGAGATAGGCCGCGACCGCCGGAAAGGCGCGTTCGCTCTTGCGCCCGCCGAGCGTGTCGTTGAGCGACATGCGCGACCCCTTGGGCACCGCGCCGTCCTGATACTTGCCGGTCAGCAGGCCCGCCGCCAGCGGCGAGAACGCGAGCAGCGGCACGTCCTCCTGTACGCTGGCCTCGGCGAGATCGGTGTCGAAGAGACGGCAAAGCAGCGAGTATTCGTTCTGGATCGAGGCCACCCTCGGTCCGCCCGTGGCCTCGGCCACCGCGGCCCATTGCGTCAGGCCCCAGGCGCTTTCATTGCTGAGGCCGAAGGCACGGATCGTGCCGCGCTTGACCTCGGCCTCGAGCGCGCCGAGCGCGTCGGCCATATGCTGTCGCGTATCGTGCTGCAACTGGGGCGTCGGGTCGAAGGTCCAGTTCTTGCGGAACATGTAGCTTCCCCGGTTCGGCCAGTGAAACTGGTAGAGGTCGATGCAATCGGTCTTGAGCCGGCGCAGCGAACCCTCAATGGCCTCGGGGATCGTCTCGGACGAAATCGGCGCGCCGTCGCGCGCGTGCTGCATGCCTTCGCCGGAATGCTTGGTCGCCAGCACAATGTCGTCGCGCCGCCCGTCGCGCTCGAGCCAGAGCCCGATTATCCGTTCGGTCCGCCCCACCGTTTCGGCGCTGATCGGGTTCACCGGGTACATCTCGGCGGTGTCGAGAAAGTTGATGCCCGCATCCAGCGCGCGGTCGATCTGGGCATGGGCTTCCTCGGTGGTGTTCTGCGTGCCCCAGGTCATGGTCCCGAGACAGTATTCCGAGACCTCGATGCCGGTCCGGCCCAGCGGCTTCATCTTCATTGCGTATCCTTCCTGGCTTTCGGCGCGAGGTTAGCGCCACCGGCGCGGGCTGCAACCCCGCTCTGGCCCTGCATCGGACCCTGAGCCGGAGTTTTGCGGGTTGAGAACAAAATAGGAACAAGCTACCGTGTGCCATGCCCGCCGCCCAGCCTCTCCTGACCCGCCGCACGGCCCGGACCGGCCCTGTCCTGACTCTGCTTCCGGAGGTCGCGGACTTTGCCCTGCCCCTGGCGCGCACCCACGAGGCCTGCGGCCCCGCGCGCCGGACCCTGGCGCTGTGGATCGCGGCGCGCACCACGGGGCCGGTGCTCTGGCTGGCGCCGGCCTGGACCCGGGACCGGCTGCATGCCGACGGGGTGCTCGACTGGATCGACCCGGCACGGCTGCTCTTCGTCCATCCGCGCCGACCCGAGGACCTGCTGTGGACCATGGAGGAGATCCTGCGCGCGGGCTGCGTCGCGCTGGCGGTGGCCGACCTGCCCGGCCTGCCCGGCCTCACGCAGGTGCGGCGGATGCACCTTGCCGCAGAAACCGGCCTGCGCGAGGGCGGTACGGCGGCGATCGGGCTGCTGGTCACGCCCGGGCGCGGCGGCGCACCGGGGGTCGAGACGCGCTGGAGTCTCGCGCCCGACCATACCCCGGGCCACAACCGCTGGCGGCTTGAGCGCCTGCGCGCCCGCACCGCGCCGCACAAGGTCTGGAGCGTCCGGCGCGACGGTCTTTCGGGTCCGCTTTCGGCCCTGCACGATCGGGGCTGATCCGGTCCGCGCGACTTCGTGACCGGAAACCCGTTTGAGCCCGGCCAGGCCCGCGCTAGGATCGATGCTGCAACCCGCACCGGATCGCTGGCCATGCCGCAGACCCTGACCCGACGCAGCCTGATGATCGGCGCGCTTGCCACGTTTGCTGCCCCCGCGACAGCGGCGTCGCGCCGCTATGTCCTGACCCCCGGCCGTTCCCGGATCGCCTTTGCCTTCCGACTCAACGGCGCGGTGCAGACCGGCACGGTTCCCGTCGCCAACGCCGATATTCGCATCGATCCCGCCGACCTTGGTGCCACCCGCGCCGACGTCTCGGCCGACTTGCGCCGGGCCAGCACCGGGTTCGTCTTCGCCACCGAGGCACTCAAGAGCCCGCAGGTTCTCGACGCCGCGTGCCACCCGCTGGTGCGCTACGTCACACGCGCGGTCCGGCTCGACAATGCGGGGCGGATCTACGACGGCGCCACCGTGGATGGGGACCTGACAATGCGCGGCACGACACGCCCCTTGCGCCTTGCGGCACGCCTCACGCGCCCGCAGGGCACTGCCGAGACCGACCTCTCGCGGCTTTTCCTGCGCCTGTCGGGCAGTCTTCAGCGCAGCGCCTTCGGAGCGACCGGCTATTCCGACATCGTTGCGGACCGGGTCGATCTCGACATCCGCGCCGAGATCGTCGCGGCCTGAGCCGCGTAACGTCTTTCGCGGCCCGAGCCGCGCTACGCATGATCGCGTTTGAGTCGCACGCACCGTAGCGCCTGCGGCCGTACTAGCATTTTCATGCTCAAGCCGCGCAACCAGCCCCTTTGGGCACAAAATCACCGATCCTGTCGCGGAGGGGCTAGGAAACGCGCGCGCAAGGGCGCAAGAGTGGCGCCAAGATGCGCCTTCTTATCTCCTTCGCCGCCCTCTTTCTCTCCGTCATCCTGCTGCAGCTGTCCTCGGGCGGCGTCGGCCCTCTGGACGCGCTCTCGGGCCTCGCACTCGACTTCAGCCGCCAGCAGGTCGGTTTGCTGGGCTCGGCGCATTTCCTCGGGTTCTTCATCGGATGCTGGTGGGCGCCCCGCCTGATGGGCAGCGTCGGGCATGCCCGCGCCTTCGCCGCCTTCACCGCGGCGGGCGCCATCGGGTTGCTGGCGCACATGGTCGTCATCGACCCCTACGCCTGGGCGCTGATGCGCGTGGCCTCGGGGCTCTGCGTGGCCGGATGCTACACCGTGATCGAAGCCTGGCTGCAGGCCAAGGTCACCAACGAGACGCGCGGACGCACCATGGGCGTCTACCGGGTCGTCGACATGACTGGCTCGCTGGCGGCACAGCTCATCATCAGCGTGCTCGAACCGGCCTCTTACATTTCCTACAACATTCTTGCGATCCTGTGCTGTGCCGCACTTCTGCCGCTGACGCTGACGACGGCGCGTCAGCCCACCACGCCCGCATCGCCGCGTCTGCGCCCCGGGCTCGCGACGGCCCGGTCACCGCTCGCCGCGGCGGGCGTCATCGTCGCGGCCCTTTCGAGCGCCTCGTTCCGGATGATCGGCCCGGTCTACGGGCAGGAGGTCGGGCTGAGCGCCGGCCAGATCGCCTATTTCCTCGCCGCCTTCGTACTCGGCGGCGCGCTGGCCCAGTACCCGGTGGGCTGGATCGCCGACAAGTACGACCGCCGTTCGGTGCTGATCTGGCTTTCGGTCGCGGCAATCGCGAGTTCCGCCGTCACTGTCGCGGCCTCCGGTCTCGGATCCGCCGCCATCATGCTCAGTGCGGGGGTGTTCGGGGCGACCACCTTCCCGATCTACTCGGTCGCGGCCGCCCATGCCCACGATTTCGCCAGCGACGAAGAGCGCGTGGAACTCTCCGCCGCGCTGATGTTCTATTTCGCGCTCGGCGCCATCGCTGCCCCCTATCTCGCCTCTTACCTCATCGAGCTTTACGGGCCGGACGCGATGTTCATGCTGATTGCGGCGGGTCATGCCCTTCTTGTCATCTTCGGGTTCACGCGGATGCGGGCACGTCCCGCACCGGAACGGCGGACGCGCTACGTCTGGGCGCCGCGCACGTCGTTTCTCATCGGCTTGCTGACCCGGCGCAATCGCTCCGGCAAGTGACGGGCATGTTTGCTGCCGTCTTGCGGGTCCGTATGGCGACGGGTGTTTCCGAGTGGCCCTCGCCGGAAAGCTGCGATAGAGGGGGGCAACCGACCCGACAGACTTCGAAAGCCCCCGGACCATGGCCCGTCACCTCATCACCTCCGCCATTCCTTACATCAACGGCGTCAAGCACCTCGGCAACCTCGTGGGGTCGCAACTGCCGGCCGATCTTTATGCGCGCTACCAGCGTGCCCGCGGGCACGAGGTCCTGTTTCTCTGCGCCACCGACGAGCACGGAACGCCGGCCGAACTGGCCGCCGCGAAGGCGGGCAAACCGGTTGCGGAATACTGCGCCGAGATGCATGCCGTGCAGTCCGAACTGGCCCGCGGTTTTCGGCTGTCCTTCGATCATTTCGGGCGCTCCTCGAGCCCGCAGAACCACGCCCTGACCCAGCATTTCGCGGGTCGTCTCGCCGACGCCGGGCTGATCGCCGAGGTCAGCGAACGGCAGGTCTACTCGGTTGCCGACGGGCGCTTCCTGCCGGATCGCTACATCGAGGGCACCTGCCCGAACTGTGGTTACGAAAAGGCCCGCGGCGACCAGTGCGAGAACTGCACCAAGCAACTCGATCCGACCGACCTGATCGACCCGCGGTCGGCGGTTTCCGGCTCGACCGATCTCGAGGTGCGCGAGACCAAGCATCTCTACCTGCGGCAGTCGGCTCTGAAGGACGATCTCGACGCGTGGATCGACAGCAAAACCGACTGGCCGGTGCTGACCACCTCGATCGCGAAAAAATGGCTGCATGACGGCGAGGGTCTGCGCGATCGCGGGATCACGCGTGACCTCGACTGGGGTATCCCGGTCAGGAAGGGCAGCGAGGACTGGCCGGGCATGGAAGGCAAGGTGTTCTATGTCTGGTTCGACGCGCCGATCGAATACATCGCCTGTGCTGCCGAATGGGCCGAGGCGCGCGGGCTGGAGGATGGCGACTGGGAACGCTGGTGGCGCACCGACAAGGGTGCAGGCGACGTCCGCTACACGCAGTTCATGGGCAAGGACAACGTGCCCTTCCACACGCTGAGCTTTCCGGCGACGATCCTCGGCTCGGGCGAGCCGTGGAAGATGGTCGACCACCTCAAGTCGTTCAACTATCTCAACTACGACGGCGGGCAGTTCTCGACGAGCCAGGGGCGCGGCATCTTCATGGACCAGGCGCTCGAGATCCTGCCGGCGGACTACTGGCGCTGGTGGCTGCTCAGCCACGCGCCCGAAAGCAGCGATGCCGAGTTCACCTGGGAGAACTTCCAGACCTCCGTGAACAAGGATCTCGCCGACGTGCTGGGCAACTTCGTGAGCCGGATCACCAAGTTCTGCCGCGCGAAATTCGGCGAGGTCGTGCCGGAGGGCGGTGCCTGGGGGCCGGCGGAGACGGCACTGGTGGAAGAGCTATCAGGCCGGGTCGCGCGCTACGCCGCGCTGATGGAGACGATGGACGTACGCAAGTCGGCGCAGGAATTGCGGGCGATCTGGGTCGCCGGCAACGAATACCTGCAGTCCGTGGCGCCCTGGTCGACCTTCAAGACCGACCCGGAACAGGCCGCCATGCAGACCCGGCTCGGGCTTAATCTCGTGCGGCTTTACGCGGTGCTGTCCGAGCCCTTCATTCCGGATGCCGCCGCAAGGATGTGCGCGGCCTTCGATCTCGACAATATCGACTGGCCCGAGGACGTCGGTTCGTTCCTGTCCGCGCTGGCCCCCGGGCACGGATTCGAGGTGCCCGAAGTGCTGTTCGCCAAGATCACCGACGAGGACCGGGCGGCCTGGCAAGAGCGTTTCGCCGGAACACGGTAACAGCGCGCGCCTCGCGATCGAGGGTCTGTCCGGCGCGACGCTGGGCGTCGGCCCGGCCAAAGCGTCACTGAATTTTGGCATCGGTCGTTGGCGGGCGCCTCGACACGTGCGCTGCGGTGTCGCGCCTCGACCTGTCTTCTGCGGCGCCGGGATTGTTTGGGTGTCCCGGCGCTAGATGATCCCGGGCAGGCTCGGCAAGCGCGTGCCGATGATCAAACGGGGTTCCGGACCGATCTGCGCTTTCTCGGGCTTGCGTGCCGGCACGGCCATGACTGGTCGGCGACGGCTCCCGGCGTCCCGTCGCCGCCGGCCCGTACCTTTAGGTTTTGAGGCGCATGTCACGGCGCGTCCTTTGACGACGGTTGTCAGAAATCCTCCCAGCCATCGCGCGCGGGCGGCGCTTCCTCGATCTTCAACGCCGCGTTGCCCTGGGCCGCACGTACCGGCTTCGCGGCTGGCCCAGCGGGCGGCGACGCGTGCCGGCGTGCCGGTGTTGCGGGTGCTCCGCCGGTTTCGCCGATTGTGAACCGCGCGACCGCCCCGGCAAGCGCATCCGCTTCGGAGATCAGCGCGTGGCTTGCCGCGGTGGTCTCTTCGAACATGGCGGCGTTTTGCTGGGTGACATGGTCGAGATCGTTCATCGCCGAGTTGATCTCGTTCAGCCCGGCGGACTGTTCGCGCGACGAGGCGGCGATCGCGGACATCCGATTGGAAATTTCCGAGACCGAGGTCACGATCGCGTCAAGCGCCTTGCCCGTGCGGTCGACGAGGTCGACGCCGTGCTGGACGTGATCGGACGAGTTGCTGATCAGGGTGTTGATTTCCCGTGCCGCCTCGGACGAGCGTTGCGCGAGCGCCCGGACCTCGGTTGCGACTACGGCAAAGCCGCGCCCGGCCTCGCCTGCCCGTGCCGCCTCGACGCCCGCGTTGAGCGCCAGCAGGTTGGTCTGGAAGGCGATGTCGTCGATCACGGTGGTGATCTTGGAAATCTCCAGCGAAGAGCTGCGGATCTCGTCCATCGCCTTGACCGCGTCGCGGGCGACCGCGCCACCGTCTTCGGCGTTGACCTTGGCGTTCGCGGACATGCTGCTGGCTTCATCCGCCCCTTCCGCCGCCGAGCGCACAGAGGTTGTCAGCTCGTCGAGCGCCGCGGCGGTCTCTTCGAGCGTCGCGGCCTGCTTTTCGGTGCGGCGTGACAGGTCGTCGGCAGCGCTGGTTATCTCGTCAGATTCGCGCCGGATCGATTCGGCGTTCTTGACGACGGTGCCAAGTGCCTCGCGCAGGCTGGTGAGCGCGTCGTTGAAGTTGGCGCGCAAGGTCTCGTAGTCCTGCGGGAAAGCGCTTTCAATGCCGCAGGTCAGGTCGCCCTGCGCCAGCCTCGTGAGCGACGCTCCGAGCGATTCGACGACGCTGCGCTGGCTTTCCGCCGTCGCCTTGCGCTCGGCCTCGGCCTGACGCATCGCCTCGGCGTTGGCGGTCGCGTCGGTGCCGAGGAAAATCACCCGCTCGACGTTGCCGTTCGGCCCCTTGACCGTGGTGAAGCCGCCCTCAACCACCAGTTCCGTCTTTCCGTCCGCGTGGACCAGGCGGAACCGGCCGTGCACGGCTTCACCGGCCAACGCCGCGGCAGAGAAGTTCTTGCCGCCAGCGGAATCGACGGCTTTGAGCATCGTGTCGATACGCATCCGTCCCAGGGAGGTCTCGGCATATCCGGCCAACTGGCGCAAGTTGCCGTTGGCCTGCGAGACGGTGCCGTCGCCTTGAAACTCGATCTTGAGCTGGTTCTGGTCGATCGAATCGAGCAGCGCCGCATTCAACTGTTCCTCGGTGCGGTCGCTGAGTTCCACGACAACGCCAATGCCCTGTCCGGCCTCGTCCCGTGCGGCGCTGACACCGATGCCCACGAACATCTCGCCGACCTGGATCCGGAAGGTGGCCGGCAGGCTCGCCGTCGAACCCGCGCGCAGTTCCGCCGCCAGTCCGGCAAGCGGCTTGAACTGTGCGAGTTCTGCCCCAACCGGATTGTTGGCATCGATACCGGGCCAGACTTGCGACAGACTCCGCGCGCAGGATTTCAGCAACCCTTCACAGGCCGGGTTGGCGAAGATCACATTGAGCTCTTCGTCCGCCATCATCATCGGGGCGGTCGATCCGCTGAAGGCGGCTCCCTTGAACGCCGATTCCCGTTCGGCCGCCTTGGCCTCGCCCAAGGCGATCCGGAACCGGTCGAGACGCTGCGCCATCAGCCCGATCTCGTCCTTGCGTGTGGTAAACGGAACGTCGAAGTCGAAGTCTCCGCCTGCGACGCGCCCCATCGCCGCTTCGAGCCGAAGCAGAGGCTGCGACATGTAAAAGCGCAGGAAAAGGCCCGAGGCCAGAGCGGCCGCGGTCGTGATCCCGAACGCCAGCATGAGCACGTGGTTCCGGACGTCCTTCTGTTCCGCAAGCTGCGGCTCTTCTGTCCATTGCGTGGCCACGACCCCGACAACCGCGCCGTCGTCGCCGAAGTGCACCGGTGTCGCGATGGTCAGACCGTCGGGTGACAGGACGGTTTCATCCGTCGCGATGGCTTCCCGGGCGAGGTCGATGAGGTCTTCCGGAACGGACCCGTCAGGAGTTTCGGTCGAGAGAACGGTCCCGGCAGCGGACATCACGAGGCCCGACACCGCGTCGGGGCGGGCATGGCGCACTTCGCCCCCGACGACCCGGTCGAGTTCCTCGAGCCTTTGATACCGCACATCCTCTCCGACCTGCTTGCCGAGCAATTCGGTGACCTCGGCGGCCCGGCCGACCGTGGCGGCATGCACCATCTTGTAAAGTGACTGCGATTCGACGGTCACGATGGCGGCGACCACCGCGACGATGCATAGAACCACCATCGACGTGCATCTGAAAAACAGACTGTTGAACGGATTGCCGCGCTTCGCGTTATCGGATGCCATGATCTTGCTGCCCCTGACCGTGATCGAGATTGGCCGGGCGCACATCGCGCCCCCGGATCTGCGCCAAGGGTCTAGCGTGCAGGTCTTACGGTCGACTTAACGCGATTTGGGAGCGATCAAAGGCAACCCTGAGTTCAAAACTAGGGTGACGCATATGCCATCGGTTGGGGGTGGTACGGGCGGTGGGACTCGAACCCACACGGCACAAGGGCCTTCGGATTTTAAGTCCGATATGTCTACCATTCCATCACGCCCGCATCCGCCTCGTCGATAGAGGGCCAGCCGAGGGCGTTCAAGGGCATTGTGCGGCTCAGATATCCTCGCCATTGGGTGCCAGCGGGCCGCCTTCGGACAGAAGGAAGCGTTCCGAGAGCCAGGGATTGTTGCGCAACGCGGCGCGCAGCTGGGTCCGGGCTTCGGGAATGCGCCCGAGCCGCATCAGCGTCAGTGCCCGGCCCGATTGCGCCGGCACATGGGTCGGCGAGAGGTCGAGCGCCTTGTCGAGATCGATGAGGGCAGCGGCGTAATCCTCGCGCAGATAGCTGATGAAAGCGCGCTGGTTGTAGCCTTCGGCGTAATCCGGGCAGTATTCGGTCAGGCGGTCGAAATCGGCGTAAGCGCCGGCGTAGTCGTAGCTGTTGCGCCGGGTCAGGCCGCGGTTCAGCACCTCCTGCGCGGCTTCGTCGGGCGCGCGCAGCCACACCTGCCACATCCGGGCGGCGACATCGCGCCCCTGCATGTCGTTGCCTGCGGCACGGGCCTCGTCGAAGAGCGCCTCGAGTTCTTCCGAATGATCCTCGGGCGGCGGGCACGCCGCCTGCGCCACGCCATAGTGGAGCAGCAGGGCAAGAACTGGCAGGGCGAGTTTCATGGTCTGGATGGTGGATCGGCGTAACCTCAGGTCAAGCCTGCTCGGCCAGCATGGTTTCCTTCACCGCTTCCATCGCAACATAGGTCGAGGTTCCGGCGACGTGCGGCAGGGTCGAGATCGTCTCGCCCAGAAACCGGCGGTAGGCGGTCATGTCGCCGGTCCGGACCTTGAGAAGGTAGTCGAAGTTCCCGGCGATCATGTGCGCCTGTTCGATTTCCGGGATCTTCGCCACGGCCTGGTTGAACGCGTTCAACGCCTTTTCGCGAGTGTCGCTGAGGCGCACCTCGACGAAGGCGACGTGGTCCAGCCCCAGCCGGATCGGGTCGAGCATGGCGCGGTAGCCGAGGATCACGCCGCTTTCCTCGAGCCGCCGCAGCCGCGCCTGGGTCGGCGATTTCGACAATCCGATGCGCCGCGACAGATCAGCGATGCTGATGCGCCCGTCCTCGGCGAGGACCGAGAGAATCCTGCGGTCGAGCCGGTCAAGGTCGGCGCGGTCTGTTGTACTGAGTTCGCTCATATTTTTCCGTCCGATGGACTGGCAGAAACTCGATCTTCGGGAATTATGCCTGAGAGATCGGAGTTATGCTAGGCCGAACTTCAAACGGAGGTCCCGCCATGGCCCGCGACGCCGCCCCTTCCCTGCGCCACGTGATCGATGCCGACACGTATGCAGAGCCCGATGCCATCCTCGATGCGCTGATCGCATTGGCAGATCTGTCGGCCGAGGCGCGTCGACAGATCAGTGGGGAGGCCGCACAGCTTGTCCGCGACATTCGCGGCAGCACCGCGCCGGGCATGATGGAGGTATTCCTCGCAGAATACGGGCTGTCGACGGACGAAGGTGTGGCGCTGATGTGCCTTGCCGAGGCTCTGCTGCGAGTGCCGGACGCCGACACCATCGACGCGTTGATCGAGGACAAGATCGCGCCCTCGGACTGGGGCAAGCACATGGGTCATTCGACCTCCAGCCTGGTCAATGCCTCGACCTGGGCGCTGATGCTGACGGGCCGCGTGCTCGACGACGACCAGCCCGGCCCGGTGCGCCACCTGCGCGCCGCGATCAAGCGCCTGGGCGAGCCGGTCATCCGCACCGCCGTCAGCCGCGCGATGAAGGAAATGGGGCGCCAGTTCGTGCTGGGCGAGACCATCGACGCAGCGATGGAACGCGCGAAGGGCATGGAAAAGAAGGGCTATACCTATTCCTATGACATGCTCGGCGAGGCCGCCCGAACCGAAGCCGACGCCAAGCGCTATCACCTGAGCTATTCGCGGGCGATCTCGGCCATCGCCAACGCCTGCACGTCACAGGACATCCGGCAGAACCCCGGCATTTCGGTCAAGCTCTCGGCGCTGCACCCGCGCTACGAGGTGGCGCAGGAAGAGGCCGTCATGGCGAACCTCGTGCCGCGCCTGCGCGCGCTGGCGCTGCTGGCGAAATCGGCCGGCATGGGGCTCAACGTCGACGCCGAGGAGGCGAACCGGTTGGCGCTGTCGCTCGAGGTCATCGATCGGGTCATGGCCGAACCGGCGCTGGCGGGCTGGGACGGGTTCGGGATTGTTGTGCAGGCCTACGGGCCGCGCGCAGGCACCGTGATCCGCACGCTCTACGACATGGCCCAGCGGCACGACCGGCGGATCATGGTGCGGCTGGTCAAGGGCGCCTACTGGGACACCGAGATCAAGCGCGCGCAGGTCGCGGGCATCGACGGTTTCCCGGTTTTCACGCAGAAGGCCGCGACGGACGTCTCCTACATCTGCAACGCCAAGACTTTGCTCGGCATGACCGACCGCATCTATCCGCAGTTCGCGACGCACAACGCCCACACGGTCGCCGCGATCCTGCACATGGCCGGAGACCGCGAGGCGTTCGAGTTCCAGCGCCTGCACGGTATGGGCGAGACGCTGCACGATATCGTGCTGAAGAAGAACCGCACGCGCTGCCGCATCTATGCACCGGTCGGGGCGCACCGCGACCTGCTGGCCTATCTCGTGCGGCGCTTGCTGGAGAACGGCGCGAACTCGAGCTTCGTGAACCAGATCGTCGACGAGAGCGTGCCGCCCGAGGTGGTCGCGGCCGATCCATTCGATGCATTGCAGGCCCCCGCGCCGCGCATTCCGCGCGGGCCCAACCTGTTCCAGCCGTCGCGGCTGAATTCGCGCGGTTTCGATCTGGCGCACACGCAGACGCTCGACGCAATCGAGAAGGCCCGCGCGCCGTTTGCCAGGCATCAATGGACCGCCAAGCCGCTCCTCGCGCAGGGCGAACCTTCGGGGGATACCGTGAAGGTCGATAACCCCGCCGACCCCACGGACAGCCCCGGCACGGTGGTGACCGCGACGCAGGCGGACGTCGAGGCCGCCCTGTCCGCCGCCAAAACCTGGGACGCACCGCTGGACACGCGCCGCGAGGTGCTGGTCCGCGCCAGCCACCTCATGGAGGACGCCCATGGCGAGATCTTCGCGCTGCTGGCGCGCGAGGCCGGCAAGAGCCTGCCCGACGGCGTGGCCGAACTGCGCGAAGCGGTGGATTTCCTGCGGTACTACGCCGCCCAGGCCACGGCCGAGCCGCCCGCCGGCGTCTTCACCTGCATCTCGCCTTGGAACTTTCCTCTGGCGATCTTCTGCGGGCAGGTCACTGCTGCGCTGGCCGCCGGGAACGCGGTGCTTGCCAAGCCGGCCGAGCAGACGCCGCTGATCGCACACCTGGCGGTGCGCCTGCTGCATGAGGCGGGCGTCCCGCGCACAGCACTGCAACTTCTGCCGGGCGGCGGCGAGGTCGGCGCGATGCTGACCTCGGACCCACGGGTCAACGGCGTGGCCTTCACCGGCTCGACCGCGACCGCGCAGCGTATCCGTGCCGCGATGGCTGAGCATTGCACGCCCGGGACGCCGCTCATCGCCGAGACCGGCGGGCTCAACGCGATGATCGTCGACAGCACAGCACTGCCAGAACAGGCGGTGCAGTCGATCATTGAAAGCGCCTTCCAATCTGCCGGCCAGCGGTGTTCGGCCCTGCGCTGTCTATATGTACAGGAGGATATCGCCGAAGATTTCCAGAAAATGCTGGTCGGTGCGATGCAAGCGCTGTCGAACGGCAACCCGCGGAAACTTTCGACCGACGTCGGCCCGGTGATCGACGAGGCGGCGCGCAAGACCATCGCCGACCATGTCGCGAAAGCCCGCGACGAGGGCCGGGTGATCGCCGAACTGACCTGCCCGTCGGACGGTACCTTCGTAGCGCCGGCACTGCTGCGGGTAAAGGGCATTGGCGATCTCGAGCGCGAGATCTTCGGGCCGGTCCTGCACCTCGTCACCTTCCGGGCGGGCGAGATCGACAAGGTGATCGACGCGATCAATGCCACCGGTTACGGACTGACCTTCGGGCTGCACACCCGCATCGACGACCGCGTGCAGCATGTCTCTGAGCGGGTCGAGGCCGGCAACATCTACGTCAACCGCAACCAGATCGGCGCCATCGTCGGCTCGCAGCCTTTCGGCGGCGAAGGTCTCTCGGGCACCGGGCCGAAGGCCGGCGGGCCGAACTACCTGCCACGCTTTGCCGACCCCGACCGGCAAGCGGTCGAAGGGACTTGGGAGGCAGCGCAGGACACCCTGCCCGACCTTCCGGCGCATGTCCCGGCCCAACCACTCGCGGCACAGAGCCTGCCCGGACCGACGGGGGAGTCGAACCGGCTCGGGACATTGCCGCGCCCCGCGCTTCTCTGCCTCGGGCCCGGGGCCGGGGCCGCCGCGCGACAGGCGCGGGCCGTTCGTGCGCTGGGCGGCGTCGCCGTCGAAGCCAAAGGCCGGATCGATCCCGCGATGCTGGAGTTCGGGCCGGAGTACGGTGGCGTTCTGTGGTGGGGCGACGCGGACACGGCCCGTCAGATCGAACAGGCGCTGTCGCGGCGCAAGGGTCCGATCCTGCCGCTGATCCCGGGGCTGCCGGATGTCGCACGGGTGCGCGCCGAGCGGCACGTCTGCGTCGACACCACCGCCTCGGGCGGCAATGCGGCCCTGCTGGGCGCCGTGACCTGACAAGGTCGCCGCCGGTCGGTCCGGCGGCGCTTGACCCCGTCCGCGCAATGGCGGAGCGTGCGCGGCATGTTCCCGATCCGCGATCACAACCCTTCGGGCCGCACACCGTATGTGACCTACATGCTCATGGCCGCGAACATCGGCCTTTTTCTGAGCTACGTCGGCCTGACGCAGGACGTGCGCGCGATCAACGGTTTCTATGCCGTCTGGTCGCTGATCCCGGCGCGGATCACCTACGGCGAAGGCTACTACACCTTCCTGTCCTCGATGTTCCTGCACGCGGGCTGGCTGCATCTCGCGGGCAACATGCTGTTCTTGTGGATCTTCGGCGACAACGTCGAGGACGAGATGGGCCACCTGCCCTACCTGGGTTTCTACCTCGCCTCCGGCGTCGCGGCGGCGCTTGCGCAATACCTGACCGAGCCGTTTTCGCAGGTGCCGACCGTCGGCGCCTCGGGGGCCATCGCGGGCGTGATGGGCAGCTACCTGCTGCTCTTTCCCAAGGCCCGGGTCGACGTGCTGGTGATCTTCATTATCTTCTTCCGCATCTTCGCGATCCCGGCCTGGATCATGCTGGCGATCTGGTTCGGAATGCAGTTCATCGGCGGCGTCGGCGCCGACACCTCCGCCGGCGGCGTCGCATACTGGGCGCATGCCGGAGGGTTCGTCGCCGGGCTGGTGCTGACGTTGCCGCTCTGGATGCGGCGCGGCGGCCCGGGCTTCTGGATCCGCACCGATGGGCATCCGCCGCATCCCGAGACGCACTATCGCATCGGCGAAAGCCGGATCCCGAAAATTCCCCGGCGCTAGCCGGGGCTTAGCCGCGGACGAGTTTGGCGAGGTTGTTGAACAGCGCTTCGTTGGCGCAAAGAATCGTGCGGTCCTCGACCACGTTCCCGTCCGGCACGATGGTATCGACCAGACCGCCCGCTTCGCGCACGATCAGCTGTCCGGCAGCCACGTCCCAGGGGTTCAGGCGCCGCTCCCAGTAGCCGTCGAAACGGCCCGCCGCGACATAGGCGAGATCGAGCGCCGCGGCACCCCAGCGCCGCACGCCCGAGGTCGCGGGCAAGACGCGTGCCAGTTCCTTGAGCGTGTCGGGCAGTTCCGGCCGACCGGCGAAGGGCAGCCCGGTGGCGAAGATCGAATCGATCATGCGCGACCGGCCCGAGACCCGGATGCGGCTTTCGTTCATCCAGGCGCCCGCGCCCTTCTCGGCAAAGAACATCTCGTCCTTTGCCGGGTCGTAGACCACGCCAGCGACGATCTTGCCCTTGTGCTCGAGCGCGATCGAGACGCCCCAGTGCGGCAGGCCGTGCAGGAAGTTGGTGGTCCCGTCGAGCGGGTCGACGATCCAGCGCCGGGTCGGGTCCTCGCCGTCCTGTCCGCCGGTCTCCTCACCGAGCCAGCCATAGGTCGGGCGCGCGCCCAGCAGATCCTCTTTCAGCATCGTCTCCGAGGTCATGTCGGCGCGCGACACGAAGTCTCCGGCGCCCTTCATCGACACCTGCAGGTTCTCGACCTCGCGGAAATCCTTGACGAGCGCCCGGCCGGCGCGGCGCGCGGCCTTCATCATGATGTTTAGATTTGCACTGCCTACCATCGCTTGCGCCTTTCGTGGATCAGGCTGCGCGTATAAGCGCGCGGGCGCGGCTTGCCAAGGGGCCGCAGGGTCAACGCGCCGCGACGCCGCGGCACAAGGTCAGGACGCGGCGAGCCAAGCTGCCACGTCGCCGTCGATCGCTGGGCGGAAGTAGGCGATCGCGCGGCCCCTCGGGTCTGCCTGCGCGCCGTCGGCCCAGGGTGCGACACCGTGCAGCGTCAGACGGTGCAACAGGACACCGGTCCCGGGCGGGCCGGTCAGCACGACCCGGCGGCAGGTCTCGAAAACCACGCGGCGCGCGGCGACGTAGGCCTCGGTCACGTCGACATCGCCGGGGTTCTGCGCATCCTGCCCGGCGAAGGCGCGGCGGAACGCTTCGCGCATGACGCGGTGGCTGCCCTCCCAGGCCACCAGCGGCGCGGCACCCGCGTCCGCTTCGGTCAGCATGATCCCGAGGATGAAGGCATGCGGTTCCCGCACAAAGCGCCGTTTCGGCGTGCCGACGCCCAACACCCCGTCGACATGCGCGGCATCGCGATCCCGCCTGTAGCGGAAGGCCGCGTCACTTTCGCCGTGGCGCCGCCTGGGATAGCCCGGGTAGGTGATCGACAGCTGCGCGCGGTGCAGCGCCGGCATGCCGCCGCAGATCCTTCCCGCCGCTTCCGCCGCCTCGCCCCGCAGCGGCCCCGAAGCCCCGACGGCTCCGGCCGCATCATTGGGCAAGGCCTCGAGGCCGACGAACCAGGTGCCTTCGCACTGCAGCATGTCTGCAAGCCCGGGATCGCTGACGGCGGCATCGGCGGCCTCGAGCGCGTGACGCGCCCAATCGACGGTCGCGGGTTCCGACGGGAAGACCGCCCAGCCGCGACGCTCGAAGCTCGTCACCAGCCGAGCGCCTGCCGCAGCATGTTGAGCGCGACAAGCACCAGGAAGACCGCGAAGACGCGACGCAGCGGCGTCGGGTCCATTGCATGCGCAAGCCGGGCGCCCAGCGGCGTGGTCATCAGCGTCATGCTGATCACGACCGCGAAGGCGACGAGGTTGACCGACCCCAGCGTGAAGGGCGGGCGATAGGCGGGGTCGATCGGCGCCAAAAGGAACCCCGCGACAGACGGGACGGCGATCAGAACCCCGATCCCCGCCGCGGTCGCCACCGCGCGGTGGATCGGCACGTTGTGCAACGTCATCAGCGGCACCCCGAGACTGCCGCCTCCGATCCCGATCAGCACCGACAGAAAGCCCACGAGAGGCGACAGGATGGCGCGTGCCGGACCGGTCGGCATCCGTTCGCGCAGCCGCCAGTCGGACCGGCCGAACCCGAGGTAGAGCCCGACGATCAGCGCCAGCGTGCCGAAGATCACCTGAAGCACCACTGTCCGCAGCTGTGCGACGACCAGCATACCGATCACCGCACCGATCATGATGCCGATGGCCCACGCGCGCAGGATGTCCCAGTCGACCGCGCCCTTGCGGTTGTGGCTGAGGACAGAGCGGGTCGAGGTCACGATGATCGTCGCCAGCGATGTCGCGACACAGATCTGCATCAGCTGCGGACCGCCGAAGCCAAGCGTCTGAAAGGCATAGAAGAAGGCCGGTACCAGAACGATGCCGCCGCCGACGCCGAGAAGTCCGGCCAGCACACCCGCGGCGCCGCCGATTACCAGCAGGAGTGCCAGCATCTGTAGCAGCAATTGCGTTTCCGCCATGTTCGATCGTCCCCGCCCCGATTGCTCTCTGCCTACACGGCGTGCCGGTCCTCCGCCAGAGGGGTGACGAACCCGAGGGCTTCCTCGAGCAGATCGGAGCCCGCGCCGGGGCGATGCGCCTGCTCGGAGAGCGTACGCCGCCACATCCGCGCGCCGGGACGCCCCGAAAAGAGGCCCAGCATGTGCCGCGTGACCTGGTGCAGCCGCCCGCCGTCGGCGAGATGCGCGTCGATATAGGGGATCATCGCGCGCACCGCGTTCTCGGGCAGACTGTCTTGCCCGGTCCCGAAGATCTCGCGGTCCGCGGTGCAGAGCACGCCGGCGGGATCGTAATAGGCTGCGCGTCCGATCATCACCCCGTCGAGACCGGCGTCGAGAAAGGACTTGGCCTGCGCCAGCGAGGTGATGCCGCCGTTGACCGAGACGTGCAGGTCCCGAAACTGCTCCTTCATCCGCATCACCAGCGGATAGTCGAGCGGCGGAATGTCGCGGTTCTCCTTCGGGCTCAAGCCCTGGAGCCAGGCTTTACGGGCATGGATCGCCACCCGCTCGCAGCCGGCATCGACCATGCGCCTCAGGAACTCCGGCAGAACCTTTTCGGGGTCCTGGTCGTCGACGCCGATCCGGCACTTCACGGTCACGTCGATGCGTACAGCGTCGTGCATCGCGCGCACGCAGTCCGCGACCAGCCCCGGGCGTTCCATCAGCACGGCGCCGAAGCACCCGGATTGCACCCGGTCCGACGGGCAGCCGACGTTGAGGTTGATTTCGTCGTACCCTGCCGCCTCGCCCATCTGCGCGGCCTCGGCCAGTTCCGCCGGATCGGACCCGCCCAGTTGCAGCGCGACGGGGTGTTCCTCGGGAGAATGGCTCAGCAGATGCATCGCGCGTCCCCGCACCAGCGCCGGCGCGGTCACCATCTCAGTATAAAGCAGCGTCTCGCGGCTGAGCAGACGGTGCAGGTACCGGCAGTGCCTGTCCGTCCAGTCCATCATGGGTGCCACGGACAGCCTGGCGTTCTGTGCCACGGGTTTGCTCATGGTTTCTCCGACATTCGAGGCTGCGCGCGAAACTCTATCGCGCCCGGTGGATCGTCACCAGCCGGACATGGGCGACCGGCGGGCCGCACGTACATGGGCGCGGCGTCTATAACGTCCGGGGTGCCGACCGCAAGCCCGCGCCGGCTCAGGCGCGCGCAAAGGTCATCGCCGCCGCGCATCCGGCGAGCCAGCCGCCCAGGTGTGCCTCCCAGGCCAGACCACCGCTCAGGACCACGGCCAGCAGGATGTTCGCCACGACCAGCGCCAGCACGGAGTTCACCACGGGTTGCAGCGGGCGCCCCGTGCGACGGCTGACCTCGTACTGCCAGGCCTGCCAGACCCCGAAAAGCCCGAAAACAGCACCCGAGGCGCCGATCATCGGCCAGGTACTCGTGGAGATCAGGCCGAAGGCCGCACCGCCTGCAACCGCGGACACCAGCAGCACGGCCAGGGTGCGCGCGGGGCCGATCCGCGCCGATACCGTCTTGCCCAAGGCAAGCAGGACGACGCCGTTCAGCAACAGGTGCATGAGCCCGCCATGCAGGAAGGCATGGGTCACGAACATGGTGACGGTCTGGCCGGGAAAGAGCGGCGCCAGCGTTCCGGCCAGCAGCGGCTCCCAGAAGGCACCGAAGCGGAAGGCGACCCACCGCAATCCCGAAAGACCCAGCAGGCCGGCATCGCTGGCCGCCAGGATCAGCTCGATGGCGGCCATGATCCCGACAAGCCACCACAGGAAGGCCGGTGCGCCGTACTGGCTGTCACGGGAAAGGGAAACGGAAGTGAATCGGTCGCGCATGGCGGAACACCTAGTGCAGGCGACCGGTCAGGGAAACGGGTTTCTCGGACCCGCCCGGGTGTCATCCCGGCAGCGGGGACACCGGTGCGACCGCCGCCAGAACCTCTTCATGCGAAGGCAGCGAGGCCAGCCCTTGTGCAAGCGCCGCCTCGACATCCTCGGGCGGGCGGACTTGTCGCGCAGGCGGCTCGGACATGACCTTCGGGCGCCAGCCCATGCCGAACAGGATGAACTCGTAGTTCTGGTGCGACCAGAGTTGCGTGGCCGAGGTGAAGTCGAGCGCGGTCGGCGGCTTGCCCTCCCAGCGCTGCAGCAGATCCCGAACCCTCGGCGTGAGGCGCCCGGCCGCCGTGGCCGCGCGCCAGAACTCGCTGTCGCGGCGTTGCGACAGGACGTAATGCAGGTTCACGAAGTCCAGCGTCTCGTCGAAGGTCTGCCCGACAATCTCGTTGAAGCGCCGTGACAGCGCCGGGTTCGGCCCGCCATGCGGGAAGAACTCGAGAAGCATCTCGATGGCGAAATCCGCAAGGTGCAGCCCGGTGGATTCCAGCGGCTCGACGAATCCCGCCGAAAGTCCGATCGCCACGCAATTGCCCATCCACGGTCGGTCGACCCGCCCGACCTCGAATCGCAGATGCCGGACCGGAAAGTCACCGCTGCCGGGCTCGGCGCGGCGCAGCGCTTCGGCGGCCGCATCCTTGCCCAGAAAGGCCGAGGAATAGACGTAGCCGCGCCCGCGCCGCTTCTGCAGGCCGATGTCCCAGATCCAGCCCGCCTCGACCGCGGTGGCGGTGGTGAAGGGTCGCGGCGGGGTGGCGTCGGGCACGCGCATCGTGACGGCGCTGTCGCAGAGCAGCCAATTCGACCAATCCTGATGCACCGCTCCGCAGGCCCCGATCAGCAGCCTGCGAAAACCGGTGCAGTCCACGAAAAGATCGGCATGCAGGATTTCGCCCGAAGCGGTGCGGAGCGCGTGGATGCCGCGCTGGTCGACCTCGACCGCGACCACCGTATCGGTGATGAAGCGAACGCCGCGCGCCTGTGCCCGTTCGGCCAGGAAATCGGCGAAACGCTCGGCATCGAGATGAAACGCGTAATGGCCCGTTCGCTCCGGAATGCCCCCGGGCAGGTGCGGCGCGCGTCCGGCAGCGGCCAGCCGTGGCTGTGGGCTGACGAGGTCGGCAAATGGCACCGAGCCATCGGAGGTCAGCCAATCGTGCCCGGCCTGTTGCGTCGCTGCCGACTGCAGGCGGTGGAACGGGTGCCAGTAACGAGCACCGACCCGCGACCAGTCGTCGAACCGGATGCCCAGCTTGTAGGTCGCGTCGCAGGCGCGCAGGAATTCATCCTCTGCGAGATCTAGGCCGCGTAACGTCCTGAGAATGGACGGAATCGTCGCCTCTCCGACGCCGATCCGGCCGGTGTCGGGAGAATCGATCAGGGAGATTTCGACCGCCTGCCGGCCGTCGCGGTTCAGCGCCGCATCGAGCCGCGCCGCGGCCATCCACCCGGCCGAGCCGCCGCCGACAACGAGAATGCGCACCGGGCTTCGCGAACTGTGCCCGAAGCGTCCCTAGGCGTCCGCCTCGGCGGCTTCCGCCTCGGGCTCGGGTGCGGCGGTATCCGCCTCGGTCGTCGAGGACTGCGAAACGCGTTCGGCCAGCGGAGTGACGTTGGCCAAAGACGCGAGGTGGCAATGGATCAGTTCCAACTCGTCCGACCGCGCAAGGCCCAGCAGCGCGTCGTCGGGCAGCCCGCGCAGCTTGTCGCGGCTGACCTTCTTGAAGCCGCCCAGGGCGCCGTTGCGCCCCCCCGGCAAGCTGAAGCGCACCTGCGCCGGTTCCAGTAGATCAAGTTCCTTGAGCTTTTTCGAGAAGGCCTCGGTCGCGGTGAACTGGTTCTGATACTGGGTGACGAAATTCAGCGTGTTCTCGAGGTACTGCGTCCGGTTGCCTTCCGCGTCGAACAGCCGCTCGCCGCGCCCGTCGCTGTTCAGACCCTCGTATTCTTCGTCGACGCATAGGGTGAACCGCTGACCATCCCCGTCGTCGCCCGCGCGGGAGAAAACGAAGGGATAGCGCCGCAGGAAGGCAGGCACGTAGCGGCCCTGCCAGCTTCCGTCCTCGGCCACGAAGGCATTCGAGTTGTCCGAAACGCCAAGCAAAGCCGAGGGCACCACCTCGTCGCCCTGGCCCGCAAAGACGATCGGGTATTCACGACTGGCCGGCAGGATCTCGGCCGCGACAAGCGGAACGGCATTCAATTCACGCGCGAAGGCAAAGCTGCGGGTCTGCGCCACCGACCAGTCGCGATGCCGGCTCGACGACACCGGCATCGCTCTTTCGTAGATGAGAAGTTGCTTGCTCATGCGGTTCCCCTTTTCAAATCCGGACCCCTCCGCGGGCTCACTTTTGGATCGAATACGCTGATCTTTCCTCACCTTAAGCGTGCGCATCCGGATTACCAGATTTTTCTCCGGTCAGTGCTGATCCTCCGTCAGCGGAGCGAGCCCGTCGCGATCCCACCCGAACCGGTCGGCATAGGCGGTGTTGATCCCGAGGCAGGCGCGCGACCGGCACACGGTGCGGTGCACGCACTGGTCGAAACCGTTGCGCGCGAATTCGTCCCAGAAGGCCGGGTCGATCAGCAGCAGCGGCTGGTCGTTGACCAGCGTGTCGCCCAGACCTTCGCGTATGAGCAGGCAATGCGGAAAGTTCTTCACCTCGACGTTGCGCCCCAACTCATGCGCGCGACGGATCGCGCGGGCGAGACACGGCAGAACCTCCGCATGGGGCGCGCAGAGTTTCTTGTCGTCCTTCTCGGCCATCGGCCAGTAGGTCCAGAATTCCATCTGCACCAGCCGTTTGAGGTGAGACAGCGCATCGACCATCTTCGGCAGCAGCGGATAGCTCAGCGCCGTCACGACCGTGTTGGTGATCAGGCGCACGTCCGGCTTGTCGTCGAGGTAGTCGAGACCGGCCATCATCCGGTCCCACGAGCCCTTGACGTCGACGATCCGGTCATGGCTGTCGCGGTCCGATCCTGCGACGGAGACGAAGAACTCGTTTACGCCGGCGTCCAGAAGCCGCTCGGCATAGTCCGGACGGGCAAGGCGCGCGCCGTGGGTCTGGATGCGGACGCGCGCGAAGCCGGCCGCGCGGGCACGGCGTGCAAGGTCGGGAAGATCGCGTCGCAACGTGACCTCGGACCCGGTGAGGATCAGGCCCCGCCAGCGGCGATTGCGGCGCTGCTCGTCGAGTACGTTGTCGAAGCTTGCGTCCGATTGCGGCTCCAGCCGGTCCATCGTGCCCTCGATCATGCAGTGCACGCAGCGCAGGTTGCAGCGGAACTCCATCGTCAGCGAAACATAGTCGGCGTGGTCGCGCAGGGATGTCGATTTCGCGCCGGGGTCAGAGAAGGCCATAGAAACTTCCCTTGGTGATCCTGATGCCGCCACCCGGCCGGACCTCGTAATCGTAGCCCACATCGAAAAGATGGTGGTCGAACGCGTCGAGGTTGGTGGCAAGGAAATCGGAAATGGCGCGTGGAAACTCGGCGCGCCTCAGAAACAGCGCCAGCTGTGCCGCCCTGATCCGAGAAAAATAGATGGCGTCACAGTTTCGCTTGTTGGCCACGACCAGCGTTTGCGCACCCGTCATCTCGGGCCAAAACAGCGTCTCGGGGTCCGTCTTGCGGGCATCGAGGCGCACGGTCGCGTAGGCCTTGGCAAGGGCCGCGTCGAACTGGCTCTTCGCGTCGTAGAAGTGGTAGAGATTGCGCAACCCGTAGCCTGCGGATGTCAGGCCGTAGCAGATACCGGCAGAGGTGCCGGTGTCCGGGGTGCCGACGTAGACATCGACCTGTTCGAGCGGCAGGTCGCCGCGCGCGTGGCGGGCGTCGAGTTCGATGGAGAACATGAAATAGGGTTTCGTGTCGTCGACCGGCGCGTCCCAGTGCACCAGCCCCGAGATCCCGCGGGCGACCTCGGCCATGCCGAGCCCACGTTCCCAGCGGTCGTAATCGTAGAAGTAGAACTCCCAGGACAGGCTCTTGCCGGCCCACTTCACACCAAAGACCGTCCGGAACTCACCTGCAGTGGCGCGGATGGCCTCGGTCAGGGGCCCCATGTCGTCGGCGACACCGGCAACCGCGAGAGAGAGGCTGAGCAATGCGGATGTGCGCAGCGCGTCGCCGGTCGACGGCCTGGGCCGGGCGTAGGGCCAGAGACAGTAGTCGAGCGCCGGATCGTCGGTGCGCGCCCGCTCCGACCGCTGGCCCAGCGTCTCGGGCGAAAAGCGGTTCACGGCCCCTCCTCCGCACCGAAATGGATCGTCGCAAAGCGCGCGCCGTCGCGCCCGCAGCCGGCGGCGACATGTCCGATCACCCGGTCGCCGTGCGTCGCGAGAAACTTGTCGGCCTCCGCCGCACCGGGTCCCAGCACCTCGAACAGGTCCGTCACGATATCCGCGACGTCTGCCAGGGTGAGGTTGGCGTCGTAGAAATTGACATCGACCGAGCGGCGCGGGGTTCCGTGATCATCCACGGCAAGCACGGCAGGCGCTCCGGTACGGGTCGCGGCGTGTTTTGCCAGCGCCAGCAGCGACTCGCGCACGGCAGCGTCCGCGACTTCGCGCAGCAAGTCAGGGAGACAGGCCGCATCTCGCGCCCGGTAGTCCGACCGCAGACAGTCACCGTCAGCGTTCCACTTGGCGGCCAAGAACACGAGGTCGGCGTCGCGCGGCGGCGGGGTGCTGAATTCCAGATAGACCTTCACGACATCGTCCCGACCGCCCTCTTCCGCGCCCGCGTGCAGATGCGCCGCCGCCCCGGCGAACGGGGTCAGCAGGCGGTGCGCCGCCGCCGGGGCCCCGAGAGAATCGAGAAACCGTTTCAACCCGTCCCGCGGGTCGGGACCGAGCGCCGCCATAGGGATCGAATAAAGCCGCCGCCCGATCGAGGCCCGGTTGGAAGACAGCTTGACCGACCGTTCCACGCCAAAACTGCGCGGCAGCCCTGTCATCGCCGTCTCGATCCGGCTCAGGGGCGATGCACCGCCCTGCATGGGGCGAGTCACGTCGACGCGACCGGTCATGTCGTATGCGGCCCGCCCCATCAAGTCACTCCGTCGCCGCGAGCGAGAATTCGACGTCGCAACGGTGCCCGGCCGGCAGCGTCCGGTCGGGATTGTCGAGCCGCAGCCGGACACCGAAGGTGCCGCTGGCGGTATCGAATACGGTATCCACCACTTCCACGCGCGCAGGGTATTCGCCCGCCACCGGCGCGGCGGGGCGCACGATCGCCGCGTCGCCCGGTCGGACAAGCCCGTAAAGCTCGACCGGCATGAAGGTCTCGACGAAAAGCGGGTCGAGCTTTACGACTGTGACGACGTAGGTGTCCTGGTGCACGAATTCGCCGGCCGCCAGCCGGCGCTCCTTCACGATGCCATCGATCGGGCTGCGAATCTGGTAGCGCTCCAGCAGCGCGTCCGCACGCGCGAGTTCGCGCCTGGCGAGTTCGAGTTCCATCCGCGCCTCGTTGAGAAGGCTGGAGGCCGCGACGCGCTCGGCCTCGATCTCCTGCATGGCGTCCTCGGTGGCGACGCCGCGGTCGCGCAGCGACTGGGTGCGCTGCATGCGCGCGTCGATCAGCTTGAGCCGCGCGGTCTGTGCCTCGATCCGCGCCATGTTCTCGGCCCGCAGCGCCACGACGTCGCGGGCGGCCCGCTCGACGCCGGAATCGACCCGCGCCACGACGTCTCCGGCCTGCACGACGTCGCCGCGCGCCACGCTGACTTCCTCCAAGAGGCCCGATATGGCACTCCCGAGATTCACCACGACGGGCGGGTCCATCACGCAGTCGAAGGTCTCGGCCCCGCCGGGACCGGCTGCACAGAGCGCGAGCAGCACGATTGCGACGTTCGGGCGTTTCGGCATGGCCATATCCTATTCCCCCTGTCCGGACAGCGCCAGGATATCGCGCAGACTCTTGTCTGCCTCGAGAAGATCGCGGCGCATCCGGGCGTGGCGCTGCTCGACCTGCCGCTGCCGATGCCGGACGAGGAAACCGGCCGCGCCCTGCCCCAGCATCGCCAGCACCGCGCGCGCGATCCGGCGCATCCCCGCCGCCCCGGCGCCCAGCATCGAATCGTCGCCCAGAGAAATGCAGGTGAAGACCCGGCCCGGGTCGCCCTGCCGGCCGCAGCGTCCGGCAAGCTGCAAGTCGACGCGCTGACTATCGTGGCGCTCGGACAGGATGACGGTCAGGCCGCCTGTCGCCGCCACCTCCGGTGGCAGTCGAATGTCGACGCCGCGGCCGGCCATGTTGGTTGCGACCGTCACCATCCCGCGCATCCCGGCGCGCGCGATCTTCTCGGCCTCCTCGGCGTCCTGCGACGCGCTCAGCACCTGGTGCGGCACGCCCGCGGCATCAAGCCGCCGGCTCGCCTCCTCGGCGCTGGCAACGGATTTCGTGCCCAGCAGCACCGGGTGCCCGCCCGCATGAAGCTCCGCGACAAGCGCGTCGATCGCGTCCCACTTGGCCGGAGTGCCGGAAAAGACCCGGTCGGTCTCGAAGCGCCGGCGGTCGGGCTTGTTGGTCGGCACGCGCACCACCGGCAGGCCGTAGACCGACCAGAATTCCCAGGCCGCGCCGCGCGCCGTGCCGGTCATCCCGGCGAGGGTCCGGTAGCGCCGGAAGAAGCGCTGGTAGGTCATGCGCGCCAGCGTCTCGTTCGCCGGCGTCGGCTCGAGCCCTTCTTTCAACTCGATCATCTGGTGCAGCCCGTCCGACCAGCTGCGGTCGGCCATGGTGCGCCCGGTGAACTCGTCGACGATCATCACCTTGCCGCCGCGCACGATGTAATGCTCGTCGAGCCGGAAGACATGGGCGGCCGCAAGCGCCTGGGTCACCGCGTGTTCGCGGATCACGGCCACGCGGAACGCGCCCTCGTCCTCCTCGGCCATCTCCTCGAGCCGGTCGCGCCCGGCTTCGGTCAGTTCGACGCTGTCTTGCGTCGGCGACAAGCGAAAGTCGCGCCGTTCGACCAGACTTGCCGCCGCCTCGCGCGCACGCTCGAAGAGAGCCAGATCTACCGTGTCGCGCCCCTGGCGCGAGATCAGCAGCGGTGTACGCGCCTCGTCGATCATGACGCTGTCGGCTTCGTCGACGATGGCGACATGCAGACCACGCAGGCGCAGCTCGGCCATCTCGGCGCCGCCTTCCAAAAGGGCAAGCTTGCGCCGCAGGTTGCCCGGCTTGTCGCGCAGCACGATGCGGTCGCGCAGGTAGTCGAAAGCGATCTCCTTGTTGGTGCCGTAGACCACGTCGGCGGCGTAGACGGCGCGGCGCTCGTGCGGCGTCTGGCCCGGCTGAACGATACCGACGCCAAGCCCGAGCCAGTGGTAAAGCGGCCCCATCTCCTCGCCGTCGCGCCTGGCGAGATAGTCGTTCGAGGTGATGACATGGACCGGTCGGCCGGCCAGCGCGTGGGCGGCGGCAACGAGAACGGCGGTCAGCGTCTTGCCTTCGCCGGTGCGCATCTCGGCCACCGCGCCGCGCGCCATTGCGTAGGCGCCGCGGACCTGCACGTCATAGTGGCGGATGCCGAGCGTCCGGAAGGCGGCCTCGCGCACCAGAGCAAAGGCGCGGACCAGGGGCGTGCCCGAAAGCGTCTCCTGACGGCGCAATGCGGTGCGCACGCGCGCAACTCTATTGTGGAGGTCGGCGTCGCTCAATCGCTCCAAAGCCGCGCCCTCTGCCGCGACCCGGGCCACGAAACGGCGCGCACCCCCGCATCTCGTCCGCGCCAGCGCCGAGGTCAGCGGCGCGCCAAGACGCCTCGCCGAGCGGTCGAGCCTGCTGTCGTAGGCCTCGCTTCTTTCGGCATAGACTTCCGCCAACAACCGCCGCCCGTCGCGCCCCGCGAGCGTGGGCGCAGGCTGGTGCAACACCGCCTCAGACATTGAACCGCGCCAGGAAAAGCTGGCGCACGGTGCGCCAGAGCCGGGGAGCGACGGGTTCCCAGCCGTGATCGAAGCGCACGTAGACACGTTCGCCGACGAGGGATACCGGGTGCGGCGCGCGGAGTGCGAGTTCGAACTGGAAGGCGACGTCGAAGGCGCGCAGCCGTTCGGGATCGGCCGGGTCGACCACGAAAGGACCGCCGCCGCCGTCCGCGGCCAGCGCGCGGCTCGGCAGGCGTGCGGCACCGCCCGGCGTCTCGCGCAGAATACGAGCCGCGTGAACGGTTCCGAGGTCGCTGGCGAACCGCACGGCCACCGCCTCGGTGCGCGACAGGACGAGGTCCGCATCCGCCTGCGGGACCGCGACCCTCAGCTTCAGCGGGCGCTCGTTGACAAGATAGCCGACCAGATCGCCCTGCGTCAGGAAACGCCCCGGCGAATCCTCGGCCAGCGGCAGCACCGCCAGACCATCCGAGGGGGCGCTCACCGTTAGCGCCTCGGCCTTGGCCCGGGCCAGCGCCAGCCGGCTTTCGAGATGCGCGACCTGCGCGCGCAGCACGTCCTCCTGCACGCGATCGAGCACGAGCACCGAGTTGAGCCGCAGGCGCATCTCGTCGAGGCGCGCGGCGATCAGATCGGTCTCGGCGGACAGCGATGGTTCCTCAAGCGCCAGCACATCGCCTCCCGCGGTCACCGCGCCGGGCTGCGTGTGGCTCACGAAGCCGTCGGCCCCGGCACGCAGCACCTGCTCTTCCTCAAGCCAGACCACGCCCTGCGCCACCGAGCCGTAGGGGATCGGCAGCAGGAAGGCTGCGACGCCCAAGGCCGCGGCGGTGGTGCCGACGACGCCCAACGCGCGGGCGCGCCGACGCCGAAGCTTGGCGCTGGTCATCACGAACCAGATCCCCTTGACCAGCGGCAGCACCAACGCATTGGCGACGGCCCAGATCGCCAGCATTACCCCGATGAAAAAGAACTTCGAGGCCACGAAAAGAGAAATCGTGATCGAGATGAAGATGCGATAGAGAAAGGCGGCGACGGCGTAGACCACGAACCACCCCCGCTCGCCGCGCGCGGTCACCGGGCTTTCGGCTTCATGCTTGCCGAAGGCGTAGCGCTGCGCGAGATAGCCGAGATAGGCGTTCGAGCGGCTTCCGAGGTTTGGAATCTCGATGAGATCGCTGAGCACGAAGTAGCCGTCGAACCGCAGCAGCGGGTTGCCGTTGAAAAACAGCGTCGAGATGCCGCCGACAAGCATGACGTTGAAGGCGAAGGCCCGGGCGATCCCGGGCTCGGCGTTGAGCCAGAACACCAGCGCAAGTGCGGCCAGCGCCAGTTCGACCATGATCCCGGCCCCGGCGACGACCGCCCGGCGCCGCTTGCTGGCGAAGGCTGACGAGGCCGAGGCGTCGACGTACGGCACCGGAATCAACACCAGCAGCATGACGCCGATCTCGTGCACCTCGCCGCCCCAGACCTTGGTGGCATAGGCATGGCCCAACTCGTGCACCGCTTTCACCAGCGGATAGGCCAGCAAGGCCAGGAACAGGTTCTCGACGGTGAGCACCCGGTCGACAAGGCCGCCGGTGACTTCCGTCCAGTGCAGCACCAGCAGGGTTGCGCCCCAGGTGACAACGGCAAGCCAAAGAAGGAGCCCCCAGATCGTGAAGACGGGCCGCGCCAGCCACACGGTGCGGTCGAGAAAGGTATTCGGATCAAGCAGCGGAAACCGCATCGCCAGAGGATTTCGGATCTTCTGGACCAAGCTGCGCCGGGCCTGGCTTTCGGCGCGCCGCGCGATCTCGTCGAGGTCGGGCGGCGTCTCGCCGGCGATCAGATCCGAGCGGTGCAGCTGGGACAGCAGGCGGATCACCTCGTCCTGGGTCGGCGGGTCGTCCGGAAAACGCTCGCAGGCGATTTCCCACAATGCGGCGACGCTGCGGCGTCCGTCCATCAGGTTCAGGATCAGGTTGCCGCTGGGCGATATCCGGTGGAAGCGGCCGTTGTGGTGATCCTGCACGACATACCAGATGCCGCCCCGGAACATCTGGCGGTGGATCTCGACATGGCTGCGCAGGCGCAGGCGCAGGTCGGCGACCCTGTACCAATCCGAGGACAAGAACTGCGTCGCCATCGTTCCGTCACCACTCCAGCCAGCGCCAGGTCCAGATCCGCGCCCAGTCGAGCGCGGGCTTGGTCCAGATCGCGATGCGGCGCCGACGGTCGATGTCGATCTTCGCGGCCCCTTCCATCCCTGGGCGCAGGCGTGCGGCCTCACCGGTCAGCGCCGCCTCGACCCGGAAAGTCGTGCGCCCGTCCGCATACTCCGCGACGGGCGTGATCTTTTCGACCCGGATCGGGAAGGGCTCGTTCGGCAGGGCGGACACAAGCAGCGTGCCGGTCTGGCCGACGGCGACATCCGCGATCTGGCGCTCGTCCACGCTGAGCACGACGCGGTATGCGTCGAGCGGCGCCACCTCGAGCAGTACCTCGCCGCGCCGCACCGCCGCCCCGACCGACTGGCTGAGATCGCCCGAGACCACCAGCCCGTCGAACGGTGCCGTCAGGCGCACCCGTTTGAGTTGGGCGTCGAAAAGCCCGATCTGCGCATCGGTCTGGGCGATCTGGGTCTGCTTGATGCGCGCCTCGGCGCGGTCGCGCTCGGCGATGGCGCCTTCGTACTCCAACTCGATCCGCTGCCGCGCCGTGACCAGCCGCAGCCGTTCGAGCGCGAGGTCGCGATCGTCCATCCGCACCAGCAGATCGCCCTCCGACACCCGGTCGCCGGCCCGCACCGGCGCTTCGGCGACGTAGCCGTCATAGGCCGCCACCACCGCGCGACGCACCGAGCCCTCGACGGAGGCATCGGCCGAAACCCTGTAATCGGCCATGGCGAAATAGCAGAACGCGGCCAAGGCGAGCCCTGCCAGAACCGTCAGCTTGTAGCCGACGCGGCCGGGACCGAGCAGGCGCCGGGCCTGCGCGCCAACGGCCACGGCGAGCTTGGTGACAAGCCAGCGGTCGTTCTGGCGCTTTTCCTCGAGGATCGGTGCAAGCGTGGTGGCGATGGCCTCGAGCGTTTCGGCCTCGGCGGCATCGAACGGCCGGCCTTGCGGGCGCTCCAGCGTCACTGCGCCGATGTAGCGATCAACGGCGTAAAGCGGGACGGTCAGAACATGGGCCACGGCCTGCGCCCGTGCCAGCGCCGCGGCGGCGTTCGCGGCGATCACCTCGGTATCGGCTGCGGGCGGATGCATGACCACGGTCCTCTGGTCGATGGCTTCGTCCATCGCGGCACTCAGCTGCCGCGCGAGGTTCATCCGCTTGCCGAATTGCGCCGTGTGCGAGATCGCCCGAACCTGGGACCGCCCGAAGCGGCGCGTGCCGATGGCGACCCGGTCACAGCCGAAGCGCTGCGCCAGATCGGTGCAGGCCGCCCGGCAGGCAGCCTCGAAGCCTTCGGTCTCGGCAGCCGCCACGACAACATGCAGCGCATGGCCCACGGTCGCCATCCGGGCGCGCTCGACCCCGGCCGCCTCGCCCCGCATCAGGTCGCTCAGCCACGCGCTGCCCCATTGCAGGCGGCGCATGGCAGTGCGCACCGCACCGTCACCGGCGTCGGCCACCTCAGCCGCGCAAACCGCGCCCGCGACACCGTCAAGCACGACCGGAACCGCCAGAGCCGTCGCCCCCGCTCCATCCGCACCGGCGCGGACCACACCGCGCCGGCTTTCGAAAGCGGCCGCCGCGGCAGCGGCGACATTGCCGTCCGGAACCCGGTTGGCCGGCCACCCGGCGATCCGCGCAGGCGGCCCGCCTTCCTCTGGCGGGACCATTACGCAAACCACCGCAGCGCCGCCGAGCTGGCCCGCCATGAGTGCGCACCAGTGACCGGCGGCCTCGGTCATGCTTTCAGCCGTCGTCAGCCGGCGCCAGGCCGCCGCATCGAGAAAATCGGGCCGTCCGTTCGGCGCCGCGACGTCGCCCGGGTTCTTGACGTCGCCGTCCATCTCAGGTGTCGAGCGACAGCGCTCCGTGGCGCTGCTCGTACTCGCGCAGCACGTTGTTCAGAATGGTGCTCATGCGCTTGGCCGCGAGGGGCGTGAGGATCAGCCGGTTGGTCAGGTCCACTTCCATCGGACCACCCGCTTGCACGTTCCACGTGCGGTTGGTGCCAAAAAACAGTTCGACCTGCTCACGGGTCCCCTGGATGTTCACGACGTTGGCGAAGTTCGTCGCCATCTTCGTGTCATCCCACTGGATCTGCGAGGCTTTCCGTTCGTCCCCGTTACGCTTTGCCTCGGAAGTGTCCTGCCCGTCCGCCATTCGATACGCCCCCAAACCGTTCGATCGCGGCGCGAAATGCGCCACGATCAGCTAACCACACTTGGGCCCTTCAGGCCAAGACTTCACACGTTAGACTGGTAGATCCAGTCGTCCGGTTCCGGGTCCGCGAGACCACCGGCGTTCTCTTCGAGATCGTCGATCGTCCAGAGCGCCCCGTTCCGGTCGACATAGGCAAAGACCGACCCGTCATTGTCGAGCAGGTGGCAGAGCGCATCCGCACCCGGCACGGTCGCGGGCGGCTGGTCCGAACGCACGAAGCTGTCGGTCTCGTCGTCGTAGACGAAGGTGTTTTCCTGTGGCGCGTTCCGGCCCTTGCCGTTGCCCTTGCCGAAATCGATGACGATCTCGCTCGACTGGATGGCCGAAATCACCTGCTGGATCGTCGGACGCTCGGCGCTGGTGGCGACGATGGGCGCGTCGGGCTGCCGGGTTTCCTCCGATGGCTCGGGCTCGGTCGCGGGCACTTCGGTCTCGGCCAATGACCCGTCGGCACCGATCAGGCGGTCGCCGGTCTCGATGTAGGTCGTCATCAACCCGTCCTCGCCGTGTTCGCGCCCGAGGATGTGCGCGAACTCGTGGGCCAGCACCGAGATCAAGTCGATGCCTATGACGCCGCCGGCGGTGAATTCGACATCGTCGGCAGGCGTCGGGTCGATGAACCAGCCGTGACCCGCCGCATCCCGGTCGAGAACGATGGCCTCGTCCTCCTCGGTCCGCGCGACCAGCACCCCATCGAGATCCTCGATCCGGATCACGACGCCGGCAAGAATGTCCCGTTCGGCGGCGGTGAGCGCATAGGCTTCGTCGAGACGCGCGATGACCTCCGCGCGCACCGCGGCCACGTTCGCGGCGGTCAGCGCCTCCGCCCCGGTGCCGGTGGTGGTGGCCAGCAACGTGTCGTCATAGGCCGGATCGTTGGTCAGCAGCGTCGCCGACCCGAAGCGCGAGACGCCGTCGCTCATCAACCCGACACGACCGTCCGCGGTGACGCCGAAGAAGGTTTCGGCGACGACGGCCTGTCCGTCGACCGCGACGTCCACCGTACCCGCCAGCATGGTGATGCGCAGCGTCGCGAAGTCGGGATCGGCCCCCGGCGGGGTCAACAGCGGGCCCGATACGGTTTCGGTGATCACCTCGCCGGCGCCGGTCATGTAGCCGATTTCGACGTCCCCGTCCGCTCCGAGGCGCACGAACTTGTAGTCGACGGCCGAGTAGTAGTCGAAGACCAGCGCACCGCCGGTATCGCGATCGACCTCGGCCTCGAGCCGGACCACGTAATTCGCCCCGGCCTCGATTGGCGCCAGCGCCAGCGCCGGCGCATTGCCGGTTGCGGTACCCGTCAGGATGCCGCCCGCGGTGGTCCAGCTGCCGGTGGTCTCGGCAAAGAAGCCGGTGCCGGCCTCGTCGAAGCTTTCCTCGGCCTGCGGCTTCAGGTCCGGCGGCAGCACCAGAAGCTGCACGTTGTCCAGCGATGCCCGCGCATTGCTCGCGCCGAGACCGATGAAGCCGCTGTTCAGCCCGTAGGCATAGCCATCGACGATGCGCGGCGCGAAGGCGAGGCTGAAGACGTCCCGCCCGTCGACCAGCACCGTAATGGCAAGCCCGTTCACCGCCACCTTGATATCGTAGCTGACGTTCGGACGCAGCTTGGCATTGTCCTGTTCGAGCACATGCCAGCCAGTCGCGTCGCGGTACCCGATCTCGAGCTTGTCGTTCGAGATATTGACCCCGGCGAACTTGAAGTCGGTCGGCGACTGGTAGTCGAAGATCACGTAAGCGTTCGCCTTGTAACCGCCGGTCGGCTTTTCGGCGATGATCTCGGCGGTCACCTCGAAATAGCTGGGCAGGTATTCACCCACGTTCCAGATGCTGACCGCGTCCTGCCCGATTTGCTGGGGCGCGACCGTCAGGCGGCCGCCCGAGGTGGCCCAGGATCCGGTGTCGGCGAGGAATCCCTGCGCATTCAGCGTGCCGTCGTCGACCTGGTTGCCGCCGTTCCCGTTACCGTTGTTGAACGAGGCCGAGCGCAGCACGTCGCGCGGACCGCCCGGGATGTTGCCCGGCTGCGGATCATCCGGCGCGCCGGTCTGATCCTGCCAGTCGCTGTCACGCTGGATCACGAGGCCGATCTCGCCCTCGGGCTCGCCGTTGCGGTCGAGCGCGGTGATGTCGGTGTCGCCGGCGCGGGTGTCGTCCGCCCCCTGGCTGCGCGACAGGTCATAGAGGAAGTTCTGCACACCCGGCGAAGGCGAGCGCGAGACGGTGGCGAGACCGAAGGGCGAGAACGGAACGATGTAGGAGTTGAACTCGCCCGTCCAGTCGATCAGCCGGTCGCCGCCGGTGTTGGCGATCATGTAGTCGCGGCCCGCGCCGCCAAAGGCGCGATCCTCGTAGCTGACATGCGTGTCGGTGCTGTCGGCTGTGGAAAGGTCGTCATCCATGTTGATCAGATCGTTTCCGTAGCCGCCCCAGCCGGTGTCGCGCCCGGTGCCGCCGACGAGCCAGTCGTTGCCGAGATCGCCGAAGAGCACGTCGTCGCCATCGGTGTAGAATCCCGGTTCGACAAGGCGGCCATCATCGGCCTCGAAATTCAGGATGAACCCGTTGCCATCGCCGGTGGCGATCAGGCGGCGCGGGTCGATCTCGTCATAGGCGCCAAACTCGCCTCCGCGCACTGCCTCGAAGCGCAGCGCGTCGCCCGGGTTCGACGGGCGATCCCAGCCGGTCGAGATCAGCGCCCCGCCCGGCAGCACGAAATCCCGGTTCTCGTCCAGCACGACCACGAAGCTTTCGGCGGATGCCTCGGCCCCGGAAATCGCGTCGTCGCCGAAGCCGCCGTGGATGAAGTCGTCGTCCCAGCCGCCGAAGAGGATGTCGTCTGCGTCTTCGGCATCGGTGTGCGGCACGGTGTTCTGGTCCGTGTCGTAGTAGTACGGCGTGAGGTTGACCTCTTTCTTCAACGCGCCCGAGACGTTGATCACCGCCACCTGGGCCCGGCCCGGCGTTGTGATCTCGCGATCGAGGTCGCCCTCGTCGATCCCGTCGACGCCATGCAGGGCCTCGGCGGTGGTGTCGTTGCGGCTGGTGTAGATCCGCCCGTCGTCACCGAGAATGCCGTCCTGCCCGGTGCCGCCCGAGATCCACTCATGGCCCCAGCCGCCGATCAGGTCGTCGTCCTGCGCGTCGCCATAGAGAATGTCGCTGCCCGACATGCCGTAAATGCTGTCGTCGCCGGTTTCGCCGTGGATCTCGTCCGCAGCACCATTGTCGGGCGTTGCGTCATCGTCGAAGAGCGGACCGCCCGGGGTGTAGTCGATCAGTTTGACCGACCGCACCACGATCTGTTCGCCATAACCGTCGTCGTAGGCGAAGGACAGGTAGCCGGCGGTCACGGCATCCACCAGCCGATAGATGTCCGCGTTGTCGCCGGCGATCACGTCGGCGTCACGCGCATGGGTGGCGGTGGCGTCGTTGTTGCGGTCGATCTCTGTGCCCGAGCCGCCGAAGATCAGGTCTTCGCCATCCGGCCGCAGCGCCTCGTCACCGTCGAGCCCGAACATGGTCGAACTGCCGCCGACGATGTCGTCCTGCCCGAGGTTGCCTAGGATCAGGTCTCCGGTGGCATCGGCGCCCTGAGCGCTGCCGCCGCCCTCGATGTAGTCGGCCCCGTCGCGGCCTTCGCCAGCCCAGTCGTCGGTCGAGACCTTGTCGGTCACCAGGTAGCCCTCGGCATCGCGGAAGACCGAGATCGCATCGGGAGTGGTGTCGCGGCGGTCGGAGATGCGCGCGGTGGCCTCGTCCGTCTCGGCATCGAAGCCGAAGTCGATTGTGCCGTCGCCCTGAATGATGTCGTCGCCCAGCTGGCCGAAGATCATGTCGTCCTCGGCCCCGCCGGCGATGTAGTCGTCGCCGTGCTCGTCGCCGCGTGCCGTGTCGGAATGATCGAATACCGTGACCAGCCGCGCCACGGGCGCTGCAGCATCCGGGTTCGCGGCCCCCAGCGGATCGAATACGACCAGAGTTTCCCCATCTGGCCCGGCGATGCGGTCGTCACCAGCGATACCTTCTCCGCCCTCGCCGTAGATCGCGCCGGAGTGAGCCTGGAATTGCGGGCTGATATTGCCGAGCCCGCGCACCACGAAGCCGTTGTCCCCGAGGATAACGTCATAGCCCGCGCCGCCGTCGATGTCGTCGCCACCGTCGGCCTGCCCGGGCCCGCCGTCCGGCGCATTGCCCTGGTTGAGGTCGACGTTGTGGCCACCGATCAGGTCGTCGTCGCCATCCGCCCCGAAGATCTGGTCGGCCCCCTGCCCGCCTATGACGATGTCGTCGCCGGCCTCGGCGTGGATGATGTCATCCGCCCCGCCGTCGGCAGCCGTCGTCGCGATCGAGCTGAACGCGAACTGGGTGGCGTAGTCTTCCGCATCGAGCGGCAGCAGGCCGACGTCGATCCATTGCCCTTGCGCGGCGATCACCTGCCCGTGGTCACCGAACACCAGATCGTTGTCGGCTCCGGCCGCGATGACGTCCGCGCCGGTACCGCCGATCACGATGTCGCGGTCCGCGCCGGTGATGATGCTGTCCTCCGCCCCTTCGGTGACGTCGGTCGCGGCGATGCGGGTCGCCATGCCGACGGCCCCGGTTGCGGAGGCGATGAACTCGACCGCTCCGTTGTCGCCAAGCACGATGTTGGCGCCGTTGCCCGCAATGATGCTGTCGCCGTCCGGCCCGTCGCTGGTGCCGGCAAGGATGACGTCATTGCCGTCACCGAGATCTTCGTCACCGGTCACCACCGCGCTCGGATCATGGTTCGGCTGCGTCGGGTCGTTCTGCGTGGCGCCAAGGCCGTCGTAGTCGTTGCCGAGGATCTCGTCGTCCGAGCCGCGATCGGGACGCGTCGTGTAGGCCGCCGTCACGAAGGCCGTGGTGGCCAGGCGCAGCGTGTCCTCGACCTGGTCGATCCGGCCGAGGTCTGCGATCACGATGTCGTCGCCTAATCCGGCCACGATCCGGTCCGACCCGGTTGCCAGATCGTCCGCCCCCTTGAGGAAGCGCAGGTCAGGCTCGAGCCCGATGTCCCATCCGTCGACGATCTCGAGGAAGCGCGTTTCGAGGTCCATGTTGAAGCCGTTGTCGCCGTAGAGGTGATCGTCGCCAGCATAGCCGAAGATCAGGTCGTTGCCCGATCCACCGGCGATGTGATCGCCGTGTTGCGAGCCGTGGATCTCGTCGTCACCGGCGCCGCCGTAGATCGTCAGGCCGACGTTGCCGCCGACCGGTGTTCCGGACAGCACAAGCGCGCTTGCATCGATGTAGTCGTCGCCGGCGTTGTCGAAGCCATTGGCGTTGCCGGTGGGCGCGCCGCCAAGATAGTCGTAGCGGCTGCCGTCCGCCGAGGTGTCGCCGTAGATCACCAGGAGCGACTCGGGCCCTGCGCCGCCGGTGACCGTGATCGTGTCCGACCCACCGCCGCCATGCACCAGGCTGACCGGCGCTGTCGGGATGCCGCCCTCATCGCGGGCAAGGTCGTCGTCGGTGCGGTCCGAGAACCGGTTGGTGTCCTCGATCAGCAGCGTGTCGTCGCCCTTGCCGAGCATCAGTTCCATGATCTCGATGTTGCCGTAGGCGATGCCGTCGGAGAACACGAGTTTCTCGCTGCCGTCTTGGGCTTCGGAAATGTCGAAGGTAACGGTGCCCGTGCCCATCCCGAACCCGTTGAGCAGCGCGATGGTCTCGCGCGCGCCGTCGAGATCCGGGAAGGAGTTCCCGGTCGTCGTCATCGAGCCCGTATCGTCGTCGTTCGAGGTGTCGTTGAAGATGTTCAGCCGGTCGGCGGAATTCGACTCGTTGGTCACGATCTCGACGTCGATCGGTGCGACCGGCGTCTCGGTCGGCAGCATTACGGCGAGGTTGAGCGAGCGGTCGGCGTCCGTTGTACCGCCGTTGATGACGAGCGGTCCGGCGATCTTCGACAGCAGATGGTCCTCGGGCTCGAAGCGCTTGGTGAAGAAATCCGCCGCCGTCGGCTCGTAGTCCTCGTCGCCTGCGATCTCGACCGCGATGCCCTGGTACCAGGCCGGATCGGGCATCCCCGTCGTCTCGTCGACATCGAAGGTGATCTGCCCGGCCTCGGCAAAGAGCCGTGCGCCATCCACGGCTGTCCCGCCGACAAGGTCGAACTCGGACGTCAAGACCAGCTTCGAGCCGTCCGGCGAGATCTCGGCGATCTGGTAGACGCCGTCGTTTGCGGCGCTGCTCACGATCTCGAAAACGAGCCCCTGGAAGAACCCGGCATCGCGCCAGTCGATTCCGTCGTCGCGGATGATCGCGGCACGGTCGTCCTCGGTGGCCGCGACGAAACTCAGGCCGCGGGTCGGACCGGCAACAGTGTCGGCGACGGTCACGACGGACACGTCGGCGCTGGGCTGGACGAAGCCGACCTGCTGGTCGTTGTAGAGCGTGATCGTCACGTCCTCGGTCGGAGCCGTGGCAAGCCGCACGGTGTAGGTGTCGGTCTTCGACGTATCCACACCGTCGCTGTCGTCGCCGTCGAGCACGACGCGCGTGCCGCCGTTGGTGTCGCGCACCACGACACCGGCGCTGTCGCCGTCGACGACTTCGACCCGGATGGTTTCGGTATCGACATCCGCGAAGGAGCCGCCGGATCCGGAGGAGGTGGCCGTATGCACGAGCGTCAGGCGCTCGAGGCTTTCGACCTCGCCCGTCGGGGCGCTGACGGTGATGGTCTGGGCCTGGTTCCAGGCCTGTCCGCCGACGCCGAACACCAGTGTCACTGTATTCGCACTGCCGTCCGTGTCATTGAGGCTGGCGAGGTTCAGATCGCCCGCGTTTGCCTCGATCGGGCCGTCGTCAAGCGCGATGGTCACCGTCACGGTCTCGCCCGGATCGGTCGGACGCGACAGGCTGACCTCGTAGGTGTCGGTCAGACCGGTGGTGGCGTTGCCTTCCACGACGAAGGTTTCCTCGAAGCTTTCCTCGATGACCAGCGACGGCTTGTCGTTGTCGTCGACGATCACCTGCACGTCCCGCACGGCGACCCCGTCGAACCTGGCCTTGTCGGCGGCATCCTCGGCAAAGACGCTGTGGGCGACAAAGACCTTGCGCTGGCCTTCCTCGGCCGCGTCATCGACGGCCTGCACATAGACTTTCTGGATAATGTTCCAGTTCGAGTCGTCGAAGGTCAGGACGATGGCGTCCGTGTAACCGCCGGACTGCGCGTCGCTGACCAGCACCGTGTCCGCCGGCAGGGCGATGATTTCGACGCCATCGGCTGCCAGCGTCTCGTCGGTCAGGGCCGGATCCTGGGTTCGTTTGGCGAGCGTCAGGGTGTCACCGCTGATGCCGGTGATCTTGTAAACCCCGTCGTTGTCGCGGGTGCCGGTGACGCGGATCGACATGTAGACGTCGAAACCCTCGGCCGCCCAGGTGCCGCTGGCGCGTGTGATGGTGGTCGCCACCGCATTGAAGTCGTATGAGATCGCGCCGCTTGCGGACGGCGTGTCCTGATCGCGATCGGCGCTGGAGGACCGCGCCGCCGAGACCGTCACGTGGACCGGACCCACCGGCGCCGTCGACAGCGAGACCTCGTAGTAGTCCGTGACGATCGAGCCGTCGTCGGCACGCTGTTCCGAAACGCGGGTGCTGCCGTCCGAGTTCTCCTCGTCGATCAGCACGAGGCCTAGGTTCTCGTCGGCCACGGTCACGCCGATGCCGGGCACGAAGATGTCGTCGTAGGCGTTGCCGTCGGTACTCGAGGCGCCGTGATTGATGATCGAAGAGCGCCCGTCCACGTCCGCGGAATCGATCTGCGCGGTCACGTCGCCCGCGACGTTGAAGGTATCGTTGCCGAGACCGCCGATGACATGGGTCACCGCGTTGGCGTTGGTGGACAGGATGAAGAAGGTGTCGTCGCCCTCCAGCCCGTCGATCTCGATCACTTCTTCGGTGCCGCTGAGGGTGATGTTGAGCCCGGCCCCGAAGACGCCGTCCTCGGTCACCACGAAGTTGTCCGCGGCCTCGGTGCCGATCACGACCACAGTATCGAAGCCGTCACCACCGTCGATGTCGACCGGCGCGTTGATGTTGTACTGGATCTCGTCGGCGCCGTCGCCGGCGGCGATCTCGGTGGTGAACTCGCCGGTGTCGGTATTGTCCGACACCCGCAGGAAGGCGCGAACCACGAAGGTGTCGTTGCCGGCCTCACCCTCGAGCCGGATCACGGCGCGGTTGGAGTAGACCGTGAAGGTGTCGGCCCCCTCACCGCCGTAGAAGACGCTGGGGAAGCTGACCCCATTCGACAGCCAGCCGCGGGTGATCTGGACCGCGTCGATCTCGTCGCCCGCCGCGATGCCCATATTGCCAGCGATCGACGGATCCAGCCCGAAGACCTGGCCGATCTGGAACTCGTCGTTCCCGTCCCCGCCGTCGAAAGTCATGATCGTCGAGTTGTCGTCGGTGACAAAAAGATCGTCGTTGCCGAGACCTTCAAGCGTGATGCGCCCGTTGATCGTGCGGTCGTAATTGATGCGCTCGACCGTGTCCGGACGCTCGGCATCCGGATCGCGGATCTCGTCCTTGTCGCCGTGCATCAGGGCGACGAAGCCCTTGCGGCTGAGGAAGATGTCCTGCTCGCCCGTGCCGTAGACGACCATCGTGTCGGCCCCGCGGTTCGGGTCGCCAGAATCCGAAACGTCGATGATGTAGTCCGTGGACTTCGTCACACCTGTCTCAGACCCCCAGGTCTGGATGAACACGTCGTCGCTGTCCTGCCCCCCGTCGATCCGCAGGCTGTCGCCAGCCAACTGCGTCGGCAGGCGCGTGACGAAGATGGAATCCGCGCCGTCGTTGCCCTCCAGTGTCGTGACGCCGTGCAGCGCAACCAGATCGACAAGCGAGATCGTGTCGTCGTCGTCACCGCCGGAGATCAGCGTGACAGCCGCGGTGATCGCCGTGGTGTCGATCAGGATCCGGTCCTCACCGCCCTCGCCGAGGATGGTGAGCGTGCCGCCGACGTCGATGGTTCCGCCGTCGATGTCCACGAGGTCGTAAAGCGCCCCTGCCCGGATCGTCGCGTTCGCGGTGGCGACGATATCCGCCCCGTCGAGGCGCGCCAGGTCATCCGCATCGCCCATGTCCACGTCGAGCGTCGTGACGTCGATAGCGCCTCCGGTGACTTGCAGCGTGTCTTCTCCGCCGTCCATCGCGATCGTCAGGAGGCCCGCCTCGACGCTGCCGAGCGCGGTCACGAGGATGAGGTCGTCTTCGTCGCCGGTCTCGATGGTCAGATCGAAGGCAAGGGCGTCGAGACTGCCGTTGACCACGATCTCGTCGGCGCCCGATTGCGTCCGCAGGAGGCTGTCGCCGCCGAGCATGGCCGTGCCGTTCACGGTCACGTCGTCCGCGCCGCTGCCGGTGTCGACCAGCGTCTCGCCGGTCACGTCGAGCACCCCGTCGATGGTGATGACATCGTCGCCGGCGCCGGTTTCGATCTCGACGGAATCAGTAGCCGCCCCGAGACCGGAGGAGACGGTCACCGTGGCGCTGCCGCTCGCGTTGGCCCCACCGATGGTGACGGTGTCGGCTTCGTCACCCGTGGCGATGCGCAGGAAGGACGCCAACATGACCACTGCACCGGCTTCGAAGAGCACCTCGTCGGCCAGCTCGCCTGTCGTGATGACAAGCGCATCCGCGGTGATCGTGGCGAGACTGCCGCTGTCATCGGCATCCGCGATGATGACCTGGTCGGCGGATTCGCCCGTGCTGATGCTGACGGTCCCGCCCGCCACGATCTCGCCCGCGACGATCACGTCGTCGCCGTCCGGCGACACCGCGTCCGCATCGCCGTAGTCGGTCACGATGGTAACATCACCGGAGGCCACCACGCGTGCGTTGCCCGCGGTCGCATCGGTGTCGATCAGGACGCCGTCGCCCGCCCGCAGGTTGATATCGCCGTTGGCTGTCGACACGGTGACACCGCCGGCGATCCGGATGAAATCGGCTTCGGTATCCACGTCGTCCGTCGCGGTCAGCGTGATGTCGCCGTCGGGCTGGCCGTTCTGACCCGCCACGATGTCCGACAGCACGGTGATCGGGCTGTCCGCGACGATGTCGACCTCGCCACCGGCGCTGACCGAACTGCCGCCGCCGTTGAAGTTCTCGGCGTCGAGATCGCCGTCGTTGTAGACCCAGGTCGATCCGGTCGTGGAAATCGCCTGGATCACGCCGATCGTCGTGTAGAGCCGGTTCGATTCCTTGCCGACATTGCTGTTCGCGCTGAGGAAGGCGCGCCCGCCGGTCACGTTCGAGACATTGGCCGCGGCGCCGTTGTAGATCGCGCCGAGCGCGGAGGTGATGAAGGCGGTCGTGGTGCCGTCGCCGACCTCGAGCACGCCGACGCTCGTGAGGTAGAGATCGCCCAGGGTTTCCTTGACGTAAGTGTTCTTGAAGCTCGACGAGGTGAACGTGCCTTCGGTGTCCAGCAGACCGTCCGAAAGCGCCTGCGCGTTGCTGATGCCGAACCGCGTGTCGATGTCCAGATTGGCGTCCGCGGCCCCGCCGATGAAGCCACCGACGGCCTCGAGTTCGACGTTGAAGCCCTTGACCTTCGCGGTGAGATCCGTGGTGTCGTATTCGAGAATGCTGACCGCGGCCTTGAGCTTGACGTCCCCACTGGTCGACTGCACGTCCTCGACGGTCATGTCTCCGACCGCCTCGAAAATGTAGATGTCGTTCTCGGCCAGCGCGTTCAGCTTGCCGTTTGAACCCGGCGCGCCGCCGCTGCGCGGCAGACCGTCGACACGGGCGCGAATTTCGAGTGCGTTGTCGCCCGCAAGATCGCCGATCTCGTCATCGGCGATCAGGGTGACGTCATTGGCCTCGATGTTCACGAAATCGGTGTCGAGCCCGTCGACGATGGACCCGGTCGCAGCCTCCAGCGAGACGTTGCCGGCCTTCGAGAAGACTGTGGCGAGCTCCATGTCGCCGACCAGTTCCTCGACGTAGATGTTGCTTTCGGCCCGCAGGGTCAGCGTGGAGCCGTCCGCCACGTCGACGAAAATCTGCTCGTTCGTTCCCGGACCACCGATGCTGCCCTGCCCGGCTTCGAGGATGAGATCGCCACTCTTGACGTTGTAGGTGCCATCCTGCGTGCCGTTGGTGATCGACTGCGCGGCCTTCACGCGCGCGTCCGACCCGGCCTCGATCTGGCCCAGCACGATGCTGCCTTCCGACCCGAGGAAGAACTCGCCGCCGGCCGAGCCGTTGATGCCACCGGCGCCCACATTGACGTCGAAATCCTCGCGCAGCTGCACCTGGACCGCCGCAAGCTCGACGAACTGGTCGACCTTCAGGGTCTCTTCCGCGCCGGGCGTGTCGCTCAGCACCACGTTGGTCAGCCCCGGTGCATTGCCGGCCTCGTCCTCGAGCGTCAGCGACTCGCCATTCGCGCCGACCGCGGTAACCACATAGAGAGATTCCGAGTCGTTGGCGGTCGCATCGTCGATATCGCCGCTCAGCAGGATCTTCATGCCGACGAGGAAGCCGTCGAACGTGCCGTTCGGGGCGAGGATCGTGTCACCACCGGTGATCTCGGCGCCGGTGATCTCGGCATCCACGCCAAGCGGATCGAGCGCCAGGGCCGAGATCTTGATGTCCGAGAACGCTCCAATCTCTGTAAGCGCCGGGTTCGCCGAGGTATCGAGCACGATGGTGTCCGAGGTCACCGACAGGATGCGGTAGAACGGACCCTCCTCGGTGGCATTGCCCGTGGCACCCTCGAGTTGCAGCACGTCGCCGGCCTTGAAGATCGTCGCCAGGTCCGCGACCGGGATCAGGTTACCGAAGACCGGTTCGTCCAGATCGTCGATGCGCGCATCGGTGAAGCGGATCGAGTACTCGTCGTTGGAGGCGTCGAAATCGCCCTTGTCGTCGAATTCGAATGCGCCCTCGCCCACGATGCGATCGGTGGTGAGGTAGAAGAGGTCCGTCCGCTCTGCCGCACCGAGGATGACGCGCTGCTCATCGGTCAGGTCGACAGATGTTCCGGCGATCTCGATGTAGGCCTCGCCCGATGTCCGGCCGATATCGCCAGAGACGACAAGCGTGACCGCACCGCCGGCAGTGACGTTCGGATCCTCGATCGTGGTCTGGGTGTCGGAGACCGGATTCAGCAGCCCCGCGCCGATCCCGGCCAGCAGTTCTTCTTCGGACCAGAGCCGGATGCCCGAGCGCAGCTTGTCCATCTCTTCCTGCGTCAGCGTGGCCACGAAGTCGGGGTCGTAGGCTTCGTCCGTGCCGTCGCCGTCGAGATCGGCATAGGTCTGCTGCAGCGTCCGGAACTCTTCCGAGCGCGTGTTGAGCAGGGTCGTGATCGCATTCGTGACCTGCTGGTCCGTGGTCGGCACGCCCAGCTGTGCTGCGTAGAAGCTGCGGTACTCCGCTTCCTGCGTGGCCGTCAGAGACAGCGTTTCGCTCGGCCCCAGACGGAAGCCGTCGACCCCGTCGCTTTGCCCGGTTTCGGCGATGCGCATCTGCCAGTAGGTGTCGTACTCGGCCTCCTTGGCGGCTTTGAGTGCATCGAAGGTCTCTTGCACCTTGACGCTTTCGTAAACGTCGTCGTCGGTGTCCATGATCCCGTCGTCGCCAACGCTGACGAAGACGCCGTCGGTCAGCTTTAGCTGCGACCAGACGCCGCCGCGCAGCTCCTGCACGGTGCGATCGTCGACGGATTCCACCCGGTTGGCGTCCAGCAGATCGCCCGAGACGACCTCGATCTCGACGTCCGTGGTGGCTGCGATCAGTTCGACCGCGAAGTCGCCGGTCTGCTCGGCCACGTAGACCGATCCGCCGCTGGCGTTGAACTTGTCGGCTTCTGCGGTGCCCATGTCGACGCGCAGCCGGCCCTGGCCGGAGCCTTCCGCCTCGCCCACGTCGCCGCGCTGGCTGACCAGTGTGATCGAATTGCCCGAAACCTGGCTCGATCCGTTTTCGGCCCGCATCGTGCCGTCCGCGGTCAGCACGACATCACCACCGGCAGAGACGGCGCCCAGCACCATCTCGCCGTCGGTTTCCTCGATGAAGATGTCGCCCGCGGCATCGGCGTTCAGGACGCCGCCCTCGAGGTCGACATAGACCGGGGTCACGGACGATCCGATCTCGTCCTCCGAGAGCCCGCCGGTGTCGCCCAGCGTGACGTTCACGCCCTGGACGGTCGCCGAAGATCCCTCGGACACGATCGCTCCCGAGGTCACGATGCGTGTCGTGCCGGTGTCGTTCTGGATCCCGCCGCGCAGGATGACGTCGGCCGCGCCGCCGTCGACGTCGATCGTCGCTGCGGCCTGGCCGGTGAAGACGATGTTGAGGTCGTAGTCGGCCTTGATCGTGTGGGTGAAGATCGTGGTGTCGAAGGAGGTCGTGGTCTCCTTCGTGTAGTAGGTTTTCTTGCCGTACCACGAGCTTTCGGTCCAGCGTTCGGTGGTCGTGTTGGAGCTGTTGTTGATCACGCGCGACGCGTAGGTATAGGCGTCCGCGTTGAACTGCCCCCCTTCGTCGTAACGTGAATCGTTGCTGTCGACCTTGAAGTAATAGTTCGAGTTGTCGATCAGCTCGGGCGGCCCGAGCGGCGTCACGTCGGGACCGTCGATTACGTTGCCGGGATCCCTCGCCAGCGCGTCGATATTGAGCCACTTCGAGGTGCCGTAGGTGGTTTCGGTCACCGTCCGCTCGGACAGTCCGACCGACCAGCCATAGCGCCAGCCCTCGGTCACGTCGTAGCTGAACGTCTTCTGGCCCTGCGCGACGGCCTGGTCCACACCGTCCACGTTCAGCGTCACCTGGCCGTTTTCGTCCACCTGATAGATCGAGGCATAGGGCACTTCGACGGTTTCGGTCACGAGGTTGCCGTTGGCGTCGATCACCTGCTGGGTGCCGGTCGACGAGCCCTTGGTGCGGTCCTTGATGATCAGGCTGCCCGAGCCGCGCTCGCTGGCGTCGATGCGCTTGATCACGAGGTCGACGTCGAGACCGGAGGAAAACACCATGTCGTTGGTGATGTCGATGTCGGCATAGCCGCCGAAAACCCGGATCTCGCCCTGCTGGGTGTTCAGAATATGACCCGTGAGATCGACGAAGCCGCCGCGCGGGCGCAGCTCTTCGATCAGCACCTCGTTCAGCGCGACGTTGTAGCGAACCGCGAAGTCCTCGTTGTCGGTCTCGAGTACCACGATGCCGGTCTCGGTGCCATCATCCTCGAGCGCCTGGATCTGGTCGCGCACTTTGTCGTCGAGCGTCAGGGCATAGTCTTCCTTGCCGCTTTCGATGATGCCGTTGATGTTGATGAACTCGGCGTCGATCGAGATCCGTCCCGCCGAAAGCGACGGTTCGTCGGACGGCACGATCAGGTCGTTGAGATAGGCCTCGTAGGCTGCACGCGCGGCGGCGCTGCGTTCGGCGTTCAGGGTGCCGGTGTTCTGGAAATTGGTGCCGGTGAAATCGTTCCAGATCGAGGCTGGCTCGCCCTCGACGTTGTAGGCGGTGATCCCCTCGATGAACACACTGCCGCCGGCGATCACGGTCAGGTTCTTCGCTGTAACCGGGGCCTCGATGACGATGTCGCCCTGCCCGCTCTGCAGGGTCTTGAGAATGACATTGCCGCGCAGGTTCGTGATGCCTTCCAGCACCGGAATGCCGTCGGAATCGGTGACCAGAGCGCCCGAGACGATGATGTCGGGCCAGGGCGGCAGGTCCGCCGTGCCGGCGTTGAGCACGTTGTAGGTGTTCTCGACCCGGATCTGCGGCAGGGCGGCGTCGGGATCGTTCAGGTCACCCGTCCCGAAGATGCTGGTAAAGGCCGGCGTCTCGGTCGAGCGGCGCGGACCCGGTTCGATGGTGAGAGCCGGCTCGTCATCCTTGAGATCGTTGTTCTCGTTGTCGTCGTCGACGTTGATCTTGTTCTCGGCCCGGATCGTTGCATTCTGGTTCGCGATGTCCGCGAAGGTCGGATCGGGATCGGAAATGACGATGCCGTTGAAGGTCACGCCGCCGTTGACTTCCGGGATCTCCAGCACGGTGATGTTGATGAAAGCGGCAGTGTTGTTGACGATATCGATGACCGCATCGCCGGGGGCATCGAAGGATCCGGTTCCGTAAAGCTGGTCACCGAAGATCTTGATGATCCCGGCCTGCGCCACGGTCGGGTCGATGGTGACGGTGACCGCGTATTGCTCTATGGGCTGGATGACGACGTTCGCCTTCAGCCCGGTGATCTCGCCATTGTCGAACTCGAAGATCGCTTCGAGATACTCCTGCTCGGTGGCGTAGTCGCTGCGCAGGATTTCCTGACCCTCGACATCGAGCCCGTTCGGAACCAGCTCCAGGGCGACGGCCGAGAATTCCTCGAGCATCTGGCGTTCGAGGCGGCGCATTTCGAGATCGTAGAACTCCACCAGTGCTGGGTTCACATACTCGTCGTAAGGGTCTGAATTGTTTGTCAGACCGTCGTTCGCGATCACCAAGTATCGGTTCAGGTTCTCCTGCGCGTCGCGCCAGGCTTTCTCGAGCGAGGATTGCACCTGCTCGGTGCCCACGGTGAAACCGATGTCGGGCGCGAGGCCGTCTGCCATGCCGCCCTGTCCGTAGGCGTCGACCGTCACAATCTGGTTCGCCGCCTCGCCGGGATCGAGAATCTCGCCGCCATCGCTGGTGCCGCTGATGCCTTCCAGAACGAGGTACTTCTGGCGTTCCGCGCCGGTCTTGAGCAGACCGTGGTTCACCACTTCGCCCCAGGCTTCGAGGCTGGTGGTGCCGTCGAAGGTCTCGGTGTTGCCACCGAGCGCCGCGTTGACCCCGTCGGTGGCCGCCGACGCCCAGTTGACCCCCTTGGCCTGCGCCGTCAGATCGGCGCTGCCGAGATCATCGGCGATGATCGTGAGGTCCTGCAGCGACTCCACCGTGGCCAGTTGCTGCGCCGTCGCGTTCGCGGTGTCGCCGATCTGGACCTTGTTCGACAGGAAGAGCTGCGCCTGCGCGTCGAGATTGTCGATCGGGATCGCGGAGCCCGCGAAATTGTCCGTGCGCGCCTCGAGCTCGTAAAAATCCGCCTCGACGTTGGCATTAGCGCCTGCCCGCAGGACAAGATCTCCGCCCGCCAGGATCGTGGCCCCGTCGCCGACCGAAATGAAGTTCGTGGGCTGGATGTTGTTTTCGTTGCTGACGTCGTTCGGGGTCATGCGTATGATCGAACGCCCGATCGCGACCGTCGCCGCGCCGTAAGTTTCGGAATTCGACTGCAGCGAGATGACCGCCTCGCCGTTGGCCGACACATCCATGTCGCCGACACTGACGACGGAGGAATCGGTGTCAAAGCGCACCTTGGCAAGGTTCTGCTTGACGTCGAAGACCGTGAAGGCGCCCGCGCCAGAGAGCGCGCCGGCGGTGAACAGGTTCACCGTGTCGTTCACGTCGAACTTGTTGAGCGCGCTCAGGACGAACTGTCCGGCGGTCAGCAATTCGCCGGACTGGGCGAGGGCCGCGTGGCGACCGACTTCGACCACGGTCTCGACGTAGACGTTCATTTCGCTGTCCGCGGACGCTGCCGCGGCCAGTCCGCCGGTGTCGCCGTCGATGTTTGCGCCAATGTCAGGCTTGCTGACGATGTTGGTGGCCGTCATCAGCAGGTCTCGCGCGGTCACGCTTGCGCCCTCGCTCGCGCTGGCACCGTCCTCGATCCGGGTGAAGACGTCGGAATCCACCGTGTGCTGCGTGACGGCCCCCGAGCCCGCGATGACGCCACCAGAATCGCTGTCGACCTTGCCGTTGAAAATCGCGTCATGCACCGCCGTAAAGGCCAGCGTGTCGGCGACAACGGTCGAATCCTTGCCGATCAGGGCCTCGGTGCGCGAATTCGTCGTTGTGTTCGCCTCGCCCGCCGAGCCCGCGACCAGGCCGCCCGACCCGGTCTCGGCGTCCGAGCGGTTGTCGTCGACACCATTGGCCGAGACGGTCAGGATCCGTGCGGAGACCATTGCGTCCTCGCCGATTTCCGACAGGGTCGTGGCATTGGACGTGACATAGGCGGAAGAGGAACCGGCACCGACGAGGCCGCCGGCGTTGGCGTTGCCGTCCGCCCGGTTGAAGGACCGGTTGATCGCGGATGTGCTGACCACGTCGGCGGTGATGTCGGCGGCGTCCGAGATCGCCGCGCGCACGTTGCTTTGCATGTCGGCATAGGCATTGACCGAGGCCGCGCCGAGCAGCAGGCCGCCCGAGGAACTGGTGGCCTTGGAATAGGTGTTGCCCGCCGGAGCGCTGCCGCGCAGCCCGTAGAGGTCGACCAGCGATCCCTCGCCCAGTTCCGCGACCGCGCTCACGGTATCGGCAGTGATGTCGCCGCCAACATAGGCGTCGATGTCGGCCTCGAACTCGGCCCGCGAAAGCGACGCGCCCATCGACAGGCCGGTGCTCACGCTCAGACCGAAGGCGATCGCTTCCGCGCCGCCGCCCGCGAAGGCCTCGACCAGAAGCTGCCCAACTTGGTAGGTCGCACCGTCGGCATAGGCCTGTACCGTCGGGCGCACGTCGGCAATCGCGTTCGAGCCGCTTGCGGCCAGCGAGGCGAGGCTGGTCGAAACCGAGGCGACACCCGAGCGGGACGAGGCCCAGAAGGCGCTGTCCGCATCCACCGTGACCGCGCCGTCGACGTCGATCGTGTCCGTCGAGGTGCCGGTGACGAAGCCGCGCAGGACGCTGTCGCCCACGGCGACCGTCGACACGCCCCCGGCCGAGACCGAGAACCCAATGCCACCGGCCGACACGGCCGCCGCGGCACCGATGGCCGCGATCGAACCGGTGTCGCGCGCGTCCACGTCGAGTGTGCCGGCGGTGACGTCGGAACCGGACACCGAGGCTTCGATGACGTTGGCGACATAGTTGCCCGAGACGGCTTCGGCCGCACTGACTGACCCGCCGAAGCCGGCAACGACCAGAGCGATGCTCGCTGCACCCGTGTAGCTGCGGATATCGGCGTCGTCCGTTGCCTCGACGGTGACGATATCGGCGGTCACGGTGGCATTCGCGATCTGCGCCGCAACGCCGTAGCCGATCGTGTTGAGCGCGTCCGAGGCCATCACGGCCCCGGCGGCCCCGACGAATCCGCCGGCCGCGGCGACCGAGAAGCCCAGAACGATCGCATCGATGCTCGCCGTTGCCTGCGCGTCCACGGTCACGTCGCCGTTGGCGGTGACCGTCGCGCCATCGATCGAGGCAAAGACACCCGCAGTCGGCAGGACCGAACCGGCGTTCTTGTCGAAGTCGCTGTTGATGTTGAAGCTCTCGGCGCCGATCGAGTTGAGGGCCGACGAAGAGCCGAGCGAGGCCGCGATTCCGACCGCACCCACGGCAAGGGACGCCGAAGCCGACAGCACCAGCGCATCGATCTCGGCATCGCCGGTGGCGGTGACGCTGATGTCGCCCTCACCCAGCGGGTTGATCGCCAGGCCGGTGCGGTCGGTGATGGAAACGGAGGCGATCCGATTGAAGTTGAGCTTGAAGTCGCCCTGGAAGTCGCCGCCGGCATCGAGGAAGAGCGTCTCTCCGTCGCCGGAGATCGCGTCGATCAGGTAGGTGCCGTCGACGGTATCGTCGAAACCCGTCACATCGACGTAGTATCCCGCCTGGAAGCCATCGGTGGTCCAGTTCCCGGCACCGTCCAGCCAGGCGATCTCGGGCCGGCTGCCGGAGGCCGTGGCGATGGTCCGGAAGTCGAGCTTGGACGAATTCGTTGCCGCGGTCGCGGCCGAGAAATCCGCGGCCGTCTGGTCGACAAGATCGAAATCGATGCGCAGGTTCAGCGTCTTGCCGCCATTGGTGATCGACTGCACGACATAGGTGCCATCGTTGAGGCCGGTGCCGGTGACAAGTATCTCCTGACCGGCGGCGAAATCGTCCGCACTCCAGCTGCCGCTGGTCCGGATGATTTTCGCGGTCGAGCCGATCGCACCGGTCTTGGCGACGAACTCGAGCCCCGCCGAGACATCGACGGGACGGACCTGCGCCTCGACCACCGAACCCTGGTCGATGGTCGCGGTCGTCGTGCTGAGGATCACGTTATGCGCCTGCGCGCCACCGCCCGCGACCGCGCCGGCCACGGCGCCCGCGGCAAAGGACAGCGAGGCCGCCGCCGAGACCGCCTTGATCTGGGCGTCGTCCATCGCGTCGACCACGACGTTGCCATCGCGCGCGCGTACGAAATCGTCGGCGTTCGAAATCGACGCAGTGGTCTCCGTCCCGATCGTGTTGGTGGCATCCGCCACCGCCAGCGAGACCGAGAAGGCAGCCCCGCCGAAGCTCGCCGCGATGGCCAGCGCCCCGGTGAAGGCCTCGATGCGCGAGACGTCCTCGGCCTCGACAAAGACGTTGTCCGCAGCGATGCCACTGGCACCATCGCCGTCTATGTAGGCCGAAATCGTCGCGGCGATGCGGTTGGTGCCGAAGGCTCCGGCCCCGGCGATGGAGACGCCGACCGCCCCGCCCGACAGCGCGGCGGCGCCCGAGATCAGCAGCGATTTGATGACCTGTTCGCCGCGCGCATCGACGACCAGATCGCCCGCCGCATCGACACTGCTGTCGGCGATGTAGGCGCTGACCTTGCCGGCGGTCCGGTCCCGGTTGCCGTCGAGATCGTAGCCGATGTAGTTCTGCGCAAAGCCAAGCCCCAAAGAGGCCCCGACGCCCGCCGTGCCGACAGCGGCGGACAGAGCCGCGGCGACCACGATTGCGTTGATCTCGCTGCGGCTGTCGGCATCCACGGTCACGTCGCCTTCGCTGTCCACGAGGGTCGTGCCGGTGATGTGCGCCGCCACGTTCGACCGGATCGAGTTCAGCGCCACGGCGCCCGCCCCGGACACGCCGGCCGAGAACCCGGCCGAGCCCGCAATCGTCAGAGCCGCAGCCGCAGACACCGCGCTGATGTTAGCGCGTGTGCCTTCCCAGTCGCCGGAAATGGCATTGTAGACGATGTTGTAGCTGCGCCCGAGCTCGTCGACGAAGCTCCAGGCGACACCGCGCGTCTCGTCCTCGTCACGCGACTCGGCGTCGCCCGGCGAAGTGTCTTCTTCCTGCGTCACGGTGATCCGCAACTTGTCGGCCAGCGCATTGGCGTCCGCAGCACCGGCGGGTCGCGTCTTGCCGGTCAGCGCCTCCCAGAGCGCCAGCTTCAGAGCGCGGTCGGCGGACTGGTCGGCGGAATTGAACTTGGTCTCGTCGTCGCTTTCGCTGTCGGTGCCCTTGTCGTCGATCTCGTCGACGTCCGTGCCGGTCGCGTCATCGAGCGCGGCCGCACTGATGCCGCTGACACCCGAAAGATCGGCAATGTCGCCCGCAGTTTCGGGCGACGCGGCCTTGACCGTCACGCCGCCTGCCCCGATGTCGATCTGATCGGCGTTAAGGATTTTCGCCTCGACCTCGTTGGCGATCTCGTTGATCGCGATCGACACGCCGAGCGCCACCGCGACACCGTTGGCGCCGAAGGCGGCACCGATGCCGGCCGCGGCGACGAAGCTGTCGATGGTGCTGTCGTCGCTGGCCTCGATGGTCAGCGTATCCGCCGTCACGTCGGTCGCGGCCTGATCGCCCGTGCCGTCGACGTAAGCCTTGACGGTGGTGCCGATGCGGTTTTCCGCCGCGGCTCCGGATCCCGACACCGCGACGCCGATGCTGCCGCCGGACACGCTTGCGGTCAGCGCAACGACCGTCGCAACGATGTCCTGCGTCGTCGCCGCGTCGATGGTCACTGTGCCTGCGGCATCGGCGTTCGTGGCCGCGCCGCCGCGCGCCTCGACCGAGCCGTCCTCGAGATAGGCTTCGACCACGGTGCCGCGCGGCGTCAGGTTAACAAGGCGCCAGACGTCGGAATTGGCGAAGTCCTGCTCTTTCATGTCGAGCGCGGCGGACTCGTCGGCATCGTCGCCGTAGCGCGCGCCGACGTATTCATAGACGTCGCCCCGCCGCACGCCGTCGAGGATCTTCACCCTGTCGCCGGCGTAGAGGTCGCCGACCGCCGCGTCGGATGTGTCGTAAAGCTGGAAGCCCTGCTTGGCACCGATGGCCCCGCCCGCCTCGTAACCCACGAGGTTGCGCGCAACGGCCACGCCGAGCGCAACGCCAACCCCGGCGCCGCCCGAGGCCGCGACCGCCGCGGCGACCGAAACGATGGTCGCACGCACCAGCCCGTCGCTCGATGCAAGGATCGATACGTCGCCGGCCGAGACGACGTCACTGCCGGTGACATGCGCCTTCGTGGTGCTGTTGAGCACGTTCTCGGCCCAGGCCCCCGCGCCCGCGACGGCGACCGAGGTCACGCTGTCGATCGCAATGGCCACGGACGCCGCCGCCGCCACCACGGTCATATCCGCGTCATCCGTGGCCTGCACCGTGACGTCGCCCGAGGTCGTCTCGACCTTGCCGTCGACGTCTTCGATAAACGCCTCGACCGAGCCGTCGATGGTGTTGCGCGCCACCGAGACCCCGAGCGAGACGGAGAACGCACCGGAAGCACCGATCGCCGCCGAGACTGCGATGGCGCCCGCGAAGGTCTCGATGGTCGACTCGTTGCTTGCCAGCACTTCGAGGCTTTCCGCCTTGATCGCCGGATCGCCCGAGGTCGCGTCGTTGCCGTCGTCCTTGATGAAGGCGGCGACATCGACGTCGATGGTGTTCTCCACGAAGACGCCCGAGCCCGCGATGCCGCCGGCAACGCCGCCGGCCCCCGCCACGGCGACTGAGCCGGCCACGACAAGCGAATCGATCTCCTGCGCCGCGCGCGCATCGACGGTCAGCGCGCCATTGGCGTCCACGTCCGAATTCAGAATGTAGGCCTGCACCTCGGCGGTGCCGTCCGACCCGTCGCGTTCCTTGCCGATCAGGTTACGCGCGATGGACACGCCGATCGACGCCCCGATGCCGGTGCCGCCCCCGCCCGCGAAGGACAGGGCCGCCGCCAGGACCAGCGTCGTGATCTCGGCCTCGGAGGTCGCGATGACCTCGACGTCGCCCTTGAACTCCGGAGCCGCGCGGTCCCCGACCGTGATGTCCGAGCCGGTGACATGCGCCGTCGTCGCGGTGTTGATGACGTTCTCGGAGTAGGCGCCGGCGCCGGCAAAACCCACCGCGCTCGCGCCGCTGAATGAGGCGCTGATCGCCGCCGCCCCGGCCAGCGAGCTGATCGTCGCCTGCGTAACCTCCAGATCGCCGTTGGCCGCGAAACCGACGTTGAAGACCCGCCCGTCGATGGTCGTCACCACCCAGCCGTCGCCGTCACTGGCCTTGGCGATCCGCGGCAGGTCAGCCCAGGAAATCAGCACGCCTGCGTCGCGCATGTCCTTCATCAGCGAATCCACGATCCGCAGGTCGTCGACGAAGTCGGCAAAGGCATGCAGCACGCTATCGTAGGTGCCGATCGCAATGGCACCAATGGCATCGAAGAAGCCCGAAACGTCGCCAGCCTCGACGGTGTAGTCGACCCCGTCCGGACTATCGACGCCCTCCTGCTCGGTCGCGTCGTCAAGATCGGCGGCGGTCGTGCGCGTCTGCAGGTCAGCGGAGGCTTCGGTGAACACCGGGCTGGCCAGCGTGTCGGCCCGCACGGTGAGATCACCCCGCACCGTCAGCAGCGGCGCATCCTCGATCGACGCCTCAACTTCGTTCGTCACCTCGTTGAAAGAAAGCGACAATCCAAGAGATACGGCGACCGATGTCGCGCTGGACCCCGACGCTGCCACCGCCGCGGCACCGACATAGCTCTGGATCGAAGAACCATCCTGCGCCAGCACCGACAGGTCGCCGGTGTCCATGGTAACGCCGGCGGCACCGATCACCGATGCCTTTGTGTCCGACGCGATCCGGTTGCGTGCAAAGGCACCCGCCCCGGTCACGGTGGTTGCGGCACCGCCCGAGCCCGCCAGCGCCACGGCTCCGGCGGCCACGGCGGCAAGGATGGACTGTTCTCCGCTGGCCGCGACGATGACGTCGCTGGGATCGTCCGTCGCTTCTTCCAGCAGGGTCGCGCCGTTGATCGTCGCGCTTGTGGCCATGCCGGCCTCGACCAGTCCGACGCGTTTCCACAGCGTCGGGTTGGTGTAATCCTGCAATTCGAGACTGAGACCCGAGGCCGCAACGTCGAGCGGCAGGTCGCCGACATATTCGAAGTACTGTCCAGAACGTGGACCGGTGTTGATGTAGACGACGTCGCCGTTGTTGACGACGCCCGTCGACGGCAAAGCGGTATTGCCCGTGTCGGTGTTGAAATCCGCCGTCACCGACTGGCCGCCGATGCCGATGCTGTTCTCGGCCACCGAAACGCCCAGGGCGACCTGCGTCGCATTGCCGGAACTGAGCCCGGCAGACGCCGACACGGCCACCACCTCGGCCTCGATCCGCGCCGCGCTGTCGGCCAGCACGTTGAGCCCCGCGTAGACGGTAACCGAATCCGCCCAGACCGTCGTGCCACCGGAGAGGTCGGCGCTGTTGGCCTGCACGTAGCCGCCTTCGATCCGCGCGGTCGTGCCGCCGGTGATGGAGTTCACCGCGATGGCGCCGCCGCCCGAAACACCGACGCTACTTCCGAGCGACGCGCTCAGCGCCACCGATGCGGCGCGCGCCCGTGCGATGATCTCGCTGTCTTGCGTTGCCTGCACGAGGATGGCGCCGGAGGTCGCCGAAACCGGCGCAAGCGCGGTCCCGGAATTCAGGATGCCTGCATCGACGACGGCATCTATCTCGTTTCGGTTGATGGCCGCGGCCACGCCGACGCTGATCGCATTGCCGGTGCCCACCGAGGCCGAGACCGATGAGGCGAAGGTTTCCGACAGGATCGAGGACATGTCTGTGGCGGCAACGACGATGTCGCCGCCCGCCTCGACCTTGCCGGCGCCGGTGATCCGGGCCGTGGTCTCCGTCGCACCGCGGTTGAGCGTGATGATCGGCGACACTGTGACGGACGTGTTGTTGGCGAGCGAAATGGAGGTCGCGAGCGACGAATTGTCGATGGTCGCGTCGATGTCCAACGTATTGTCGGCCAGAACCTCGATGTCGCCTGTGGCCTCGACCGAGCCACCTTCGATGGCGGCATAGGCCTTGATCGGATCGCGCGGCGTCAGGTCGGTGCCGACCAGCGCGTCGGCAGTGGCACTCAGGAAGTTCTGGTCGCCCACGCCGATGGAATTGAACGCCAGCACGACGCCCACCCCGATGGAGGTTCCGCCACCCTGAACGGTCGTGGAGACGTCGATCGAACTGTCGATCTTGCCGGTGTTGTCGGCGCTCACGCGCACGTCGCCGCCGATGGCGTCCGTACTGTCGCCGACCTCGCTGTCGCGGATCACGGCGATCGCGTCGGCGCCGACGATGTTGGTCGCGATCATCGCGGTCACGCCCAGAGAAGTGCCGCCGCCCGAGAAGAAGCTGCCGCCCGAGACGCTCGTGTCGCCGACGTTCGTCGCGACGATTTCGGCGCGCTCGACCGCATCGACGGTCACGTCGCCGCCGGTCGCGGCCAGATTGGTGCTGTCGATGAGGGCCTCGGTTCGCATGCGCACGTCGTTGAGCGCGATGAGCCCGCCGACCGCCGTGCCGCTCGAAGCGGTGACGTTGAGGTTGATGCCGAGATCGGTCAGCGCACCGGTGATATTGGTCAGATCCACCGGGTCGATCTTGAACCACTTGCCGACGGACGTTGCGTTGTTGAAGTTCTCGGCGCCAAGGTCGATGGTCTCGCCCAGCCCGAGGTAGAGGTAGAGCGCGCCGCGCTCGCCGCGGGTCTCGTCAAAGGCCGAGTCGACATAGACCTTGCGCCCGGATTCGATGAACTGCGCGCCGGACTTGGTGGTGAAGTCGTAGTCGTTCAGCGCCTCGCTGACCTCGGTCAGCACGATGTTGAGGCCCGCGTCGTTGGTCACGGTCGAGGTTGTCAGGACCGAGTTCTTCGCGTCGATGGTCGGCAGGAACGACCCGTCCTCCTCCTGCCGCGCGCCGTCCTCGGCCCGCACCGCCACGCCGCCATCGGCGGAGACGATATTGTCGTAGGGTGTCCCCTCGCTCACGTCGGTCCAGTCGGACCCGGCGAAAATGCCGGTCTTGAGCTCGATCCGGCCTGTTTCACCCGAGTATTCGTAGATCGTGCCGTCGGACAGTTCGACGCGATCGCCTTTCTCAACCCATTGCAGGCCCCAGAGGTCGGCATCGTCCTGGCGGAAGTTCGCCTCGCCGATGTAGGCCCGCGCGCCGCCGTTCACGCGGTTGAGCGCGAGTACCCCATTGATCGCCTTGCCGCTGGCGTTGACCAAAGCCGAGGCTGCCGATGTGGTCTCGTTCGAGGTTTCGGCCACGATCCGGGCCTGGTTGTCGGCCTCGACGGTAAGCGCGCCGTCGGCATCGGCCCGCACGTCCATCAGGTAGGCCTCTGCGATGGCCGGGCGCGGTCCGAAAAGCCGGTTGTTTGCGCCGTCGGTGATGCCCACGTCGCCAGTCAGCACCTCGGCGGCGAGGAACACGGACGGCAGCGGCGAATAGCCTACGGAGTTGAAGGCAAGCACCAGGCCCACCGCCGTGTCGCCGGTCGCGGTCGCGGCCTTGGTGGTGGCCTCCATGTCGGCGGTGTTCATCGCCGACACGGTCACGTCGCCCGCACCATCGGTGCCGTTGCCCCCATCCTCCGCCGTCAGGCGTGCGTCCTTGGCATAGGCATCGGCCGAGGCGATCATCACGTTGGTCGACAGCACCCCGTTGATCGCCAGCGAGGTGCCACTCCCGTAGGCGCTGCCGCCCGAAGAGCTGGCCGAGCTGTCGGTCTCGACCCGCATCACCGCATTTTCGATCGCCTCGATCTCGATCGCGCCATCCGTGGCGCGCACGTGCACCTTCTCGATCCAGGCATCGGTTTCGCCGCGCAGTTCGTTGTAGACGATAATGCCCGCGACGGCGGTCGAGTCGGATTCGGTGACGTTCAGCCCCTGCGGCACGATCGAGTTCGACAGCAGCGGCCGCCAGTAGTCGAGTGCGGTGGGATTGGTGTCGCCGGAGAACGTGACCCCTGACAGGTCGAGCGCCTGGCCGTAGCCGTCGTCACTGGCGCCGAGGTACTGGTACACTTGGTCGGCGGCATTCGCGTCGGAATGCCCGGTCGCGACCCGCACGAGGTCGCCGAACTTCAGATCGACAAGCTGACCGGGAGTCGAGCGCGCCTCCCAGTCGACGGTCCGCTGGTCGTTGAGGGTTTCCTGCAGAACACCCGCGCCGCCATCGTTGCTGGTCGAGGATTCGCTGGTGAGGCTGGTGTTGGCATAGGCCTGGATGTCGTCGCGCGCGGCGACCCGCAGGCCCGAGACCGCGTCGATCTGCGGCGTGGTCTCGCGTCCGCCATCCTCGATCCACGCTTTTGCCGCGCCGTTGATCTTGTTGCTGGACACAGTGACTGCCGCCGCGGTGCCACCGGCATTGACCAGTGCCGAGGCTGCCGAGGTCGTGGCGTTCGAGGTGGTGGCGTTCAGCAGCTCCTGGCTGGCCGCCTCTACGCGCACGGCACCCGCCGCCGACACGGCGCTTTCGGCGATCCATGCGCGCGCCTCCGAGGCGTCGAGCCCGTCGAACAGCTCTTCGGAAATGAACGGATCTCCGACGATCGTGTCGACGAGGTTGAACAGGATGTTCGAGGCCTTCCAGCCGATCGAGTTGAACGACAGCGCGATGCCGACCCCTGTATCGCCGGTCGAGGTCGTCATCTGCAACGTCGCATCGAGGATCGAGGTGTTGCGCGCGTCGACCTCGACGTCGCCGGCCCCCGCAGCACCGTTCGCGGTGATGTCGGAGTCGGTGATGTAGGCGTCAGCTTCGGAGAGTACGATGTTGGTGGCGATCTGACCGTTGACCGCCAGCGAGGTGCCGGTGCCCCAGGCGCTGCCGCCCGAAGAGGATATGTCGCTGATCTGGTTGGCAAGGATCGTCGTCGTGGCCTCGGCCGAAACCGACACGTCGCTTGCGACCACGGTGCGGCTGTCGATGAAGGCCTCGACCGCGCCGCGCGCGTCGTTGACCGAGATCGTGCCGCCGATGGCGCGGCTGTCGGAGGGCGCGAGATTGCCGAAGTTCGGGAAGGCGTCCGAGGGCTGCAGGTCGGTGTCGACCCGATCCCAGAGCAGTCCGTCGTCTTCGCTCATCTCGAGTGCGAGGAAATCCGTCGACAGGTCGACGTTCAACGGAAACGGGCCGTTCCATTCCCAGATCTGCCCGGTCGCGCCGACGGAACCAATGTAGTTCGTGCCAAGCAGGACCCGCTCGCCTTCCTCGACCACGACCGAGCCCGACCGCGTGGTGTAGTCGTAGTCGGTTCCGATCTCGTCCGAGATCAGCGCCAGCAACCCGTCGATGTTGTTCTCGACCGCGGACGAGAGCGCAAGCTGGCTGTCGGCGATGATGTTGGCGCTGTCCTCGGCCCGAACCATTAGCGAGCCGGCGGCGCTCGTGTTGCCGGTGCCCACGGCCGCGACATTGGCCCAGAGCTGCGCATTGGCGGCGATGTCGGCAGCAAGGGCGATGCGCTGCTGAACGCCGACGGTGGAGAACAGACCGGCGTTGAGCTCGATGAATTCGGCAAGCGTGTAAAGCGCGTTCTCGCCATTGTCGTCGTAGGTGAAGGGCGCGCTCAGGTCACTGACGTCGTCGTCGATGTCGGTGATGTCGGGGCCGGTGTACTTCACGATGTCGCCCGCGGAGAAGCCCGAGATCGCCAGGTCTTCGTGGATGCGGATCAGGTCTCCCGCCAGAAGGCTGACAGGCACCGCCCGGCTGGTGTAGAGAAAGTCGGCGACCCTCTGGCTGTCGAAGGCGGCAAACTGCCCGGCATTGGCCTCGATGTAGTCCTCGAGGCTTAGGCTCGGGTTGAAGACGGGGATGTCGGTCCCGGTGAAAGACACCACGTCTCCCTGCGCGAAGCCCGACACCGCGAGGTCCGCGGTGATCAGGATCAGGTCATTCTGTGTCAGGCTCGCGGGCGTCGCGTCGCCCTGCAGCACGCCGCCGAGGTATTCCACGACCGACCCGTCGGCCAGCGCCACACGGTCGCCGATCGCAACCTGGTCGAGCGTCTGCGAGATGTCGTAATCCGCCGAGGTCTCGCTGATCCACGCCTTAGTCTCGCTGTTGATCCGGTTCGAGGTCAACGTACCGCCGGCGGCCATGCCCGACGATCCCCATTTCAGCGGTTTTGCCGGGTCGATCAGGGTCTGGACGGCGCTTACGGCCGCATCGACCACGACGCGGTCATTCTTGGTCGCCTGCGTCACCTCGTTACCGACTTGCGCGTCGATCAGGTTGACGCTCGCGACCTCCAGAACCGTGGTGCCGGTATCGTTGGTGGTGCGCTTGATTTGCCAGGTTCGGCCACTGTCATCGGAGACGAACCACAGGTCCTGCGGCGCCAGCGTCTCGACGCTGAGCGCGCCCTCGGTCGTCAGCCCCGCGGCGGCGAGATCGTCCTTCAGCTGCTGCAGGAAGGCCGCGTCCTGCTCGGCATCTTCCACTGCCGTGTCGAGATCGACATCGACGTCGCCTGCATCGTCGAGACCCTGCGCGTAGCTGAGATCAAAGGTTTCGCCTTGCGGTGTGTAAGTCTCGGCGAGAACCGCCTCGACGTCCCGCGACAGCGCGGTCACGGCGAGGTCGCCGGCGGCGTTGACCGCCGAATCCTCGATATAGGCTTGCGACCGGACCGGCGTTTCCTCGATCAGGTAGTCCGATCCCAGAAGCGCGTCGGCCAGTTGGAAGAAGATGTTGGAGCTGTCGTAACCCACCGAGTTGAGGGCGATGACGACGCTGATGCCCTTGCTGGCCGAGGTCATCTCGGACAGCGCCGTCGCCTCGAGCTGCGCTACGTTCAGCGCGGTAACGTTAACGTCGCCCATCGCCCCGGTCGTGGTCAGGTCCGAGCGTTCCACAACGGCTTCGGCCGAAGAGTTGACCTGGTTGGTGACGATCACCCCGCCCTTGCTGGTGGTGGAATTCATCTGCGACGCATCGAGCGCCGTCAGCACGGCCGCCTCGGTCGCCGACACCGTGATTGCGCCGGTCGTGTCGACGTCCATACCCGAGATCCGCGCCTCGGCACCGCCGCGGACGTCGTTGCGCACGACGAGCGCCGAGTAGGCCTTGGCCGATCCCGAAAGATCCCTGCCGGTGGCCGCACTCAGCCCTTTGAGTGCCGCGTTCACGATCGCCTTCGGAACCACGTTTGTTTCCGACAGCGGCTTCCACCACTGCAGATCGTTGTAGTCGATGGCGTCGAGGTCCATCGGACCGCCAGTGCCGCTATTGGCCGCGGCATCCCAGAACGCGCCACCGCTGGCGAAATCCGAGGCCTGCCCCATGAACTGGTAGACGATGCCGCGCGTGCCGCGCGTGGTCTCCGTCAAGGACAGGTCCGCGGTGTTGGCGACGTCGAAGTCGGAGGCCAGCCGCACCTTGGCCCCGAAGTCGAGCGCCTGCGGCCCGGAGGTCGAGGAATAGCTGTAGTCGTCGAGCAGCGCACCCGCGACGGTTTCGAGAATCCCGGTGCCGAGGTCGTTGTTCTTCGTGGTGCCGGTGATGATCGTGGTCTGCGACGACACGATGGCGGCATCGCGCGCCGCGACCGTCAGGGACCCCGCTGCCACGGTCTCCAAGCCGTCGCTGCTGTCGCTGTCCTCGACCGCGGCCAGCGCCTTGCCGGAGAGCATGTTCGAGGCCAGCACACCCGCCGCCGCCATGGCGCTGGCGCCGAAGAAGGCCGCCGCGTTCGAGCTTGCCTCGGTGTCGATCTTCGCGTCGATCTGGGCGGTGTTGCCGGCCAGCACCTCGACCGCTCCACCTGCCGACACGCTGCTGTTGCGGATTTTCGCCGTGGCGTCGGACGGATCCTGCGGGCCGAGATCGGTCGCGAACAACGCATCGACCACGTTGAACAGCAGGTTCGTCGCTTCGTAACCGACGGTGTTGAAGGCCAGCGTCACTCCGACGGCATTGGCGCCCGAAGTCGTGGCCGTGCTGACACGCGCCAGCAGCGTGCCGCTATTGGTGGCCTCGACCAGCAGGCTGTCGTCGGCGCCGGGTCCGGCATTGACCGTCGCATCCTCGATGATGGCCGTGGCCGAGTTCAGCACGACGTTGAACGCCACCAGCCCGTTTGCTGCCAGCGACTCGCCGGTGCCCCAGACGCTGCCGCCCGAGGATTCGACGCCGCTGTCGACCTTGGCGAAGATCGCCGCCGCTTGCTCTGCCGTGACCTCGATGTCGTCGCCGGCATCGACCGTCGAGCCGTCGATCCGTGCCTCGGTGACGGTGTCGATCTGGTTGCGCGCCACGGTGCCGCCGATGGCGCGGCTGTCGGACTTGGTCAGGTTGTTGCCGGTCGGCACGATCTCGGTCTCGGGCACCTCGACCCAGAAATCGAGATCGGAAAAGTCGATGGTCGTCAGGTCGACCTGCGTGAAGGCGGCCAGCCCAGTCTCGCCGAGGAAGCGGTAGATCGCGCCAATCTCACCGTCTTCCACGGTCCGCACGCGGTCGCCGAAGGCAAGGTCGATGGTGTCGTCAGCGGTGCGTTGCAGCAGGTTGTCCACGACAAAACCCTGGTTGTTGCCGGGATTGAGCGAGTCCGTGACGACCTCGTATTCGGCATTGAAAACGGCGGTCAGGAAATCGTCGACGACCGAGAGGCCGCCGTCGTTGCTGGTCACCGAGGACGCGACGACCTTGACGTTTGAAGAGATCGTGGCGTCGTCCTTGGCGTTGACCCGGACATTGCCTCCGATTGCATCGACGTCCGAGCCGTTGCGGATCTCGGCCTTGGTCGAGGTGGCGACCCGCGCCGTGGCCAGGAGCCCGCTTGCGGCGAACCCGGAAGCGCCGAACAGCAACTCGTCCGAGGCTGTCGAGCTGGCGGCATTGGTCGTCGTCGCGTTGAGAATGGCCGCCGCCAGCGCGTCGACGGTGACATCCCGGCCTGCCGAGACCGTCGCCCCATCGATCAGCGCCAGCGTATCCTGCCGGTCATTAGTGCTGCCCAGCGTGGTCCCGATCAGCGCGTCGAGCGACTCGCCTGCGATGTTGGTGAGATCGAGGCCCACGGCGTTGAAGGCGACGCCGAGCGCGATGGCGCCGTTGGACCCGCCGGTGATGTCCGTCGTGCCCTCGGTCCGGGCGTGCATCAACGACAGGTTCTTCGCGGCAACGTCGACGTCCGAGGCAGCCCCGGTCGCCGAGACGGTCGCGTTGACGATCTGCGCCGTGACGTCGCCGCGCATCTCGTTCACCGACATCACGCCGGAGAAGCCGCCAGTGTAGGTCTTGAACGGCGCCAGCCGGGCATCGACCGCCGCGACCACGTCCGTGCGCGCGACAAGCTCCATCACCGAGCTGGCCTCGACCGCCACCGATCCGCCGGTCGCGGTGACCGAGCCGCCATCGATCTCGGCGGTGACCGTCTTGGCGATCTCGTTGATACCGAAGGCGAGACCGAGCGCCCCGCCGCCCTTGGACACCTGGATCTCCGTGCCCGGATAGGCGCCGAAGTTGGTGCCGAAATCGACCGAAACGGCATTGTAGGACGCGACGTCCACGGCCCGCACCAGCAGTCCCACTCCGCCCGCATCGGTGCCGCTGGTGGCAATGGTGCTGACATCGACCGAGGCGCGGGTCTGCCCGGCCAGCGTGTTCAAGGCCTGCTTCGCGCGCGACTCGTAGCGCGTGTCGTTCTCCGCGATCACGGCGGCACTGACCGCGGTGACGGCGGCGTTCACGTCCGCGATCGCGTCGTCCTTGGCAATCTCGACGTTCGAGTATCCGACAAGCGGCGAGGTGACGGTGTTGAAGACGGAACCAGTGTTGTCCGCGACCAGGCCAAAGCCTCCACCCGATGTCACGGTCGCGAGGCCGGCACCGTTGCCCACCAGCGCCTGCGTTTCACGGCTGATGTCGACGTCGGTGACCAGCACCCCGAGATCGAAGACCGTCGAGATCACGCCAGTCGCCATCTCGAGCGAAACATCGATGTCGTCCGCGGCCCGGACCAAGGCGCTGAAGCTGCGGCTTTCGGCCACCGGCTTCATGTCGGTATCGAGCGCCAGAAGATCATTCAGCGTTCCGGCCACGTCAGTGCCCGCATTGATGGTCGCGCCGCCTTCCACGACCGCCTTGGCGGTCGAGGTGACGTTGGCATTGGCCGTGCCGACCACCGAGCCGTTCAGAAGCACGTTACTGTAATCGACATCGATCGTGGTCGCGGTCGTCGCCTCGATCAGCACCGAGCCGCCGTCGATCGTCACACCGTTCGCCACGCGAGACGTGGCCGAGGTCGTGGCATCGGCGCTGACCACTACGACCGGCCCGGACACCAGAGCACTTGCGGAAAGGTCGACCGCGGCGTGACTGTCGATCACGATGGCGCCCGAGGCATAGATCGAGCTGTTGACTGTGATGCTCGCAATGGCGGTGCCGTCCGTCGCGCCGCCCAGATTGATCAGGCTGGCAGCCGAGTCGCTGGCGGTTGCGGTGGCCTCGAGCGTCACCGAGGTCAGCCGATCCGTCGGTAACGGCCCGCCGATCTGAGCATCGACGGTGATGGTCTCGGCGCGAATCGTCAGCGCGCCGTCGAAACTGGAATCGAAGCCCGCGACGGTGACCGCATCCGTGCCGTCGCCGCCGTCGATGACGATGTTCTGCAGGTTGGCGAAGCCGAAAATGCCGCCCTCGAAAGCGTCGCCCCCGACGCTCGCGAGTTCGAACATGTTGGCGCCGCCGGCGTCGCGCAGCTCGGCCTGGTTGTTGCCGGTTCCGAGTGTCACGCTGAAGCTGGTCGCGGTTGCGTTCGAGATCACCGAGATCGGCTCGAAGCCCGAGAAATCGAGAGTCGTCGCGTCGCGGCTGATGATGCCGGACTGCGCGCCTGTCGCTTCGTACCCAAAGGTGGCGTAGCTGCCGCCCTCGAATTCGAGCACGTCGAAGCCGCCGTCACCGCCCTCGATACTGCCGCTGACCGTGGCATCGTCGACCACGACGAAGGTATCCTGGTTGCCCGCTGCCCCCTCGAGTGTCTCGACCGAGGCGAAATCCAGCAATGCCACGCCATCGCTGACCGTGCCGGAATCGAGCGCGGTGACCGTCCAGGTCGCGTCGCGGGAGGTGTCGAACACGACACTGTCGGATCCGCCGCCGCCGTCGAAGTCGAGTTCCGGCACGGTCGCTGCGCCGAAGCTGTCCACGTCGATCGTCAGCCTGTCGGATCCCGACCCGCCCTCGATCGTGATGGCCGAAATGTCCGAGACGTCACCGAAGGCAAGGATCGCGTCGTTGGATGTGTCGAGGATCTGAACCCTCTGCACCGCGACCGCTTCTCCATTGGTCGTCACCGTCTCGTCGATCATGCGCACGAGAAGGTCGTTGTCCTGCCGGTCCGGATAAAGTGCTGCAATGTCGACAGCCAGATCGGCGGCCAGAAGAATCCGGGGCTCCATCGGATCCAGAGCGAGTCGCCGCGCGGCTCTCTCAAGCGCTGCGAAGCGCGAAGGATCTCGTCGTTTCAGTCGGGATCGCTGCGATCTGTTGATCGGAAGATGTGGCAGAAGGCCCTTGTAATCGGCCTTGAAAGGATAAGACATCTACGTCTCCGGCAGCGAGGAGTACTTTAAAAACAACACCTTGGGTGATCGAAATAATCGCCGCAAAACTTGGTAAGACTCGAGCAGTCCTCGGTACGATCTACAAATAATTGAATCATTCAAGTCTTGACACGCTATGAGTGCTTTTTCGAGAGAGGCGGGAAATCGTTAACAATTCGACCGAGCATGCACTGCTGACGGCGCAAGCTCAGGTGCCCGATCTCGGCAGAACGGCCAGCGGAGGCAGCGCCAGCACCCGGTCGATCAATCCAGCCGCGGGCAGGTCGTTGACGATCCGGTGGTCGCACTGCGGCGCGACCCGCGCGGCCTGGATCTCGCAGGATGGGCGCACCACCGTTTCGTAGGCCGCGAGATAGCCGGCGAGCCAGTCGCGCTTCGCACCTGCTTCGAGAAGCTGACCCAGCTTGCGGGCAAGCGCCGTATCGACGGCAAGGTCGATCCAGATCGCCGTGTCGATGAGGGCCCCGGACAGGACATGCGTGCGGCCGAACGGGGTTTCGAACAGCACCGGGCCACGAGTGCGGGCGGCGATCAAGGCCCGGGTCAGTCCCGGGGCCTCGACCTCGGCCGGGTCGGCGCCGCGTCGCAGCCAGTCCGTGACCACCTCGGGCGGCCAGCGCGTGACGGTCTCGTACTGATCCCACTCGACCACCGACGCTTGCGCGACCCGGGCCGCGATCCCGTGCGCCAACGCAGATTTCCCGGACCCAGGTCTCCCGCAGAGGGCGATGACCGGTCCCTGCCCTACCGGTCCGTCCGTCATGGCTCCGGCCCGGGCTTGTGCGCTTCGAAGACATAGAATGGGGGCGCAGTCCCGATATGCGTCACTTCGGGCGCGCTCAGACCGGCGTCGGTCATCCAGTTGCAATAACGTTCCGGCGGACGGAAAAAGGGCGCGAAGACGACGTCGGTGAAGGCCGAAACCGGTGCGTCGGCGGGCAGACCATCGACCGGCGCGCGTTCCATCACCAGGACGCGTCCTCCCGGCCTCAGCGCGTCGCGCGCCAGTGCCAGGAAGGCCCGGGCCTGATCGTCCGGCCAATCGTGCAGCATCGACTTGAAGACCACAGCGTCGACCGGACCCGGCCAGCGGTCGCGCCGCGCGTCGCCGGGCAGGAACCGCAGGCGATTGGCCCAGGGCCGCCCGGCGGTGCGTTCGGCACCGATCCGGCAGACCGCGGGCAGGTCCATGACGGTGTAGTGCAAATCGGCGTGACGCTCGAGAAACGCACCCGCGAGGACACCGGCGTTTCCGCCGATCTCGAGAACCTCGCCCGCGCCGTCGAGCGACGCGGCGGCGACCAATTGCGGGGCCTCGGCGGCGGTCAGGCTGCCGACGTAGTCGCAGTAGGGCCGGGTCGCGGCGACATGGGCCGCGCTGTCGCCGAACGCCCGGTCGTAGCGGAAGAGGCGGAAAGTCTCGGAGTCGGCCATGAATCCGTCAAAGGCGCCCAACAGCATCTCGGGCCGGGTCAGCGCATCGCGTGCCGCGCGTGCCGTCATCTCTAGGCGAGCAACCGCGTGGTCGCCACGGGCGCGCCAGACCTGTGCGAAGCCCGGCGTGGCGACAAGGTGATCATCGTCCTGCACCAGGATCCCGGCGCTTGTCAGCGTATCGATCAGCAGTCGCGCGCCGGGGCCCGCGCGCAGCACCTCGGACACTGGCATACCTTCGGAGACGAGACGGTCGAGCAGGCCGAGGCGACTGGCCGCCAGCAGCGCCGCGACCGCAGGCAACGTGGCGAGGTATTCATCCTCGGGGTACAGTCCCTGCCGCATCGCGAACGCCGCTCCCCTTAGTCCAGCGACAGGATCAAGCGGCCCGAGGACAGGCCGGCGCGCGACGTCCGGCCCGCACCGTCGCTCAGGATGACCTCCGTCGGGACGGTCAGGGTGATCTCGCAGCGCGCGGTTGCAGCGCCGAGCCGGTGCAGGACCGGCATCGGAACGTCGAGAAGTTCCACGCGCGCGGCACCGCCGTCGAGCAGGCAAATGGCCGTGACCGTTCCCGCACCCTCCGCCGTCAGGACCAGCCCCGCTCGGTCGGTCGCACCGGCGGGTGCCGCCGAGACGATGGCGCCGCACAGGCCGACGGCCAACAAAATGCGCCCTACGCCGTTCCGGCGGGGGCTGCGCCGAGTGTGGTGGCACAGCGCGTCCCCGATCTCCGGCTGTCGACCTTTCATGCCTCTATCCCTTTCGTGCGGCGCAACCTCAACGTGCCTTCCGGTGCCGTCACAGGTCAAGCGCACCCGGACCGTCAGGGCTTTTCGAAGACATGGAACTGGTAGCGCAGCAACCCGGCGCGCTGCAGATCGCGCAGCGCGGCGACCGGCGAACGCAAGGGGCTGTGACCGGCATCGGTGATCCAGTCCCAGCCAGGCAGGATGCCTTGGGACAGGTCGCGGGTCGTGACGCTGCAAAAGCCTGCGGTGGCCGCCATCTCCGCAACCGCTTCCGCTGCGATGACCGGTTCGGGCCAGGGCGCATATCCCGTGGTGGCCACGTCGAGCCAGCGCCGCGCGTCGTCGTCGCGCGGGGCCTCGAACTGGATATCGCTGCAGACCAGCCGGCCGCCGCGGCGCAGGAGTCGCGCCGCCTCGTGCAGGAAGGCGCGCCGGCAGGGGAAATGGAACATTGCCTCGAGCGAGAGCACCCGGTCCGCGCATCCGTCCGGAAGTGCAACCGCGCCGGCATCGCCTTCGATCCATGACAGCCGGTTGCTGTTGGCCGGCACGATCCGCTGACAAAGTTCGAGCTGGCGCGGATCGATGTTGACGCCGACAAGCGAACTGCCCGACACCCGCCGGTTCGCCACCCGAAGGCTGCCGCCCAACCCGCACCCGATATCGACGAGGGTCTGGCCGGGATCCAGCACCAGCGCGTCGAGATGCAACACCGTCATCGCACGCTGCGCGCCGCGCCAGTCGAGGCTGACCCCGTCCGGCCAGTAGCCGAGATGCACGTGATCGCTTGCCTGCCCGGCCCGAAATGCCTCGATCAGCGCCGGGATATAGTTGAGACCCTGCACGGTCATCCCCAGCAGTACCCGCGCAGGCTATTCCGCGACAGAGCCATGAAGCTGCACATCGTCCAGCGCGTGCGCGTTCCTTCGACAGGGCTGACGCCGTGCAGATAGCGGCTCGAATGCAGGAGCACCATTTCCCCGGCCTCAAGCCGGATCGCGACCTTCTCGACCGATGCGAGGTCACGCTTATGTCCGGCGTGATCGCGATTTCGGAACGCTTGCGCAGCCTCGCGCGACGTCACGTTGAAGACCTCGAGCGCGCCGCCCGCCTCCGCGGGGTCGATGCAGAGCACGAAGGAATAGATCCCGGGCTCACAGAGCGCCGCGACATGCCGATAGGTCGGACGCGCCGCCGCCTCGTTGTCGAAATGCGCCGGAATGTAGCCGCCCGTGCGGTGCGCCCGGATCGTCGTGAAGAAATGCCGCTGCCCGGGCGCCGGCCCCGGCGCGGGCGCGTAGGGGCGGTCCCGGTCGAGGCGTGACAGCAGATCGCAGATGCGCTGCTCGGCCGGTACGCCGCCCACGTCGAGCCCCGCAAGGCTGCGCCGGAACGCCGGTTCGGCGGCGAAGTACGGCGTCAGGTCGGGGTCGGCGAGGTTGAGATTGATCCCGTAGAAGTAGGCGTGAAAGGCCGGCGGGAACTCGGTTCGGACGAAGCCGGGCGTGTTGATCGCCAGCTCAGCGGGAAGCCGGGCGAGGCAATCCGGGTCGAAGACATCGCGCAGGACGATCGCGCCGAGATCGCCGCGCCTCAGACGGTCCAGCGCGTCGCCCGGCGCGTCTGTCGCGTCGGCCCGGTGGGTCTCGATGGACAGGAAGGGCTCTCTCATTGCGCGTGTCGTCCCATTCGCAGTTCGCGCATTGATAGCAAGCTGTCGGCGCGCGACAAACACCAATCCGTATTTCACGTGCAAGCATGCGGGTGCGAGGCCACTAATGAAGCACCAATCCAGCGGCCGTGGACGCGATGGCCGACCGGTCTAGGTATCTCGCCGGGAGGTGCCTGCCATGACCGAAGACCACAGACCGAAGCTTGTCGGCCTGAACCACATCGCGCTCGAGGTCGGGGACGTCGATGCCGCACTGGCGTTCTACGAAAAGATCTTCCGCTTCGAGCTGCGCGGCGACCATCGAAACGACGCCGGGCGGCGCGTGATGGCCTTCATCGACATGGGCGACCAGTTCCTTGCCTTGAACGAAACCGATGACACCACGAGGGACGGGCACCGCCATTTCGGCCTCGTGGTCGAGGATCGTGAAGATGTCATGGCGCTTGCCGAGGCCGCTGGCGCGGCGCTGGTCGAGGGATCGTCGAACAACTTCCGGGACCTGTGGGGCAATCGGATCGAGATCGTCGCCTACCGCGACATCCAGTTCTCCAAGACCGCACCTGTGCTCGAGGCAATGGGCGTGGATCCCCGAAAAACTGATGCCGCGCAAAAGCAGCTTGCCGACAAGGACATGTTCTAGGCGGCTCAGCCGTCGTCCGCTTCAGTCTCCTCGGGATCTTCCCAAGCCACGAAGAACTGCCAGGCGCACCACAGCCCGGCAAGGCCGAAGACCAGCGCCCAGCCCGTCGCACCGTTTGACAACTCGAAAAGCGCCCAGCCCAGGGTCACCGCGACCACGGCAATGCGGCGCCAGAGCGGCCGAAAGACCGGGCTCTGTACGTCGAAATATCCGCGGCGCTTGCTCATAGGAGCGCTTCGCGGGCCGCGGCGGCTTCGTCCGCCCATTTGGCCGGTCCGAATGATCTTTGATCTTCATGGGTCATGCGATGATCCATGCCAGATGCCGCGCTGCGCCGCCACCGGTTTCTCTCCGGTACGGCACGCAATGGCCCGGCACGCCTCAGGCCACCGCCAGCACCGGGCCTTCCAGCAGCCGCATGAGATCGCCGAAGTACCCGCCCGATCGGGCCGGGCGGGTCGGGTCCGAGGTGATCGCAACGGCGAGGTCGCGGCCAGGATGCGCCGCGATGATCTGGCCCCCGTAGCCGCGGCCCAGAACATAGCCCGAGCGCGACAGGAACCAGCCGTATCCGTAGGAGAGGCCCGACCAGGGCGAGCGTGCGTGCGGTCGGGTCGAGGCCGCGATCCATTCGCGCGGGATAACCTGCGTCTCGCCGTAGCGCCCACCGTCGCGCAGCATCGTCGCGATGGCGAGCATCGCGGTCGGCCGCAGCGCCATCTCGTTCCCGCCGAGATAGTAGCCTTGCGGATCGCGCGTCCAGGGCGGGATCGCGATGCCCAGCGGATCGCCGAGACGCGCGCGCGCCAGCTCCAGCAGGCTGCGCCCCGACACCTCGGCCAACGCTGCGCCGAGGATATGCGTCGAGCCGGTGGAATAGAGCATTCGGGTTCCGGGCTCCGCCACCATCGGCCGGGTCAGCGCATCGGCAAGCCAGTTCGGCGAACTGACCCATTCACCGTAGTTGCCGCCGGAGGTGCGTTCGAGCCCGGCGCGCAGCGTCACCAGATCCTCCATGCTGATCGCGGCCGCACCCGGCGTCGCGCCGCGTGGCAGGATCACCGGCGCGACCTCGCCCAGCGTCGCATCCACGGAATTTATCTCGCCGCGCGCAATGGCCGTGCCCAGCAACAGTGCGACGATGCTCTTGGAACAGGACTTTATGTTTGCGAGCGCATTGAGGCCAGGGCCGCGCGGCGCCTCGGCGAAGATCGTGTCGTCGCCCCTGCGCACCTGCAGCGAATGCAGTTGCGGCATGGCCTCGATGGCGGCGCGCAGATCCGAACTCTGCGCGCGCACCACACGCGGCATCGCCAGCGCCGTGGCGGCAGTGAGCAGGACATTGCGTCGCGTGATCATACCCGAAGAATGAGGGCCCCAACCGCGAAGTCCAGCCAGCGCCGGTCACGAGGCCGTGCGCTGTTCAGGCTTGCTGGCGATCTGGGATGTGCCTCAGCTTACTGCGCATCTCGAGGCAGTCGGGACAAACCGTCGCGGATCGCCGCTCGCGGATCGTGTCGCGCCGCCGACGGCCTATCTTGCGATTGAGGAGGCGATGCAATGAACGCGACGACCGCGGACAAGTCTAGCGATGGGCCGACGGTTTACTTCGACGGCTCCTGTCCGCTCTGCAGTGTCGAAATCGGGTTTTACCGCTCGCGCGACAGCGCCGGACGTCTCGATTTCATCGACGTCTCGAAACCCGATGTCGAGCCCGGCCCCTCCCTGAGTTGCGATGAGGCCATGCGCCGTTTCCACGTCCGCAATTCCGATGGAACTCTGCTTTCGGGCGCGGCGGCCTTCGTTGCGATCTGGGACGAGATCCCGGGCTGGAAACGAGCGGCACGCGTCGCCCGGGTTCCCGGCGTGATGCCGGTCCTCGAACTTGCGTATCGCGTTTTCCTGCCGATCCGGCCGGCGCTGTCGCGGATCGCACGCGGATTCGGCGCGCGGCCCATCAACCCAGAGCACACCGACACTTGAGCGGCGCGACCGCGCGAATGCTGGATCTTCGATTTGCGGGGGCGGACGATGCGCCGCCTAGTCCGGATCGTAGGTCCAGCGGTACTTGGGCGGGGTCGGCCCCTTGTTGCGTCCGCCCTGTTGGGTCTGCTCCCAGGCATGCGCCAGAATGCCGACCGAGCGTGACAGGCAGAAGAGTCCGCGCGCCAGCGGCGGCGCGAAGCCGAGCTCGGCATAGATCACTGCCGTCGCGCCGTCGATATTCATCGGGATCGGACGCCCCTTGCGGCGCGCAAGCTCGGCCTCGATCCCGGTCCCGATTTCGGAGTATCGCCCCTCGCACGCCCCGGCATCGCGGGCTTCGGCGACCAGCGCCATCAGACGCGGCGCGCGTGGATCGACCGGGGTGTGGAACCTGTGGCCGAACCCGGGGACGATCTTGCCGCGCTGCGCGATCCAGCTGTCCAGAGCCGCGGCGATTTCGCCGCCCGCATTTTCGACGTGGTGGTACAACTCGACCGCCTGCTCGCCGGCGCCCCCATGCACGTCGCCCAGCATGTTGACGGCGCTGGCCATCGCGTTGTTGAGCGGCAAGCCGCAGGTGACCGCCATGCGTGCCGCCGCGATCGAGGGCGCCTGCGGGCCGTGGTCGACCGCTGCCACCAGCGCCGCCTCGAAAAGCCGCGCCTGTGCGTCGTCGGGCCGGTCGCCGCGCACCATCAGCCAGATCATCTCGGCAAAGCTCACGTTGCCGATAAGGTCCTCGATGGGATGTCCGCGCAGCGCGATCCGTCCCGGCTCCATGTCGATGATCGCGGTCCGCCACCAGTCCGAGACATCGCTCATGTCACACCCTCCGCCCGCAGCTTTGCAAGTTCGTCCGGGGTCACCCCGAGATCGACCCAGACGGCGTCACTGTCCGCCCCCAGCGCGGGCGGCGGCGCGGCAGGCTGCGGCCTGCGGCCGTCCACCATGACCGGGCTGCCCGCGAGTGCGAGATCTTCGCCCTGAGAGGCCACCGTTCCGATGAACCCGCGGCCTGCCACCTGAGGATCCTCCAGCGCCTGCGGCACGCTCTGGACCGGTCCGCTGGGAACCCCGAGGGCGTTGAGCGCTGCCGTCCAGTCCGCCGCCGGCCGGGTTTCGAGGACCGTCTCGAGGTCTTCGCGCAGGGCGTGCCGGTGGCGCTTGCGATCCTCTCGCGTGCGATAGTCGGGATGGTCAAGCAGATCCGGACGCCCGAGGTGCCGGGCGAGCGCCTGCCATTGTTCGTCACGGTTCGCCGCGATGTTGATCGGTTGGTCGGCGGTCCGGAAGGTTCCCGAGGGGGCCGAGGTGGTGTTCTCGTTGCCATGCGCGGCGGGTTCCACGCCGCCGATCAGGTGGTTCGAGACCACCCAGCCCATCGCCGACAGCACCGCTTCGGTCATCGACACGTCGAGAAACGCCCCGCGCGGCGTTGCGTTGAGGGCCGCAGCCACGGCGAAGGCCGCCGTCATGCCGCCTGTCGTGTCGGCCAGCGGGTAGCCTACGCGATAGGGCGCCGTATCCGACGCGCCGGTGACGGACATGACCCCCGCGACACCCTGCACGATCTGATCGTAGGCCGGATCGTCGCGCCGCGGCCCGTCCTGCCCGAAGCCGCTGATCGCGCAATAGATCAGGCGCGGGTTCTCGGTCTTTAGCACCTCGTAGCCCAGCCCCAGCCGGTCCATGACGCCGGGGCGGAAGTTCTCGACCAGCACATCCGCCGTGCGCACGAGACGTTTCAAAAGCGCCTTGCCGGCCTCGGCTTTCATGTCCAGCGTGACCGACTTCTTGCCGGCGTTCTGGGCCAGAAAGCTGATCCCCATGCCCTTCGCGTTGCGCTCGGGGTCGGCCCCGAGCACCCGCGCGAGATCTCCGCCCCCCGGGCGCTCGACCTTGATGACCTCGGCGCCCATCAACGCCAGCTGGTAGCAGCAGTAGGGGCCGGCGAGCACGTTCGTCAGGTCGAGAACGCGCACTCCGGCCAGCGGCTCAGTCGCCATCGGCGATCCCTTCCTGGCGCGCCCGCGCCCGGCGCGCGCGGTAGCTGGGCACGATGACCAGCAGCACCGCGATCACCAGCAGGCCCAGCGTCATCGGGCGTTCGAGGATGAAGCCGACACCGTCGTAAAGCTGCATCGAGCGGGCGAAGTTATCCTCGAGCATGCGGCCGAGAATGAAGCCGATCAGCAGCGGCGCCAGCGGGTAGTCCGCGAACCGAAGGATCGTCGCGAAGACGCCGAGCCCCACGAGGATCAGAAGCTCGGTCGCGTTGTTCTGCCCGATGTAGCTGCCCATCAGCGTGAAGAAGAGGATGAACGGGATCAAGTAGTTGCGCGGGATCGCGAGCACCTTGGCGATGTAGGGAATGAGCGGCAGGTTCAGGATCAGCAACACCAGGTTGCCTATGTACATCGAGATGATGACGGCCCAGAAGATCTGCGGCTCGTCCACCATCAGGCGCGGACCCGGGGTGACGTTGAGCGCGATCAGCGCGCCAAGCAGAATCGCCGTGGTGCCCGATCCCGGAATGCCCAGCGTCAGTAGCGGCACGAAGGACCCGGTGCAGGCGGCATTGTTGGCGCTTTCGGGCGCGGCCAGGCCCTTGATCGAGCCGTGGCCGAATTCCTTCTGTTCCTCCTTGCTGGCGATGTTGCGTTCGACTGCATAGCCGAGGAAAGACGCGATGGTGGCCCCTGCCCCCGGCAGGACGCCGATGAAGAAGCCCTGCACCGACTGCCGCCCGATCACCGGGGCGATCTTGCGCCCCTCCTCGCGGGTGATGCGCAGGTTCTCGATCTTGCCGCCGCCGTCCCCCTGCGCCGAGCGCGCGGGGTTCAGCACGAGAAAGATCGCCTCGGGTAGCGCGAACATCGCCATCGCCAGGGTGATGAAGGAAAAGCCCGACTGCAGATCCATCAGGCCCATGGTGAAACGCGGCAGGTTGAACAGAGCGCCCTCGCCCACCGTCGCCATGATCAGCCCGAGCAGGGTCATCAACACGGCCTTGGCGACGTTGCCGGTTCCGGCGAAGGCGGCGATGGCCGACAGCCCGACGACCATCAGCGCGAAGTATTCGGCCGAATGAAAGAGCAGTGCCACCGTCGACAGCATCGGCGCGAAGACCATCAGGAGAACCGCCCCGATCGTGCCGCCGCAGAACGAAGCGATGGCCGCGACGGTCAGCGCCTTGCCGGCCTGCCCCTTGCGCGCCAGCGGGTAGCCATCAAAGCTGGTGGCGACGGTGCCTGCCACGCCCGGAGCATTGAGCAGGATCGACGAGGTCGAACCGCCGAAGATCGCGCCGTAGTAGACACCCGCCAGCAGGATCAGCGCCGCGGACGGATCGCCGATGGTGATGGCCACCGGGATCATGATGGCGATGATCGACATCGGCCCGAGACCGGGCAGCATGCCGATGAACGTGCCGATCAGGCAGCCCGCGATCACCATGATGAGGTTCTGGAGCGAGAATGCCGCTCCGAGTCCGATGAGAAGTCCTTCGATCATGTCCGGGTCTCCTCAGAAAAAGATCGGCAGCGGGCGCAGGAAGATGCCCAGCACCTGCTCGACGAGATACCAGACCACGCCGGTCGCGAGGCAAGCGACGGGGATCAGGATATGGAACTTGCGCTCGCCGAGGATTACGGCACCGACGGTCAGAAAGCCCACCGTCGACAAAAGAAATCCCGCGGGCCGCAGCAGCAACGCGTAGGCCACCATGAGCCCCAGCAGCGCCAGCGCCGGCCAGAGGTGGTATTCATGAAGACGCCGTATGTCGATGTCGGGTGCCTTGTCGGAGACGACCGGCTTCTCGATCCCCAGCAGGATCACCAATGCGGCGAGGATCGCGAGGACGGAAAGAACCTTGGGGAAGGTGCTCGGCCAGATCGGGTTGCGCTGCATGAACGGCGGCAGCGCCTGGTCCATCGTGAAGAATGCCGTGTAGGCATAGACCAGCGCCACGCACAGAATGACGAATGCTATCCAGCGATCGAGTGCCATCGGATCCCCTCCCTTCGGTCCGGATCGGCGGCCGTAGCTTTACGCTCGGCCGCCGACGCTCTTCTCAGTGCCGGGTCAGAGGAACCCGAGCTTCTTCATCAGGTCGCCGATGGCCTTTTCCTGATCTTCGAGGAAGGCGCGGAAGTCGTCGCCCGAGTTGTGGATGTTGACCCAGCCGTTGCGGGCACGCACCTCTTCCCAGGCCTCGGTCTCGTACATCTTCGCGATGGCGTCCTGGTAGGCGGCAAGCTTGTCCTCGGGCAGTCCGGGCGCGCCAAAGAAACCGCGCCAGTTGACGAAGGTGGTGTCGATCCCTTGCTCCTTCATCGTCGGCGCATCTTCATAGGCCGGAACGCGATCATCCGACGTGACGCCGATGATCTTGACTTCGCCGGCCTCGGCCAGAGCGACCGCCTCGGAGAAGCCGGTGGACAGCGCCTTGATCTCGCCCGAGAGCAGCGCGGCCATCGCCTTGCCGCCGGCATCGTAGGGGATGTACTTGACGTTGAGCGCGTCCTTGCCGGCCGCCTCCATCACCATCGCGGCCACGAGGTGGTCCATGCCGCCCGGAACCGAGCCGCCGCCGATGGCGGTCGCGTTGGCATCGGCGTCGAAGGCCGCCAGCAGGTCCTCCATCGTGTCGATCTCGCTGTCGGCGCTGACCACCAGTGCGGCATAGTCGCCGATTGTGCCCGAAACCAGCGTGAGATCGCGGAAGCTGTGCGGGAACACGCCCGTCAGCGAGCGGATCACGATCGGCGTCGAGTTCACCATCAGCGTGTCGTGCAGGCTTTCGGCATTCTCGATCATGTAGCCGATGGCCTTGCCGCCGCCGCCGCCGGACATGTTCTCGTAGGATGCGTTGCCTGCCAGACCGGACTTGGTCAGGGCCTCGCCGGTGCCGCGCGCGGTGCCGTCCCAGCCGCCGCCGGCGCCGCCGGGGATGAGGAAATGCACGCTGTCGAGCACCTGGTCCTGGGCCAGGGCCGGTCCGGTGAGCGTGAAGGCCGCAGCCGCGGCAAGAAGGGCGCGACGGCCCAGTGCGAATGTCATAAGATGGTCCTCCCGTTTGACGACACGGCCGCGGCCGGTCATGTGGTCGTGCGGGTTTGGGTGAGGAACCTGACACCAAGCTGACACGGGCCAAGACGGGAGGCTGGTCGCCGGATGCGCTTTCTGCTGATCGAGGACAATGCGCCGCTGGCCTCCGCGGTCGTCGACCGGCTGAGCCTCGACGGCCATGTCGTCGACCACGCCCCCGATCTCGAAACCGCGCGCGATTTCTCGGCGACGACGGCTTACGACATGATCTTGCTGGATATTATGCTGCCCGACGGCGACGGCAGCAGCTTTCTCGCGCATCATCGCAGCCGCGAGAACGGCGCGCCGATCATCGTTCTGACGGCGCGCTCAGAGGTCTCGGACCGGATCAGCCTGCTTGACCAGGGTGCCGACGACTACATGGTCAAACCGATCGATTTCGCCGAACTCGAGGCGCGCTGCCGCGCGGTCCTGCGCCGCCGCGACAGCGGTCCGGGCACCGGCAGCCGGACGCTGGGAACGATTCGCTTCGACCCGGCCTCGGGAACGCTCGGCGTCGGCGGGCGGGACATTCAGCTGCGCACGCGCGAGCTACGCCTGTTCGAGATCCTCATCAACGCGCCGGGCATGATCTTTTCGAAATCGGCGCTGGTCGACCGTCTCTTCTCCTACGACGAGGACGTCTCGGAAAACGCCATCGAGGTCTATGTCGCCCGGCTGCGCAAGCATCTCGGCGGCTCGGATGTCGCGATCACCACCGTGCGCGGGCTCGGCTACAAGCTGGAGCAGATGTGACCGGACCGGTGGTCAGGGGCTCGATCCGGCGACGCCTGCTGGTGCTGCTGTTCTGCGCCTCGGCCGGAATGGCCGTCCTGCTTTACTTCGTCGTGCAATCCGTGGCTCGGCAGGTGGCCCAGCAAAGCCAGGACAACGTGCTTGCCGCCTCCGCCCTGTCCGTCATCGACAGCGCGCGCAGCATCGACGGCGCGATCACCGTCGACCTGCCCTATGCCGCGCTCTCGATGCTCGACAGCGTCGCGGACGAGCGCGTGTTCTACGCGGTAAGGCTTGGGCAGGAGGTGCTCACGGGCTATCCCGACCTGCCGCGCCCAGAGCTCGAGGGTCGACGCCAGACCGCCCACCTCTCGGCCGATTTCCTGGGCGAGGAGGTCCGCATCGCGGCCGTCGGCCGTCCGGTCTCGACCGATCTCGGACGCGAGGTGCTCGAGGTCAGCGTCGCCCAGACGCTTGCCGGACAGCGGGCCACCTTGGCCTGGTCCTCACGCCTCGCGCTTGGTATCGGTGCCGGGTTCTTTGCGCTCAGCGTGCTTCTGGCACTGTTGGTCGCCCGCGCCACGGTCAAGCCGCTCGACAGGTTGACGCAATCGGTGTCACGGCGCGGACCCACCGACCTGCGCCCCGTCGCCTCGCCGGTGCCGCAGGAGATGGCGCCGCTGGTCGCCTCGCTCAACGGGTTCATGGCACGGCTTTCCGCCTCGCTCGACCGCTCCGAGGATTTCATTGCCGAGGCCGCGCACCGGGTCCGCACGCCGCTGGCGCTGGTACGCACCAAGGCCGAGATCATCCAACGCAATGTCACCAAGCCCGAGAACAAGGACGCGATCCGCGAGATGATCCGCGCTATCGACGAAAGCTCGCGCACTGCCGGGCAATTGCTGGATCACGCGATGGTCTCGTTCCGGCTCGACACGCTGGCGCGTGACGCCGTCGACCTGCGCGCGCTGGTCACCGACACGGTCGAGCGTCTGCAACCGGTCTCGGAAATCAAGGACATCCGCCTTGTCGTCACCGAGGCGCAGCCCGCAACCGTGCGCGGCGACGCGATCCTGCTGCAGAATGCCATTCGCAACCTTCTGGACAACGCCATCAAGTACAGCCCCGCAGGCACCTGCGTCGATGTCGCACTGACCACGGCGGCGGACGAGATCCGGCTCGATGTCCGTGATTCCGGCCCCGGCTTTCCGGACGCCGACAGCACTGCGCTGGTGCAGCGCTTCGCGCGCGGCGAGAATGCCGCCGGCATCATCGGCTCGGGGCTTGGCCTGACCATCGCGCAGGATGTCGTGGCGGCGCATGGCGGGCGTCTGGAACTCACCAACATTCCCGGAGGCGGCGCATGCGCAAGCTTGCTCTTTCGATTGTCCTGATCTGGCTCGGCGGTCTCGCCGCGGCTTTCGAGATCGAGGACCACGCCCGGTTCGGCCCCGAGGATGCACCGGTCACGCTGCGCATCCTCTCCACGACCGACACCGCGATCTTTGCCCGAAGGGCGGCTCGATTTCTCGAAACCGCGCCCGGCGTGGCGATCGACTATACCGTGGCCAGTTCCGCCGAGACCATGCGCGCCATCGAGATCGAACGGCAGCCCTTCGATCTGGTGATCTCGAGCGCGATGGACCTGCAGACCAAGCTCGCCAACGACGGGTTCGCGCGGCGGCACGTCTCCGGCGTGACGCGCGACCTGCCGGACTGGGCCAAGTGGAACGACCTGGTTTTCGCCTTCACCCAGGAACCCGCGGCGATCGTACTGTCGAATGCAGCCTTCGAGGGCCTGCCGATACCACGCAGCCGCGAGGACCTGATCGCGGCTCTTCGGCGCAACCCCGACCGGTTCCGCGGCAGGGTCGGCACTTACGACGTGCGAAATTCCGGCCTGGGCTATCTGTTCGCCACGCAGGAAGGACGGGTCTCGGACACCTATTGGCGCCTGACCGAGGTCATGGGCGGGCTTGATGCGCGGCTTTACTGCTGCTCGTCGCAGATGATCGACGACGTGGCGCGTGGCGAACTTGCCGTGGCCTACAACGTGCTCGGCAGCTACGCGTTCCAGCGCGACGACCTGTCGGGCATCAGCATCATCCTGCCCTCGGACCTGACCACGGTGATGCTGCGCTCGGTGCTGATCCCGCGCAACGCACCCGAGCCCGAAGCCGCCGGCGCCTTTGTCGATCACACGCTGGCGCAGGCCTTCGAGCCCGGCGGAGCCTTCGCCATCGACCGCTGGCTCGAAACCGGCGACAGCGCCGCCCTCAGCCGTATCCGTCTGGGCCCGGGCCTGCTGGTCTATCTCGACCGGCTCAAGATGGCCGCGTTCCGGCAGGAATGGACGAACGCGATGCTGCAACGCTGAAGGACTGCCCCGTCAGTTGCGTGAAACCGGCTGCGTGCCCGTTTCATCGACACGGTTGGCCAGTAGCGTGACGATGGGCCGGGTCGCCTCGAACTCCGACAGCACGATCGCGATGACAGAGGTCATCGGCACGGCGAGGATGGCCCCCGGAACGCCCCAGAGCGTGCCCCAGACCGCAAGGGCCACCAGCACGACGAACGGGCTGAGATTCATCTGTCGCCCGATCAGCTTGGGCTCGAGGACATTGCCCACCACGAACTGCGCCGCCGAGAGCGCGGCGAGGATCAGCAGCGAATAGGTCCAGTCGCCGAACTGTCCCAGCGACAGAATGACCGGAAAGGCCACGCCGAGGTAGGAGCCTACGTAAGGAATATAGTTCAGAAGCCCGATCACGATCGCCCAGAACAGCGCGAAATCGACGTCGAGCGCGTACATGATCAGAAACGAAATCGTGCCGAGGATCAGGTTTATCAGCGTCTTTACAGCAAGATAGGCGCCGATGTTCGCGTTGATCTTGCGCAGCAGCGTCAGCATCGACTCGCCACGTGCCGCGCCCGGCATCGCGGCATGTATGCGGCGCTCGAAGCTTCGCCGCTCGCCCATCAGGAAGGCGACGTAGAGGACCACGAGGAAGACCACGCCACCGACGCTCGAGAACCCGCCGAGCAGCGCCAGCACCAGCCCGTCGAGGTCGATCCGCCCGATGGTCGCGGCTTCGACCCGGTCCCAGACATCCTGCGCGTCGAGGTTCAGCCGCGCGCTGAGCCCGTCGATCATCGCCAAGAGGTTGGCCTCGTAAGCCGGTGCGACCTGCAGGATCTCGCGCACGGTCGAACTGATCACCGTCGCGGCCGCGAAAAGCACGCCCGCGAAGGCGACCAGCACCGCAGCCCTCAGAACCATCAGCGGGAGCACCTTGAACCCCGGCAGCCGGCTAATCGCCGCGGAGGCCGAATGCAGCACGTAGACAGCGATCAACGCCATGACGATGGGCAGGATGACACTTCGGCCGATCGCCATCAGCCAGCCGATCATGATCGCCAGCGCCAGCACCAGCACGACGTTGAGAAGCGGTGCGTCCTTCAAACCCTGGTCTCCTGCATCTTCGGTGGCGTCCCCGAGGGATCGTGGCCCACATCGCGGCCTGGCGCACCTGACACGAGACACGCTTGCCCCGTGATGCGCAAGGTCCGGCCCGCGGAGACCTGGAACATCGGAATTGCCTTGTGGATGTCGGTGCCAATCGAAGCAGGCAACATGGCCGGATTTCAGCACATCCGCGCAAGCCTTTGCAAAAACTGACACATTAGGCGGTTACAAATCGCCCGTGCTCGCTTAGCATCCCGTCCAGAGGCCCGGGTTGAGGCCTCCATGGGAAACACCGCAGGGAGATTTTTCAACATGAGTTCGCGTCACTTACTCGCGGGTGTGGCCGCTACGGCCATGCTCGTGGCCTCGACGGCCTCCGCAGAAACGCTGCGCCTTCTGACCTGGGGCTCCTACGCCCCCGAGGAACTGATCCAGAAATTCGAAGAGAAATACCCCGACATCGACGTCGAGGTCACCTTCTCCAACAACGAGGAGATGATCGCCAAGCTGCGCGCGACCGGCGGCGCCGGGTTCGACCTTGCCCAGCCGAGCCACGACCGCATCTACGCGCCACAGATCGAATACGGCATCTACAAGCCCCTCGACATGTCGCAGATCAACACCGACGCGATGTCGAAGGTCCACCTCGACGCCGTGACCGAGAACACCACAATCGAGGGCGAGGTCTACGCCGTGCCGCACCAGTGGGGCACATCGGGACTGATGGCCGATGTCTCGCAGGCCCCCGATGTCAGCGGTTGGGGCGATCTCTGCGACGCGCAGTACCAGGGCAAGACCTCGATGCGGCTGCGCCGCACGATCCTGCTCGGCACCGCCTTCGCGATGGGCGAGGATCCGTTTGCAGCCTACGCCGACCTCGACAGCTACCAGGATCTTCTGGACCGGGTGGCCGACAAGCTCATCGAGTGCAAGGCGAACATCAAGGCCTACTGGCAAGGAGGCGACGACCTGTCGGCGATGATGCTCTCGGGCGAGATCGTGGCTTCGGAAACCTGGGATTCGACCGCCTACAAGCTCTACAACGAAAACCAGAACATCGTCTTCATCCCGCCCGAGACCGGCGCGCTGACCTGGATCGACACCTTCGCGATCCCGGCCAAGGGCCAGGCGGACGACGCCGCCTACAAGTGGATCAACTTCGTGATGGAGCCCGAGAACATCGCGATCATGTCCGCCAGCACCGGCGCCATCGCCGCCGTGCCGAACGGAGCAGACATGCTGCCCGACGACAAGAAGGCCGCCGTGAATGCCGCCTTCTCGGAAGAGGACATCGAGAACCTGAAATTCTTCGCCAATATCCCGCCGGGTGTCGAGGACATGGAAGGCAAGACGCTCGAGAAGATCAAGGCCGCGACGGGCGGCTGACGTCCACGAACTTTCGGGGGGTGGCGCCATCGGTGCGCCGCCCCTTTTTCACGATCCCAGAACAGCGAACAGACGCCATATGCCTGACGCCGACCCCTCGGCCTTCGATCTCGAATGCGAAGGCGTCACGAAAACCTTCGGCAGCGTGCTCGCCGTCGACGACGTGTCCTTCCGCATTCCTGCTGGTACCTTCTTTTCCATCCTCGGCCCCTCGGGCTGCGGGAAGACGACGCTGATGCGGATGATCGCGGGATTCGAGGACCCGACTGCCGGAGACATCCGGATCAAGGGCCGCTCGGTGCTGTCGGTCCCGCCGAACAAGCGCAACGTGAAAATGGTTTTCCAGCACCTCGCGCTTTTCCCGATGATGGACGTCTACGAGAACATCGCCTACGGGCTGCGCTGCGCCGGCGCCTCGAAATCCGAAATCGCCGAGCGCGTCGCCAACGTGCTTGACCGCGTGGCGCTGCCCGACCTCGCCCGGCGCGAGATACACCAGTTGTCCGGCGGCCAGAAGCAGCGCATCGCGATCGCGCGCTGCATGGCGCTGAACCCCGACGTTCTGCTGCTCGATGAACCGCTTGGCGCGCTCGATCTCAAGCTGCGCGAGGCGATGAAGATCGAGCTGAAACTGCTTCAGCACCAGTTCGATACAACCTTCGTCTACATCACCCACGACCAGTCCGAAGCGTTGGTCATGTCCGATTACGTGGCGGTGATGAACCAGGGGCGGTTCGAACAGATCGGACGCCCGCAAGAGCTTTACCACGGCCCCGAGACCGCGTTCGTCGCGGGGTTCGTGGGCGACTCGAACCGCTGGAAAGGGCGCGCGGGAACCGTGACCGGCAACGAGGTGGCGGTTCAGACCGACGCCGGCCTGCGCATCGTCGGCACCCGGAAAGGGAAGTCCAAGGTGGCCGAGGGCGAGCCGGTCGAGGTCTTCCTGCGCCCCGAGTTCATCACCGTGAGCCCGGCCGGGTCAACCGGCGATGCGGGGCCGAATTCCCACGAGGGCAGCATCGACAGCGTGCTCTTCAACGGCGCCAACAGCCGGGTTCTGGTCCGTGGTCCGCAGGGCGATCTGATCGAGGCCGATGTCGTGCTGACCGGCGGCACCGGCGATCTGAGCGAGGGCGACCGGGTCCGGCTGGACTGGCAACCGGCGCAGACCATGGTGTTCGCGGCATGACGCGGGACGCCAGACGCCTGTCGCTGATCCTTCTCTTCGCGCCCTTCGCGCTCTGGATCGTGCTGCTGATCGCGCTGCCGCATATCGGCATCGTGATCCTGTCGCTGCGCGAGAAGGTGGCGCCGCGGGTCTACGAATACGGTCTCGCCAACTATGCTGAGTTCGTGAACGAGCCGATCTACTGGAACACGCTTTTGCGCACCGGGTCGATGTCGCTGCTGGTGACGTTCCTCGCACTCGTGATCGGGTTTCCGATCGCCTATTACATCGCCAAGATCGCGGGCAAGCGTGCGCGCGGCGCGCTGTTCCTGATGTGCCTGATCCCGCTCTGGGTCAGCGACCTGATCCGCGCATTCGGCTGGATTCTGCTCCTGCGGGAAAGTGGCGTGATCTCGAGCTTTCTGATCTGGTCCGGCACCACGCAGGAGGGCATCGAGTTCCTCTACAACGATGTCGCGGTGATTGTCGGTCTGGTTTACACGGTCATCCTTTTCATGATCGTGCCGCTGGTCTCGACGCTCGACGGCATGGGCGACGACATGATCGAGGCAGGCTACAACCTCGGCGGCAACAGCCTGACCGTGCTGCGGCGCATCATCATTCCCTACGCCATGCCGGGCATCGTCGCGGGCTGCATCGTCGTGTTCATGCTGACCGCCGGCAGCTACCTCACCCCGATCCTTCTGGGCGGCAAAAATTCGAGCTGGTTCACCGAGCAGATCTACAACCAGTTCATCAGCCGCTTCAACTGGGAGGGCGGGGCCGCCTTCGGCGTGCTGCTTCTGCTGTTCACGTCCACGGTGGTCTGGATCGGGTTGCGCCTGTCCGGGCAGTCGCTGGCCAACACGGTGGCCAAGACCTGATGGCGCGCGCGACGACAAATCCGACGCTGATGTGGGGCTACCGGCTCTACGTCCTCGCGTTCTTCGTGTTCCTTGCCGCCCCGCTCGCCGCCGCCGGGATCTTTGCCTTCAACGACTCGCTCTTTCCCGCGTTGCCCTGGCAGGGTTTCACGCTCGACTGGTTCTTCAACGACACCGAGCCGAAGCTGGGCATGTTCCACGACCGGCGGCTGCTGAGCGGGCTCTACTATTCCTTCGTGATCGCGCTGATCGTGTCGGCCCTGTCGGTTTTCGTGGGCACCACCAACGCCTTTCTCTTCGTGCGACGCGAGTTTCCGTTCAAGAACGCGCTCTACATCGTCATGATCGTGCCGCTGGTCATTCCCGGCGTCATCCTGGGCATTTCGATCCTCGTTTTCGCAAGCAATATCGCCAACGGGATCTGGGACAGCTTCGAGGTCGAACTGTCGGTGCTGCGGCCCGGTCTCATCCTCGTGGTGCTGGGGCAATTCTCGTTCATCGCCACGATCACCTCGCTGGTCATCACCGCGCGCCTGCGCAAGTTCGACGTCTCGCTGGAAGAGGCGGCGCTCAACCTCGGGGCTTCGCGGGCGCGCGTGTTGCGCACGATCACCCTGCCGTTCCTGCGCCCTGCGATGATCGCCGCGGGGATCGTCGCCTTTCTTGTCTCGTTCGAGAACTTCAACACGACGCTGTTTCTGGTCGGCTCGGAAAGCCCGCTGACCATCACCATGTACGATCGCATGGCCAAGGTCGGCTCGACCCCGGTTCTGAACGCGGTCTCCTTCTTTCTGATGGTCGGCTCCGGCCTGCTGGCGCTGATCTCGGTCGTCGTCCAGCGCCCCGCACGGCCAGAGTGACCGCGATGCGGCGCGGGCCGGACTTCGCCGAGGATTACGCCGCGCATCCATACTGGTGGGACGGCTGCCCGCCCGACGACGGGGCGGGCGACAGCCTGCCCAAGGAGGCCGACATCGTCATTGTCGGCTCGGGCTATACCGGGCTTCACGCCGCACTGGTGACGGCGCGTGCCGGGCGGGCGACGGTGGTGGTCGACGCCGAGACCCCGGGCTGGGGCTGCAGCACGCGCAACGGCGGTCAGATGTCGACCAGCGTCAAGCCGGATTTCTCAGCACTCGCAAAGCGCCACGGCGAAACGCTCGCCACCGACATCCTGCGCGAGGGGCAGGCCTCGCTCGACTTCACGCGCGATTTCATCGCGACCGAAGGGATCGATGCCGAGTTCCGCGCCGTCGGACGGTTCCATGGCGCCCACCACCAGAAGGCGCTGGCGCGGCTCGAACAGAGCCTCTCCGCCCCGAACCCCGGGTTTCGCAGCGACGCCTACATGGTCAGCAATATGAACCTCGCGGAGGAAATCGGCACAACGGCCTATCCCGGCGGCGCGGTCTTCCCGCATCACGCCAGCATCGACCCGGCGAAGTATCACGCGGGTCTGCTGGCGCTCTGCCGTGCCGCGGGCGTGGGGGGGGGGCCGCACCCCCCCCCCCCCCCACACCAGCCCACCCTGGCGGGC